>JALHIE010000001.1 GCA_022840285.1 Porphyromonadaceae bacterium
AATTTGACTATTGATGAATTTTGGAAACAGTACAATATTAAAAAACAATTAATTAAAAATGTTGCTTAACTTATTGTCTCAAATAAGTTGGCAATTCCATATTATTTCTGAACTGAAAAATGAGAAATATATTCCTTACATAATAGGGAGTAACCCGAAGGATTTATTGACACCTGAAAAAATAATAGATGGAATACACAAATATTTAAAAACCAATGCTGAAAATATTTCTTAATTTTCGTGACTTTCCTAAAAATGCGGACACGCTGCGGACACGCCACACAAAGAAAAAACGCTAAAACATTTATTTTAAATGTTTTAGCGTTTTAAAATCGTACCCAGAGCCGGGATCGAACCGGCATGGAAGTGAATCCACTGGTGTTTGAGACCAGCGCGTCTACCAATTCCGCCATCTGGGCATTTTGTAGAAAATGAGATTGCAAAAGTACACAAAAAAATCAAAAGTAAAAACGGTTTGCTCCTTTTCTTTTGAATTATTCCAAAAGAAAATACAGTATGAAATTAATTGATGAATTGTTAAAACAATCACCCGACGGAAAGCGTTATACCGGGAAAGAAGATAATACAATCGAAAAAGTGTATCCATCACCCAGAGTGTAAGATTATGTTATGAAGAACAACAATTTTTGTGTTATTATGGGAGGCGGGATCGGCAGCCGGTTCTGGCCTTTTAGTAAAGAAGACAGGCCCAAGCAGTTCCTCGATTTTTTTGGTACGGGCCGTTCGCTCTTGCAGAGCACGTTTGACCGGTTTAAAAAAATCATTCCCATCGAAAATATTTTCGTAGTGACCAACGACGCATATGCTGAGCTGACAGCCGTTGAGAAGAAATACCGCTCCTGCCATTGCCTATGCCCTGTTTCATATTCAGGCGATCAATCCGGATGCCAACATTGTGGTGGCCCCTTCCGATCATCTTATCTTGAAAGAAGACGTTTTCCTGTCCGAGATTGAACGGGGGCTGCAGTTTGTGGAAAAGAATCCTGTCCTGCTGACACTGGGTATAAAGCCCAGCCGTCCGGAAACAGGTTACGGTTACATTCAGGAGAGTCACGAAGAGGTTGAAGGCATTCGAAAGGTAAAAACCTTCACGGAGAAGCCTAATTTAGAACTGGCCCGGGTTTTCTGTGAAAGTGGCGAGTTCGTCTGGAATTCGGGAATCTTCCTGTGGAACGTGAAAACCATCATAGAGTCGTTCAGAACCTATTTACCCGATATCGTGAACAAGTTCAACGAGGGCAAAGAGTTCTTTAATACTCCCCGGGAGAAAGAGTTTATCGACCGGGCATTTCCGTTTTGTTCCAACATCTCCATCGATTACGGGATAATGGAAAAGGCGGAGAACGTATACGTTATCGGTTCCGACTTCGGGTGGTCCGACCTGGGTACCTGGGGTTCGTTGCACGAAATAACCCCGAAAGACGAGAACAATAATGCCAGCCTGCATTGCAAAACGCTGTACATTGAAAGTAACGACAACGTGGTGACCATGAGCGACGACAAGCTGGTGGTGATACAGGGGCTTGACGGATACATTGTTGCCGAATCGGACAAGGCGTTGCTGATCTGCAAAAAGGAAGAGGAACAACGCATCAAGCACTTTGTGACCGATGTGAAGTTCCGTTACGGGGATGAGTACATATAGGATCAGCTGATAAACAGCAACTCCCGGTACTTGGGCAGGGGCCACATCTGATTGTCGACCATCAGTTCCAGTTTGTCGATGTGGTAACGGATGACGGACAGGAACGGTTCGACCGTATCGTGGTAGGCGATGGCCTTGTCGCGTGCGTCTTCGAGCTTGTTGGCCGATTTTCGGGCCTCTATCATGTCGTCCACATTGGTCTTTATGGCGGAGATATGTGTTGCAATCTCCTCGATCAGCGCCGCATCCTCCCGGGAGAGCCGGGTTGCTTTCTCTTTATCGAAAACCACGCGCATCTTGTACAGGTTGTCCAGCAGCATCGACTGGTACTGCGTGGCCACGGGGATGATGTGGTTCATGCTCAGATCGCCCAGTACCCGGGCTTCTATCTGAATCTTTTTAGTATACGTTTCCCACTTCACCTCGTTTCTGGCGTGAAGTTCGCGTTCGTTCAACACGCCGATGCTCTCGTACATTTTTATGCTCCGTTCGGAAAGGTACGCATCAAAAATCAACGGCACGCTCGTTTCGCAATCGAGTCCGCGCTTCCGGGCTTCCTCTTTCCACTCGTCACTGTATCCGTTCCCATCGAATCGGATTGGCTTGCATGCTTTGATGTAAAGGCGTATGGTATCAAAGATGGCCTGCTCTTTCTTCATGCCTTCTTTCATCTTTTTATCAATCTCCTTTTTGAAGTCTATCAACTGGCTGGCCACAACAGCATTGAGCGCGCTCATGGCTGATGAGCAATTGGCCGACGATCCTACGGCACGAAACTCGAACCGGTTTCCGGTGAAAGCAAAAGGCGAGGTGCGGTTGCGGTCGGTATTGTCGATCAGCACTTCGGGAATATGGGAAATGCCCAGCTTCATCTTGCGAAGTTCGTCCATCGTGATGTCGTCATCGTCGGAGCTTTCTTCAATCTTATCGAGCACGGACGAAAGCTGCGAACCGAGGAACACGGAGATAATGGCCGGAGGTGCCTCATTGGCTCCCAGGCGGTGCGCGTTCTGTGCAGACATAATGGATGCCTTGAGCAGGCTGTTGTGTTTGTATACCGCCATGAGCGTGTTGATAAGGAACGTCACGAACCGGAGGTTTTCGTTCGCGGTTTTGCCGGGTGTGAAAAGTCCTACGCCGGTATCGGTCCCCAGCGACCAGTTGTTGTGTTTACCCGATCCGTTTACGCCGGCGAACGGCTTCTCGTGCAGCAGCAACTTGAAGTTGTGTTTGGCGGCGATCTTGTGCATCAGCGACATGATCAACAGGTTCTGGTCGACAGCCAGGTTTGTCTCACCGTAAATGGGGGCAAGTTCAAACTGGTTGGGAGCTACCTCGTTGTGGCGGGTCTTCAGCGGGATGCCGTATTTGTATGCTTCGTGTTCCACTTCGCGCATGAATGCCACCACGCGCGGCGGAACCGCTCCGAAATAGTGGTCTTCCAGCTGCTGGTTCTTGGCACTTTCGTGCCCCATGAGCGTTCTTTCGGTCAGGTTCAGGTCGGGTCGGGCAACATACAATGCCTGGTCTACCAGGAAGTATTCCTGTTCCCAGCCCAGATAGGAATAGACTTTTTTCACATTCGGATCAAAGAGCTTGCAAACTTCTACGGCGGCTTTGTCTATCGCCGAAAGCGATTTCAATAACGGTGTTTTGTAGTCGAGCGCTTCACCTGTATAGGAGATAAAGACAGTGGGGATACAGAGGGTGTCTTCGATAATGAATGCCGGTGACGACGGGTCCCAGGCAGTATAGCCCCGGGCTTCGAACGTATTCCGGATGCCGCCGCTGGGAAAGCTGGATGCATCCGGTTCCTGTTGTGCAAGTAGCTTTCCGGAGAACCTTTCGATGATGTTCCCTCCGGGGCCGTTCATGTAGTCCACAAACGAGTCGTGTTTTTCCGCGGTTCCTTCCGTGAGGGGCTGGAACCAGTGTGTGTAGTGTGTAGCCCCCATCTCGATTGCCCACATCTTCATGCCGGCTGCCACGTGATCGGCAATTTCACGCTGCAGCGTTATTCCCTGGTCGATGGCATCGAGAACGGTGTTCATGGTTTCTTTGGAAAGGTATTTCGACATTTGTGTCCGGTTGAACACGTACTTGCCGAAATATTCCGACGGGAGCTGATCGGGAACTGAAATTTCTACGGGAACTCTTTTTGAAGCTTCCTCTACCGCTTTGAACCTGAGTGTTGACATAAAATTGATGTTTTTTCGGTGCCTGTGTTCCCATACCCTTGTCGTCCGGTTGGAAACACGGTACAAAATTAATCATTTATCTCTTTTAATTGACGGTTAAAAGAGAAATCATTAACTTCGTCCTGCAGAAATAGGCAACGCATTATTTACCGAACTTAATATAATTTACCCAATCAATCAAAAAACTGAAGATGAAAAAATCGTTTCTCTCCCTGATTCTTATCCTGACTTCTTTCTCTCTTTCTGCCGATGAGGGGATGTGGATGCTGCACCTGTTGAAGCGACAAAAATATCCCGAAATGAAAAGAATGGGATTGAAACTGGAAGATTACGACATTTACAATCCCGACGGAGCATCGATAAAAGATGCGGTTGTCCAGTTTGGCGGCGGATGTACGGGTGAGGTGGTCTCTTCCCGGGGACTGGTGCTGACCAATCATCACTGCGGTTATGGACAGATACAGAACCACAGTACGCTGGAACACAATTACCTGGAAAATGGATTTTGGGCCATGACAACGGCCGAAGAGCTTCCCAATCCCGGACTGACGGTTACTTTTATCGACAAGGTGGAGGAGGTGACCGATTACGTGAAAAAGTGTCTTCAAAGGGATAAGTCGTTGGACAAAGAGGGCGTCCTGTTCCTTTCTCCCGCCTATTTGAACAGTATTGCAGTTGAGAGGGTGGGGGCAGGGTTCCTGAGGGAGAATCCCGGGACCGATGTTGAGATCAAACCGTTCTTCGACGGGAACCAGTATTTTTTGTTCATCAAAAAGATTTACTCCGATGTTCGTCTGGTGGGTGCTCCGCCCAGTTCGATCGGGAAGTTCGGTGCCGATACCGATAACTGGATGTGGCCGCGCCACACGGGTGACTTTTCCCTTTTCCGCATATACGCCGATAAGAACGGGAACCCGACTGCCTATTCTCCCGATAACGTTCCGCTGAAACCCAAGCGCTGGCTTACGGTCTCTACCCGGGGAGCGAATGAGAACGATTTTGTTATGATCCTCGGATTTCCCGGTACAACCCATAAGTTTTACACTTCGTGGGAAGTTTCCGAGAGGCGCGACATCGATAACGCCGTACGGATCAACATGCGGCGGGTTCGTCAGGAGACCCTGTTGAATGAGATGCTTGCCGACCCTCGGGTAAATATCCAGTATGCTTCGAAATACACAGGCTCCACCAATGCCTACAAAAGCGCTATCGGCTCGAACTGGGCCATCGACAAGCGTAATTTTGTAATGGAAAAGAAACGACAACAGGAAAGACTTGCCGCTTGGGCAAGAAAAAAGAATAAAACACAGTACCTGGCCGCCCTGGATACCATACAGCGCATTGTGCAGCAACGCGGTGATCTCCGTTTCAGGGACCGGATGCTGAACGAAGGGATCGTCAGGGGGATTGAGTTCGCGAATGTGCCGGTCCGGAACGCCGACTCGTTGATCCGGGCGCTTCAAAACAAGAATGAAAAGCAGATCGGTGAACTAACGTCGCTGTTTGTCAGCGATTACCGGAGTTTTGCCAACAAGAATTACAATACCTCGGTGGACAGGAAAGTGGCCAAAGCGATGATTGCGGAATATGTGCGGTTGGTTCCCAGGGAGAAGCAACCCGCCATTTTTTCTGATTTGCACACTGTGTTTGCGGGAGATGTGAATAGTTTCGTGGACAATATTTTTGAAAATTCTGTTTTTGGGAATGAAGCCAACCTGGAGAGGTTCCTTTCCTCCCCGTCGGCCGAGGCACTTATCCAAGACCCGATGTTTGCCTTTGCCCGGTCGGTAAAGGAAGAAGAAATCTCCTTAAGGGATCAGCAAGATGCATTTACACGTTCCTACCTGATTGCCCGCCGCTCCTACCTGAAAGGGGTGTTGGAGATGGATGGGTCAGCGGCATATGCTCCCGATGCTAACCTTACGCTTAGGCTTGCTTACGGGCAGGTGAAAGGGTATGCACCCCGGGATGCTGTCTGCTACCGGCCCCAAACTACGTTAGAGGGGGTTATGGAGAAGGAGGACCCCCGGAACTGGGAGTTCGTCGTACCCGAAAAGTTGAAGAAACTGTACGATAACAGGGATTATGGGAACTATGCTTTGCCCGGCGGTAAAATGCCGGTGGCATTTATGGCTTCCACACATACTACAGGTGGGAACTCAGGCAGTCCGGTCATGAACGCCCGGGGAGAGCTGATCGGTATAAACTTCGACCGCAATTGGGAGGGTGTGGGCGGAGATATCCAGTACCTGCCCGATTACCAGAGAAGCATCGCAGTAGACATTCGTTACGTGCTGTTCATTATCGATAAATTTGCCGGCGCTACGCACCTGATCGAAGAGATGGATATCCGGTAAAAAAACGGCAAAAAAAATGATTTATAGATAAAAAGGTTCTATATTTGTGTGGGGTAAATTCCATAAAATAGAGTAATCATGAAAACGAAAATTTTTTACTCTCTGTTTGTTTGCGTGATTGCATTGCTGACCGGATGCGGGACTGCGCAAAAAGGTTTGAAAAGTGAGACGGCGAAGCGCCTGTTTGGGTTGTGGGAGGTGAAAGCCATTCATAACAGCAACGAGGGGGGCTACAAGAAGATGCCTCACGGAATGTTTAAGATGATTATCGATGACGGCAGGTTTGTTAATTTTATGACAACAGAAGAGGCCGCCATGATCACCGTTGACGGAACGTACAGGTTGGTTGGAGATTCCCTTTACATCGAAGAGATTAATCATTCTTTCAACAGGACGCAGGTCGGAAAAGACAATCCCTTGAATCTGAAACTCTCTGGACCCAGGTTTATGTACCTAAGATGGTTTCAGGCGGTCGACGAGTTTGGGGAGAACCAGAATCAATGGGTTGAGGAAATCTGGCAACGGGTTGAGCTCGAGGATATGGAGGTGAGCCGTATCGATTTGGAACAGGAGCTCAGGGCGCTGGTAAAAGATCCCGAGGTGATAAAGAAAGTAATGAATTAAAAAAAGAGCGTGCGATCAAAATCTTCGCACGCTCTTTTTTCCGGCGTTGCTTACCGGGTATCAACCCTCTCCCGTCAAGGTTATAATTTTGACAATGCTTCGTCCAATTCATCCTTGATGTCATCGATATGTTCCAGCCCGAGTGACAGCCGTAACATATTGGGATAGACTCCCGAAGCCGTTTGAGCTTCTTTCGAGAGCTGTTCATGCGTGGTTGTAGCGGGATGAATAATCAGCGTCCGGGTATCGCCCACGTTCGCTACGTGGCTGATCAGTGACAGGTTGTCAATGACCGTGGCGGCCTGTTTTTCATTTCCTTTGATAAAAAACGACAGGACTCCTCCGAAACCGTTGTTCTTCAGGTATTTCTTAGCCAACGCGTGGTATTTGCTGCTTTCTAGTCCCGGATAGTTGACTTTTTCTACTTTCGGGTGTTTTTCTAGCCAGCGGGCCATCTCCAATGCGCTCGCATTTATTCGTTCTGCCCGAAGCGAGAGCGTCTCCAGTCCCTGAAGCATCATAAAGGAGTTGAACGGGCTTATGGCAGGGCCAAAGTCGCGAAGCCCCTCCACGCGGCAACGTATGGCGAAAGCGATGTTTCCAAAAGGAGATTGATCGCCGAATACTTCCCAGAAATTCAATCCGTGATACCCTTCAGACGGCTCACTGAGGGCGGGGTATTTTCCGTTGTTCCAATTGAAATTTCCTCCGTCTATAATGATGCCGCCCATGGATGTGCCGTGGCCTCCAATCCATTTTGTGGCAGAATGAAGCACAATGTTTACTCCCCAGTCGATGGGATTGAACAAGTACCCCCCTTGTGCAAATGTATTGTCCATTATTACCGGCAGGTCTTTTTTGCGTGCCAGTTCAACGATTTTTTCCACATCGGGAATGTTGTACTCCGGATTTCCAATCATCTCCAGGTAAATGGCTTTTGTCCTGTCGTCGATCAGGCTTTCTATGCTCTCGACATCGTCGCCCTTGGCGAAACGGAATTCAACTCCCAACCGGGCAAAAGAGACCCTGAAAAGATTGTATGTGCCGCCGTACAAGAACGATGTGCTGACTATGTTGTCGCCGGTTCCGGCTAAGCTGTTGATAGCAATGAACTCCGCAGATTGTCCCGAGGCGGTAGCAACAGCGGCAGTCCCTTTCTCCAGGGCGGCCATCCGTTTTTCGAAAACATCCGTCGTGGGATTTTGCAATCGGGTGTAAATATTCCCAAATTCCCTTAAGCCGAACAAGTCGGCACCGTGTTCGGCATTTTTAAAAACGAAAGCAGTAGTCTGATGAATGGGAGCAACCCTTGAGCCTTCAATCTGATCGGGTTGCTGTCCTGCGTGAATCTGCAGGGTTTCGAAATGTAAATTTCTCATTTTCTTAAATTGTTATTGTAGTTTTTAAAATAACCTAAATGCAGCAAAATTGTTCGTGTGACGACTATTTAAAATCAATGATCTGTTTTATGTGACAAAATGCTACAGCGCAAAAGTAAAAGAAAATACGAGATATGCGCACAAATAAGTGTTAAATGTGCAATTTTGTGGCTGATGAAAGGTTTTTTTTAGGTTAACGGTGATCTTTAGTTGTCAAACAACCGGCTTCGTGCGATCATGCATGCGCCTACGACTCCGGCTTTGTTTTTCAATTTTGACGGGATTATCTGTGTATCTTTATTTACCAGTCCCAGGGAATGTTTTCTGACTGCGCTTCTTATCGGGAGCATGATAAACCCGTCTGTTTCCGCCACTTGTCCGCCTATAACCACCAGTTCCGGATTAAAGATGTTGATCAGTCCGGCGACGTATTTGCCCAGTTTGAATCCTACTTCTTCCACAATCTCTATGCAGAGCGGATCCTCATGTGTGGTGGCTTTTATGATATCGGTAAGGGTGAGTTTATTTAAGTCCTTTACCTGTTGGGTAAGGATGGAACTTTCTCCTTTTTTAATCCGTTCCAGCACCATCCGGTGTATGGCTAGCCCCGATGCTTCTGTCTCAAGGCATCCCTTCTTGCCGCAATGGCAAATGATCTCGTTGTCGAAGACGGGGAAATGGCCGAATTCTCCCGAAAATCCTGATTTCCCGTAGTACAGCTTTTTATCGATAACAATTCCAATGCCGATCCCCCAGCTTACATTCACAAAGATCACGTTGCTTTCACTCTGTACCGCTCCTTTCATAAATTCACCGTAAGCCATTGAGCGTGTGTCGTTATCTACGGTTACTTTGTAGTTTAACCGGTTTGTCAGGATATTGCTGATCGGCTCCTCGCTAAAATAGAAGCTGCTGTAGCTGTATCCGGACTCGGGATTTACGCGGCCCGAGATGTTCAGGCAGATGTTGTATATTTTTTGTTTCAGTTCACCCGTTCCGCGGATGAACTCCTGTATGTGTTCACAAAGGACTTCGAACGATTCCGTGGTGTTTTCATACATATAGGAAATTCCCATTTCGTATTTGACAATGTCGCCTTTAAAATCCATGAGGGCTATGTTCAAATGGTGCCTTGTCATGTCTACCCCTACAAAATAGACAGACGATGGATTCAGGCCGTAAACATTTGGGTATCTCCCTCCCGCAGTCTGTATTTTTCCAAAATCGGCAACCAATCCTTTGTCGCTCAGCTCCCCTATCAGTTTTGTTACGGTGGGAACACTCAGGTCGAGTCCCTTGGAGAGTTCGGCTATCGTGTCATTTCCGTTGTTAACGAAATGGTTTATGATCTCTTTTTTTATTTGAATATTTTTGGGACTTTTGTCGGTACTTAAGAAGAAACTCTTTTCCATCTCATGCATTGTTTATTGAAAATCTCTTTGCTTTCTGATTTTAAAGGTTATTTAAACGTAATCGTCATTTTATGGCTGATTTTTTAAAATCATATAATAAATCAAGGCAAAGATAGTGAAAATGTAAAATTGAGGCTCCTCTTTTAAGCTAAAAAGCTTGGATATTTAAAAAATAACAATAATTTAACTTTGGCGGTGATAATTCAATCATATTTTATAACTTTATCGAAATTTCTTAAAATCGCAAACCAAACATATAAATTAAGTTTTAATTACCAATGAATTACTTTTATCTTGTTCCCATTGCATCGTTGTTCGCTCTTGGCTTTGCTTTCTATTTCTTCAAGAAGATGATGAAAGAGAGCGAGGGTACCGTATTTAAGGCAGCAGTACAAGGTTGTTGCCATCGTCTTTGTAATTTTAGCCACGGTTTTTGCCGTCATGGCTTATTTTGGGTTGCAGAACAACTGGGTCCCCTTTGCGTTCCTGACCGGCGGTTTTTTTTCGGCATTAGCCGGTTTCTTCGGTATGAAGACCGCCACATATGCATCGGCCCGTACGGCGAATGCTGCCAAAGATTCACTCAACAAGGGGTTACAGGTAGCTTTTCGCTCGGGTGCCGTCATGGGCCTGGTGGTGGTTGGCCTGGCCTTGCTCGATATCTCGGCGTGGTATCTTGTCCTTGATCATTTCATAGAGAATGCCGAGCCGGGGCACAAACTGATTATGATTACCACTACCATGCTTACTTTCGGCATGGGCGCTTCCACGCAAGCGCTGTTCGCACGTGTGGGAGGGGGAATTTACACTAAGGCGGCCGACGTAGGGGCCGATCTGGTAGGAAAGGTGGAGGCCGGCATTCCCGAGGATGATCCGCGAAACCCTGCCACCATTGCGGATAACGTGGGTGACAACGTGGGTGACGTTGCCGGGATGGGGGCTGATCTTTACGAGTCTTACTGCGGCTCTATCCTGGCTACGGCAGCATTGGGCGCTTCGGCTTTTGCGCTTAACCCGGCCATGCAGGCCAAAGCTGTTTTTGCGCCGATGATTATTGCGGCTATCGGTGTTTTTCTTTCCATACTCGGTATTTTTCTGGTGCGTACAGGAGAAAATGCCGATATGAAGAAATTGATGGCGGCGTTGAACCGCGGAGTTAACGTCAGCGCGCTATTGATTGCTCTCTTCACTTTTGTAATTTTTTATCTTCTTGGTTTCGAGAGCTGGCTGGGCTTATCCTTTTCCGTAATTTCGGGACTGCTGGCCGGGATCATTATCGGGCAAGGTACGGAATATTTTACGTCTCATTCTTTTAGTCCAACACGCAAGATTGCGGAAAGCGGCAAGACCGGGCCGGCAACCGTTATTATCTCGGGTATGGGGACCGGAATGATATCTACATTTATTCCCGTGATAACCATAGCATTGGCTATTTTATTTTCTTACCTTTGTGCCACCGGGTTTGATGTGCAACAGATGATGTCGGGTGAGAACCTGAGTATGGGGCTTTACGGTATCGGAATAGCAGCTGTAGGCATGCTTTCTACTCTTGGAATAACGTTGGCTACGGACGCTTACGGCCCCATTGCCGATAATGCGCTGGATGCTCTTGGAAACACTACTGCCGCCACGGGGAAAGGATTTGCGATCGGTTCCGCAGCGCTGACGGCACTGGCTTTGTTGGCCTCCTATATCGAAGAGATTAAAATAGGGATGTTGCGTCTGGGAGAGACAGTGCTTGAATTTGCCGATGGCAGTAACAGCGTGGAGATCGGTAAGGCCGGTTTTGCCGATTTCATGAACTACTACCAGGTTACCCTGATGAACCCGAAGGTGCTTGTCGGTATTTTTATCGGCTCGATGATGGCTTTTCTTTTCTGTGGTCTCACGATGAATGCCGTGGGCCGGGCTGCCCAGAAAATGGTCGAAGAGGTGCGTCGCCAGTTCCGAGAGATCGCGGGTATATTGGAGGGCACGGGTACTCCCGATTATGCGAAGTGTGTTGAGATATCTACAAAAGGCGCACAGCGGGAAATGTTGCTGCCTTCGCTTCTTGCCATTGCCATTCCCATTGTTACGGGTGTTGTTCTCGGTGTTCCCGGAGTTATGGGATTGTTGGCCGGGGGATTGGGTTCAGGATTTGTGCTGGCCGTATTCATGGCCAATTCCGGCGGAGCTTGGGACAATGCCAAGAAATTCGTAGAAGAAGGCAACCTGGGCGGAAAGGGGAGTCAGGTACACAAAGCTACCGTGGTGGGCGATACTGTTGGGGATCCGTTCAAAGATACGTCGGGACCCTCGTTAAACATTTTAATCAAGCTGATGAGCATGATCTCTATCGTGATGGCCGGGCTGACAGTGGCATGGAGCCTTTTGTAACGATAGACAAAAAAATAACTCCGGGAAAAATCCCGGAGTTATTTATAAATTTATAAATTCGGATTTACCGATTTCCATTGGTCTATTGTGGGAATGATCCCCATTGCAATGACTTCGTCGCGCAGCTTCGCCAGGTGTTGATAGCTCTCTTTCAAGGCAGCCATTTCGCTGTCGGCTCCTTTGGTTTCGTTTATGACCACACCGTTCCCGGTGATGTCGGTTTCCATCGCCATCATGATGTTCGGGAAATCGACGGTGTTCACGTAACAGCCCGAGGGCCAGTTGAAAGGTTCTCCGCCCATGGCGGCACGGATCATCTCTACCGATACATAGGATGGGCTTTGGAACGATGAGCGCCCACGCAGCTTGATGATGTTTGCCCCCCCTTTGGTGACTCTCTGTTTTAGGGCATCCCAATCTTCGTTTGTGAGCTCAGGTGTGCCGATGAGATCGGTTAACGGCTTTCCGTCAACTTTTGCCGTAGAGGCAAAAACGGCCATCTGTTCGCCGTGTCCGCCATAGGTGCGGGTATTGGTGACCTGGCTCTGTTTCACGCCGAAATGTTTCGCCAGTTCGCTTTGCAAACGGGTACTGTCCAGCCCTGCCAGTGTGGTAACGCAACCCGGTTTCAATCCCGAGTGAATGAGGGCAACCAGGCCGGTAATGTCGGCGGGATTGAAAATGACGGTAAGGTGTTTCAGTTCGGGGCAGTATGCCTTAATATCCTTACCCAGTTGAGCTGCAATCTCCGCATTGCCTTTCAACAAATCTTCGCGGGTCATGCCGTCTTTTCGCGGAGCACCGCCCGAAGAAATCATGTATTTTGTGCCGGTGAATGCTTCCCGGATATCGGTAGTGAACGTAAAATCCACTCCTTCAAATCCACAATGACGCATCTCTTCGTAAACCCCTTCCAGGCCCAGTGCAAAAGGGTCGTATAAGCAGATGTTCGGGGTTAAGCGCATCATTGCTGCAGTTTGCGCCATGTTTGAACCAATCATTCCGGCAGCGCCAACGATGGTTAATTTTTCGTTTGTTAAAAAGCTCATAAATGTTTTTTTCGGACGCCAAATTTACGATATTATCCCGAGATTAAAGAAAAAAAGAATTAAATAAACGTTAAAGCGTTGTCCCGGCATAACCACCACAATTGCCGGGAGTGTCACGGGCAGAGAAAACTTCCCCTTAACCGGATGTCGCTGGAAGCTGCCCCGATCATTACTGTAAATTCCCCGGGTTCGGTAACTTCCTTCATTTGAGCATTGAACAGGGACAGCCGATCGTCCCCGAGCGTGAACGTTACCGGTCGCGTTTCCCCTTTCTTTATAAACACCCGGCAGAAATCCTTTAACTGAATGGGCGGAGTGGAAACGGAACCGATGTTGTCCCTGACGTAAAGTTGAACGACCTCTTCCCCATCAAAATCCCCGGTGTTTGAAATACTGCACGAAACAGTCGTTCTTCCCTTTTCCCGGGTTATTTTCAGGTCGTCGTATTTGAATTGGGTGTAACTCAGTCCGTACCCAAAAGAATAAAGCGGGGAGCCCTCGCCTTCCACGTATTTGTTTTGACTGCCTAACGAATAGTAAACCGGTAACTGGCCGGTGGAACGCGGTACGGAGACCGGTAATCGTCCGGCGGGGTTATAGTCTCCAAATAAAATCCCGGCAATGGCATGTCCGCCTTCCTGTCCCGGATACCAGGCACACAGCAGCGCATCCGCCTTTTCGGAAGCCAGGTTCATTTCGAGCGGCCTTCCCTGGATGTAGATGACGATAAGCGGTTTGCCCGTTTCTATAAGTGCTTTCATCAGTTCTTCCTGCTTGCCCAGCAGGCGAAGTGAGTTCCTGTCGTATCCTTCACCCGATTCCATGTCGGGGACGGTATCTTCTTTCGAGCCCGGGACGACAGCAGCACCGGTTTCCATGTATTCGGTCCTGAAGTCTCTGGCGCTTGATCCCCCCACAACCAGGACGGTGACTTCGGACCGGAGTGCGGCCTTCACGGCTTCGGGGATGTTGCTCCGTGTAGTGTCGCGGATGGCGCACCCTTTAACGTATCGTACGGTTGTTGACGGATGTACCGCTTTTTTTATCCCGTCCAAGACGGTAGCGATATTTTCTCTTTCCTGTGGAGCGGTGTAATCGCCGAGTTGATTGTAGGTGTTGTCGGCATTCGGGCCGATTACGGCGATACTCTTTATATTCCCGGATAACGGCAGGAGGTTGTTCGTGTTTTTAAGAAGTACTGTTCCCTGTTCTGCTACTTCCCGCGCGATGTTTTTGTGATTTTCGTTTCTGACGAATGCGGATACTTGTGCGGGATCCACGTAAGGATTTTCAAACAGGCCCATCTCGAACTTCAATCGCAGTACCCGGGCGACGGCGTTGTCCAGTTCTTCGGCGGTTATGAGATTCTCTTTTAACGCCTGCTCCAGGTTTTTCCCGTAGGCGTTTCCTCCCAGGTCTATTTCCACTCCGGCTTTCAACGCAACAGCGGCTGCCTGTTTTATATCGGGAACGGTTCTGTGGGAGGTGGCTATCCCTTCCACGCTCCCCAGGTCGGAGAATACAAACCCGTCGAATCCCCATCGCTCTCTTAAAATATCGGTCAGCAAGTACCTGTTCGAAGTACAGGGAATGCCGTCGATGGAATTGTAGGCGGTCATGATCGTTTTTGCGCCGGCATCGACAGCCATCTTGAAAGGCGACAGGTGATCGGAGAAGAGTTCCCGCATGCCAATCATGGCTTGTCGGCCGTTATGCCCGCCTACCGGAATGCCGTATGCCACAAAATGCTTCAGTGTGGAGTAGACGTGTTTGCCGTCTCTGATGTCCTCTCCCTGTAGTCCCTTGACGAAGCAGCTGCCCAGTACGCCGGTCAGAACCGGGTCTTCGCCGAAAGTTTCTTCCATTCTCGACCATCGCGGTTCACGGGCAATATCGATGATGGGGCCATAACCGATGTGGGCGCCTTGCACCCTTGTTTCCACTCCGATGGCTTCTCCCATCCGGTAGATCAGATCTCTGTTGAATGTGCTTGCCTGAGCCAACGAGGTAGGAAAAACCGTCGTTCCGACAGCCATGTGCCCATGCGCACATTCTTCGGCAAAGAACAGGGGAATCCCCAATCTGGTATTTTCCATAACGTACTTTTGGAGGGCGTTGAGCGCTTTTGCAGACAGCTCGGGATGCAATCCGGTTTCAATTGTTTTTTTTGTCCAGGGGTCGGCCCGCAGTGTCGCCCAAAAAGTTCCGGGTGGCATATCGCTCATCAGTTTAACGAACGTATCGGAAACCGTTACGTTTTCTCCGTTTTTCCGGTACATCTCCCATCCCGGCGGCGAGCACAGCTGTCCGACCTTTTCTTTTACCGTCATTCTCGACAACAGGTCTGCAACCCGTTCTTCGGTAGAAGCCTGCGAATTTTTATAGACCGGTTGTGCCGACAAGGGAAAGAGCAGGGCGATTAAAACGACGGAAAACAGTAATCTTCTCATTTTAGTTTATGTTAAACGATAACACCAGTGATTCCTGTTCGAGGTTTTTGGGAAGGTAGACGGTTGTTTTGTTACTGCCGGATTTCCATTTTACCGGTTTGTTGTTTTGCAACAGGATCATCCGTGCCCCTTTTGCAGGGGGATTACCTTCCCATTCGATGGTGGGAGGAAGTTGTTCGTTTTCGGGCAACGCATAGATGGCGTACAACCGTTTCTTGTCTTTTCCGGCGGTAAACCAGGTGTTCCCGCTTTTATAACCGGGTGTGGTTCTGGTGTTGTAAATTCCCTCTCCGTTAACTTCGAGCCATTCGCCCACTTTTTCCAGCCGTTCTGCTACGGGTTGTTCAATTAAGCCCTGCGCCGTTGGTCCCACACCCAAAAGCAAACATCCGCCCTTGGCGGTGATCTCGATAAGCGTATTGATGACTTTCCGCGCCGATTTATACGGGGCATTGGGAACCCATCCCCAATCGTTGCTCAGGGGAATACAGCTTTCCCAGGGAAACGGCAGCTGTTCATCGGGAATGGATCTTTCGGGGGTCTGGTAGTTCTCGTGTTTGCCCTTAACTGTCCGGTCCACAATCAGAATTCCGGGTTGATTCCTGCGAACCATTCCTGCGATACGATCCATATCGATATCCTGTCGAGGAGGAGCTACCCATCCGCCATCCAGCCACAGGATATCCATACTTCCGTAATTGGAGGTTATCTCGTTCAGCTGATTGTAGGTGAATTTTTTGAAATTCTCCCAACGTTGCGGGTGCCTTTCGATTTTGTAATTTACACTTCGGTTGGGTGTGGCGTAGTAGTTCCACCAGTAGTTCTGGTTGTGCCAGTCGGGCTTGGAGAAATAGGCGCCAATCATAAAATTTTTCTTTCGGAAGGCTTCGAATACAAATTTGGCCACATCGGCTTTCGGATGGTTTTTAAAAGGTCCGTTGGCGATGGAGAAATCGGTCTCTCCGGTGTCGAACATGTTGAATCCGTCGTGATGCTTGGTGGTAAAGATGGCGTATTTCATCCCGGCTTTCTCCATGACCGTTGCCCACTGATCGGGATCGAAATCCGTGGGGTTAAACTGATCTTTTAAGTCCCAGTACCACTTTTTGTAATCGGAATAGGTCATGGTGCTGTCGCGCGGTATCCAGTCCACATCTTCGGAACATATCGACCACGATTCCACAATTCCGGGAACGGAGTATAATCCCCAGTGAAACAGCACGCCGAACTTGAGATCCTGCCACCGGTCGAGTTTCTGCAGTACTTTCTCGTCCGTCGGGACCACATATCCTTCCGATTGTTGATGAACGAATCCTTGTTGGGGGGATGCAGTAGAAATGAAGATGAAGGATAAAACGGTGGAAAGAGTTTTTATTTTCATGAGTGTAATTTTTATTGCAAGCAGAAATCGATAATTCGTATTGCGTCGGCGGGATTTTTGAAATTGAGTTTTTCGTTTTTTACGAATGCCTTTATTTCTTCTTTCTTGTTTGGAAAACATTTCAATAAATCTTTTTCGTTTCGGCACCTGACCGGCTTGTCGTCCATGTATATCCAATAGACATTTGCATTTTCACGTTCAAGCACTTCCGCGGTTTGAATTTTATATTCGTTGTTCGTCCAATGTGCAGTATTTATCGTTTCTACTTTGTTTTGAGTAATTTGTCCGTAGGCTCCCCGGTTTCCCCTGTACCTGTCTTTAAGTACCCAATCAATAAAAATTTCGTTGTTTTTTGTATGAACAACTTCCAGGTACATCGTATGGAGCGGAATAAATCTTTTGTCGGCGATATACACGGTATCTACCTGATTATAATTGAGTAAAATCATCTCATCGTTGTCTTGCAGGTACATCATTTTTTTGTTTGCCGTATCGTAATTGAGCTTTGCCGAAGTTTTCGCCTTGTTTTTCATCAGGACAATGCCGTTCAAGTACTCGTCGAACAGCATCATTCTTTTCTTTTGTGCATGTAGTTGGGGAGCAAGGAACAATGTTATGACCGAGAAAAAGAATATTATTTTTTTCACTTCCGTTTTAATTGACTGTTTAAAAGTTGTGTAAAGATACTTTTTGTGAGGGAAACAAAAAAATCAGAGCCGAAAAAACAGCTCTGATTTACGGTAAGAATTTGAGTGGGCAGGTTGTTATTTAGGACCTTGACCAAACTGGGGAGCATTGATATCCTGCCATACCCTTTCGGAATTCAACAGCGTACCATCCTGGCTGGATCCCGGGGTAAAACCTTGTGACTGATATGCGTCGATCAGGATTTGATACATCAGATCGGTCGGAGAGGGTGAGCCTACTTCAAAGCGACGCGGAATAGCATTGTTGGGGACGCTCGTGAAATTCTCCCACTCAATCAGCGTAGAGCTTGATTTCGGGCATCCTGACCGGCGAACAGTTACAAATTGATCGTTCGGGAACAAAGTGAAGTGCAACAATTGCTGTATGTAAATTTTTTCCAGATCCAACGCCGTGTTTCCGGTTAGTTGGTAATCGGCATTTGCCAACATGGCATCAATCTCTCCATTTTGCAAGTCAATTACTTTCTCGTTCGGATCATAGTCGTACGTTTTGCCGTAATAAGGGATTTTATTCAATTCGGCCAATCTGTCGTATTCTTCTACGGAAGCCCTTAACGCTTTGTTGAAATACTCCGATGCTGTTTTGGGCAGGTTTGCGCCCAGTAGCTTAAACTCCGCCAGGTAGAGGTTCACTTCAGCCGTTGACATATACATGCCGTACCACGGGTTGTTGTCCAGGTCTTGTATGACCGGCCCGCCGGGGAGTGTGGGCAGTGTGAAATCGTAACGGCCAATGATCATCTCCTGCTGAAATCCGGAGAAAGGGGTATACGTTTTCTCTGCATCTCCAATCTTTAATTTAGAGCGGTTACTGTAATCGAAATAATCACCGTATACGGCGGGGTTTTGAGCCGCGTCCATTTCCACCGGCAATCCGTAGTAGCGCACCCAGGGTTCTCCCATGCCTTTCCAGGATACGAATGTTTTTTTACCTCCTGTCTCGGTATAATTTACATTATCCAAAATATAGGCAGGAACGGCTTTTCCCTGATCGAAAAATCCTTGTACGATTGTTGAGTTCCAACTGTTTTTTCTGTAGAAGAAACGGACGCGGGGGTCCTTGTTTTTTAGCATGAAATCAACTACTCGCTGGCTGGATGCCGTACTTTCAAGAAAACCGTTGTTCCAGTGATAAACTTTGTCTCCATCGTCTTTCGTAATAGCATTTGCCTTGTTGAAAAGGAAGTCATCTGCACTTCCATCCAGTACGCCCATCGGAGCCGATGCCACCTGCGTTGCAATGGAAAGCGCTTTGGTTTTATCCTGAGAGATTAACCGGGAAGCAATTTTCAGCTTCATGGAATTGGCTAATTTTGCCCATTTAGCTACGTCGCCCTTATAGACGACATCCTGGTTTGGGGGAAAAATCTGATCCTTGGACGTGGTCAAGGTTGTTGCCGCCTTGTCCAAAGTCACGAGCCACAAATCATAAAGGTCGGTAACCTTATCGTATTTCGGAGTTAATGTGCCTCCGTAACGTGCCCTGGCAGCTTCTGTGAAAGGACGGTCACCGTACATGTCACTATCGAAAATACCCAGGTAAACAGTTAGAATATCCACGCAGGCGGCAATGTTGGCGTATTTCGCGGCTTCTGCCGGATCTATATTGTTGCGGATGTTTTCAATGTCGCGGGCATATTTCAATACCGCTATGTACTGCGAACCTTGATCGCCTGTGGCAGTAGTTTGTGTATAGGTGGATGTAAAGCCACCGGTTGGAACACCCATCTGTCCCCATTTGTAGGTCATTGCTGCGTTGTAGAACCAAAGAAGATAGCCACTCGGTTCAAAACTGATTACCGACTGTGCAAACAGGTACGAAATATTGGCATCTGTAACCTGAGAGGGATTGGAGTTAATTTTTGCCATGTCGTCACGGCAACTTGTCGCTACGAGAAGCATCCCGCTCAGGAAAACTGTTACGATATATTTTATTTTTTTCATTGTTCTGTATATATTAAATTATCAAACAATTAAAATCCTATATTTATGGTGAACATATAATTGGCTGTAAAGGGCGAGAATGTACGTACACGGAATTCCGATACCGAAGTGCCTCGAACCGATTCAGGATTTTCACCGTTAGGCATGTTGTTGAGCAGATAACCCAGATTACGTCCGGTGAGGGATAAATTTAAGTTGGTTGCTTTGATTTTCTGAGCCATTTCCTGTGGTAACCTGTAACTTAATGTTACTTCGCGTAAAGCGATATAGTTAAGTTTTGATACCCAGGAATCGTTAACTACACCTTGTCCCCAGCTGTTGGTGAAGTAGTGCCACGGAGAAGCGTGAGTGGGTTCAATTTTGCCCTTTTCAAACAAAGATTGATAGGTTTCGCCTCCTTCTGCCACTACGTACTTCGTGCCGTCGGGTTGCGTGATGGAAGTTCCTCCGGCAAGTAAGCCCTCCGGTATAAGTCCGTCGTTGTAGGTTATGTTGTCGTATTTGGATGTCCATGTAACTCCTCCGTACTCGGGAGCCGAATATTTCAGCGAAGCTTCTGTAAATCCATACGAGGTGCCGTAACGAGATCCGTAAGAGGCAACGTATCCTCCGAAACGCATGTCCATTGAAGCCCGCAGACTCCAGTCCTTGTAGCGAAGCCCGGTAGAAACGGATCCCATGAAATCGGGTACCATGGAACCGATGATTTCTGCTTTTCCGCTTCGTTTGTAATAGGCAAAACGTCTGCTGTCCGACCAGTTTAAAATCGGCAGTCCTGTTTTTTCGTCTATCGCTTTTTTAGAGTCAGACATCAATATACCGTAAGATTCACCCACTTTTGCCACGGATCCGATGCGGTAATTGCCGTATGCCACGTCGCCGTCCAACCGGATATAGTCTGCCACGTTCTCGTGCAGCGAAATAATTTTGTTGTTATTTTTAGTGTACGTAAAATCGAGCGTCCATTCTAAATCCTTGCTTGTGTAGGGAACCGTGTTGAGCGCTATCTCCACACCTTGATTCTGAATATTACCGGCATTTACAAATTGGTTGCTGATACCCGATACGTAAGGTACGGCTATCGACATGATCTGGTTGTAGGTATTTTCTTTGTAGTAAGCCATATCCAAATTGATACGGTTATTAAAGAAACGCCAATCCAACCCGACTTCCCACGCATTCTTGCGTTCCGGTTTCAGGTTTGCGTCATATACCGTTGATGGTAACTCCAGCGAATATGTTTTCCCGTTGTTGGTTGTGGAAGTTGCCATTGAATAGGCTGTGTTGATGATGTAGGGGTTGGTGTCGTTTCCTACTTGTGCCCATGAGCCGCGAATTTTCATGAATGATATCCAGTCCGGCAAGCTTAATGTGTTGTGCAACAGCCATGAACCGGATATGGAGGGATAGAAGTAGGAGAATGTGCCGTGTCCGTCGGAATATACGAGTGAGGAAGACCAGTCGTTGCGTCCGGTGATATCCACAAATACCTGATCGGCCCAACTTGCACTGAACTGTGAAGCAATGGAGTACATTCTCTTTTGGCCGCTGATGTATCCATCGTAACCTACATTGTCTTTTGAGTTTCCGATGAAGAATTGTCCGGGAACTACCAGTCCTCCATTTGTCCAAAGCCGGCTGTACTGTTCCGTGTTGTTGTAATACTCGCCACGTAAAAATCCGCCGATTGTCCAATCACCGAAGCTTTTCATTGCGTTGAGCGTGCTGTAGAAGTTTGTCTGTTCTTTCGTATATTGAGACGTTGAGTAATATCCTCCTTCATTAGCGTATCCACTGCCTAATTCCTTGCTTTCGTCACGCGTGTAGTAGTAATTTAAATTTCCTTCCGTGGTCAGGTCAAGCCAATCGGTCAGCTGTACCCTTAAAATAAGTCCGGGCCGTACCGAGGTTTCTTTTCGCCTGTAATCGTTTTCGTAAATGCTCCACCAAAGCCCTCTTCCAGGAACGGAACCGTAAACGTCACCATATGAGGTGCTTGCCAGTCCGCCATGTTCTCCCTTATACTTATCCTTTAAAAACTTCGAATCGTAGGAGCGTGACCACGTTCCGTCAATAAAATACTCCCCAATGTTTGGTTGGGCATTTCTTGGCATAGAATTGGCAAACGAGAGTGTTGCTTCCAGGCTTACCCTGTCCGTGATATTGTGAGAAGCCTTTGTTAAAAGTGTTAATCGTTTGAAATCGTTATTAGGCAACGTTCCCTGATTGTGCAAAAAACCCAAGGAGGTGTAGAAAGTGGTTTTATCGTTTCCGCCGCTGATCGCTACATTGGTGTTGGAGTTAAATCCTAAATTATACGCATCCTTAAAGTTGTTTTTAACAGGCAGGTAGGCCCGATAGGATTTGTCGTAAAATTCAATTTCGGATCCGTCGTACTTGGGTCCGTATCCTTCCCAGTCCCAGTCGCCCATCAACGTATGTTTTCCGTCGGCGTTCAACATGAATTGGCGTTGATTGTCGAACTGGTAATAGGTGCCGTCAGGTTTTTGGGTGCCGTAATCTACATAGCCAGCCATGGCACCGGGGCCATAAACGTTTTGCATTCTGGGTTGCTTGTATACATAATCAGTACCGAAAGTTTGCGATACCTGTATGCCAAGCCCTTTACGGCCCTGTCCACTCTTTGTGGTAATGACAACCGCTCCGTTCAACCCCCTTGATCCATAGAGTGCCGTTGCAGCAGCGCCTTTCAATACTGATACGGTCGCAAAATCTTCGGGGTTGAGGTTTTTCAATTCATTCCCGTAGTCGTTGGCCGCTTGGTTCCAGTCTGCATCCCCTGAATTGGATATTGCGTTGTCAAGGATAACACCGTCCACAACATAGATAGGCTGGTTGTTCTTACCTAAAGTGGATGCTCCACGAATCAATATTTTCGTAGAGCCAAACATACCACCGTCAGACTGGGCAATTTCAACCCCTGCGACTTTCCCTTGTAAGGCTGCAACAGGATTGATGATGTTGGATATCAACTCGTCGCCTTTCAGCTCTTTCATCGCGTAACCCAATGCCTTTTGCTGACGTTTCATTCCCAACGCGGTAACGACCAGTTCGTCCAGCAGTTCACTGTCGGCCGTGAGTACTACGTCAATGGTTGTACGCCCGTTCACCGGAATAGTCTGAGTGACCATTCCCACGTAACTGATCTGCAACGAACCGTTGGACGGAACATTGCTTAATGTATACTTACCGTCGAAATCCGTTACGGTTCCCCGGCTTGCATCGCCTGCCACGATTACCGTTGCACCGATGACTTCAAGTCCTGTGTCGTCCGTTACAGTGCCGTTTACGGTTACGTTTTGAGCAGAAATAGAAAAGGCAAATACACTCAACAGGAGTGTGAAAAAGCCTTTTGTCGAAAAAAGATTTTTACTTTTCATTCCCTCTAATTTTTAAATTGATTTAATAAGTAATCCAGGCTTGTGCGCGTGTTTAAAAATAATTTTTTGTCTTTGTGCTGTCGTGAGGCCCTTTTAATGATGTGATTTTTTGTTTTAATTAATAAAAAGAAACCAATAGGTTTCAAAATGCTCACAAAGATAGGTTCTTTTGTTTTATTGCAGAAACATTTTAACAAAAAAATAGTTGTTTAATTTTAAACAACTATTCACTACCGAGCCTTTGTTCTTAAAAATAATTAATTAGAAAGGCCGCTGTAACTGCTGAAAGGAATCACAATCCTTTTTCCGACAGGTACCTCTCGGCATCCATGGCGGCGCGGCACCCCATCCCTGCAGCTGTAATAGCCTGACGGTAATGCGGATCGGCGACGTCGCCTGCGGCAAAAACACCTTCGATGTTGGTTTTGGATGTTGGATTGTCTATCTTGATGTATCCCACCTCGTCGAGTTCCAAAAAGCTTTTAAAGATGTCGGTATTGGGTGTGTGTCCGATAGCCAGGAAAAAACCATCTATGGCGAGATCAATTTTCTCTTCATCGGTTTCGCCCATGCGTTTTACCAGGTGCACTCCCTCCACGCCTTTTTCTCCGTACAACCCTACGGCATTGTGCTCGAAAAGAATTTCAATTTTTGGATTGTTCATTACCCTCTCCTGCATGATCTGGGATGCGCGCAGGTACGGTTTACGCACGATCAGGTAGACCTTGTCGGCCAGCCCCGACAGGTAAGTCGCTTCTTCGCAGGCGGTATCACCACCGCCTACCACGGCGACCTTTTTTTTGCGGTAGAAAAACCCGTCGCAGGTGGCGCAGGCAGAAACCCCCTGTCCGGCGTATTTGGTCTCATCGGGCAGCCCCAGGTACTTGGCGGTTGCGCCGGTAGAGATAATCACCGTGTCGGCTTCAATCACCTGCTCGTTGTCGATTGTTACCTTAAACGGGCGTACCGAAAAGTCGACGGAGGTGGCTCTTCCCGGATAGACCTCGGTCCCGTATCGCTGAGCTTGTTTTTTCAGGTCTTCCATCAGTTCCGGACCGGTGATTCCTTCGGGATAGCCGGGGAAATTTTCCACTTCGGTTGTGGTTGTCAGTTGTCCGCCGGGCTGTAATCCTTCAAATAAGACGGGCTCCAGGTTGGCGCGTGAAGCATAGATCGCAGCCGTGTATCCTGCGGGTCCCGACCCGATGATCAGGCATCTTACTTTATCTCTCATAATCGCAATATGTTTAAAAAACCTTCCCTTTGGTTTAGGGAAGGCCGTGATGTTAATAATTGGCTCAAAGGTACGATTATTCTTCTATCCGTGAAATGGATATAGTAAATTTCTATCGTCCATTTATCTCAAATCCACAACTTCAACTCCTTTGTGGTGGTCTTTGTTGAAGATAAATTCAGTATCGGCGAAGTTGTAATTGGTGTTGTAATCGCCGATATCGATTTTGTTTCTCATCCCGTTTTTCAGCGTGATATCCACCTGCAAAACGGAGTTGTTTTTTTTCTCGATGGCCACGGAGATTTCTTTGAAATCACTTTTGCTTCCCGTTGGAGACAGGTTTATAACGAATGCATTTTTCCCGTTAATGATTTCCGAAGCAGGGGCGTCCAGCGTGAACCCGGTTTTATACATGCTCAGCAAGGCCAGTGGGCTGATGGAGGCAACCTCTTCGTTTGAGGGGTGGCTGATGTTTACTTCGTTGAGTTCTTTCATCAAAACCCACTGGGTTTTTCCGTCGAACCAGGTATCGATGGTTGACGTTTCGATTTTGAACTTGTTGCCTTTAACCCGCGCCGTTCCTTTCTGGGATTGGTATACCGTCCCATTCTCATCGGTGCTGGTGATGTTGAATGCCATCTTGATGCCGTTGGAATTTTCGTAGGCGCTGTATGCTTTATCCAGGATGTTCCGGGCATTTACGGCAGGTTGTGCGAATCCAGCAGATACGGCCAACAGTGCTGTAACGGTAAATATATATTTTTTCATGTTGTTCTCCTTTTAACGGATTGGTTTGATGGGTTGGACTGTAAAAAAGGCGTTAGGTTTATTCCGTGACCCGGGTTTTACCTCAGCGAATCCAGCAGTTTCTCGAGGGAGTATTCGTCCGAAATATATACATCCCGGGGCTTGCTACCTTGTGCAGGTCCTACTATCCCGGCGGCTTCCAGTTGATCCATAAGCCTGCCTGCCCGGTTGTAACCGATGGAGAATTTTCGCTGAATCAGGGAGGTGGATCCCTGCTGGTGGATTACAATAAGGCGGGCTGCCTCGTCGAAAAGGGTGTCCCGTTCGTTCAGGTCTACCGCGCCGGGTTTATCCTCGCTATCTGCCGACACCACTTCGGGTAAGGCAAATGCAGACTCATACCCCCGTTGTTTACCGATGTACTGGGAGATTTCCTCTATTTCGGGTGTGTCGACAAACGCGCACTGGATGCGAATCAGGTTGCTCCCCTGAGAGAAAAGCATGTCGCCCCGTCCAATGAGCTGGTTGGCGCCGGTGGCGTCGAGAATGGTTCTGGAGTCGATTTGTGAGGTTACGCGAAAAGCCATCCGGGCGGGGAAGTTAGCCTTGATGGTTCCGGTAATGATGTTGGTCGTGGGTCGTTGTGTAGCGATCACCATATGCATGCCCACGGCGCGTGCTTTCTGCGCGATGCGTGCGATGGGCATCTCGATCTCTTTTCCGGCGGTCATGATCAGATCGCCAAACTCATCGATCACCACCACGATATAGGGCAAGTACCTGTGTCCGTTTTTGGGATTAAGTTTGCGTTTGATGAACTTCTCGTTGTATTCCTTGATGGCACGGACGTGGGCACGCATCAGCAGTTCGTACCGGTCGTCCATCTCCTTGGTGAGGGAGTTTAAGGTTTGGGTAACCTTGGTTACATCGGTGATGATGGCTTTCTCCTCATCGGGAAGCTTAGCCAGGTAATGCTTTTCGATGGTGGAGTAGATGTTGAATTCCACCATTTTGGGATCGATCAGCACCATCTTCATTTCCGACGGATGTTTTTTGTATAGCAAGGAGGTGATGATTGCATTCAATCCTACCGACTTTCCTTGTCCGGTTGCTCCGGCGACCAGCAAGTGCGGCATTTTTGCCAGGTCAAAAATGAACACCTCGTTGGTGATGGTTTTTCCAAGCGCTACCGGCAGATCGTACGTGCACTCCTGAAACCTGACGGAGGCTATTACCGATTGCATGGATACGATCTGCGGGTCCTTGTTGGGCACTTCTATGCCGATTGTTCCTTTACCCGGCATGGGTGCAATGATGCGTATCCCCAGTGCCGAGAGGCTCAGGGCGATATCGTCTTCCAGGTTGCGTATCCGTGAGATCCGGACTCCTGCCTGGGGAACGATCTCGTAGAGCGTAATTGTCGGCCCGACGGTCGCTTTTATCGATGTGATCTCTATCCCGTAGTTACGCAGGGTACGGATAATTTTGTCTTTATTTTCGTTTTGCTCCTGCATATCAACCTGCCTGTTGCCGGTGTTGTATACCTTGAGCAAATCCATGGTGGGAAATGCAAACGAGGAGAGGTCTTTTTTGGGATCGTAGTCTTCCAGAATTTCCACATCCGGATCTGCTCCTCCGTCAGTCTCTTCGGCTGATTCCGGAGAGGCTATTTCTTCGGGTTTATTTTCGGCAACCTGTATTTCGTCTTTCGGAACATAGACCTCAAACCCGTCGTTCACAGGCTCCTTTTCCCAGATAGGGGGCTGTGTAACGGAAACAGGTGCTTGTTCCCTATGTTGTTGCTCCATAACTTCCGGTTCCGTCTCCTCTTTCTTTTTGAAAGGGAAAAGTTTTTTCCAGATCCCCGGCTTTCCTTCTTCCTCCGGTTCTTCTTTTTTGTCAAGCTCCGGTCTAATCGGGGTTTCGCTCTCCCTGTGTCCGTTAAACGTGGGTTTGCTATTGATGAGTGTCTCCTGGATCTTGTGCATTGAGCTTTGCCGGAAGACGATCACGATGATGAGTATAAACAGAAGAACGAGAAGAATCATTCCCGGGACTCCGATACTGCTTTCGAGCAGGTGTTCGATCTGGCTTCCGTGTGCACCTCCCCAGTTGATGTGGCTCCTGGGAAAGAGCCGTCCGAAGATAAAAGCACTGGTAATGGAGCCGCAAACCAATCCGAAAGCGGTAATGAGCAGCGCTTTTATGAAACTGAAATCGGAAACTTTCATCATTCTCAGCCCCAGGTAAATGACGAAGAAAGGGATGAGTATCGAAAATATGCCAAACCATTTGTTTACAAGTGTCTCTGCTAAAAAAGCGCCACCGGTACTTGTCCAGTTATTTACCTCCAGTTGTTTATCCTGCGTCAGCTCCCAGAAAGATTTGTTGAGCACTTTGCTTTGATCGGCCGCACCGGTAAAAAAGAAAGAGACGATTGCCAGCAGCGTGAATATCCCCAAGAAAGCAACGAGAATGCCAAAAATGAAACGGACCCTTTCATTTTTAAAAAAGCTGATTACGGCGGTTCTCCGCTTTTTAGCAGAGGAAGCTGTTGTATTTTTTCGTTTTCGTTTTGTAGATTTTGCCATACGTAAAATTTCTCATCGATTGGCCGTTAACCCGATGAAAAACAGGAGTTGAGTTGGTAAATTTATTACAAAAGTAATAAAAAGAAACTTAGATGTAAAGCTTTATGGGATTTATAAATAAAGAAAAAGCCGGTTTTGTGTTGGATTATCTTTTCTTTTGCCCAAGTAAATAGATTCCTCCAATCAAGGTAATAACGGCGACACCGATCTCGATATAGGCGATCTCCTTGCCTTTGTTGTCCTCAGCCGTGATTTCAATGCCGAGGATTTCTACCGATTTTGAACTTTTTTGCAGGTTTGTGATGCCGAGATAGCCGAGAATGACGGCTCCCGCGATAAGAATGATTCCGATGACTGATTTCATGTTTGTTTTATTATTTATTTAAGTTTCGCATGTGTTAAGATAACAACTAATCTTCTCTTAAAATCCAGACATGCAGAAGTTCACTAAATGACAATTTTGTGCGTACCTGAAAAGTGAAAAGCCCGCGAATCACTTCGCAGACTTTTCTTGTTAACACAATCTTCATGAAACAAACTACACTATCGAGTTGATTGCAGAATCATAATCCGGCTCCTGTGCAATCTCAGGGACCAGTTCGGTATATACAACTTTCCCGTCGGGGTTGACAACCACGACAGCACGTGCCAATAATCCACGAAGCGGACCATCCGTCATCAGCACCCCGTACTTGTCGGCAAAAGAGCCGTCCCGAAAGGTGGAAAGTGTAACCACGTTCTCCAATCCTTCAGCGCCGCAAAAACGGCCGGCAGCAAACGGCAGATCAGCCGAAATGCAGAGAACGGTTGTATTGTTCAAGGAGCTGGCTTCCTTGTTGAACCTGCGGACGGAAGCGGCGCAAACGCCGGTGTCCAGGCTCGGGAAAATGTTTAAAACTACGTTTTTACCTTTCAGGTCGGATAATTTTAACTCCGAAAGATCCGTTTTGACCAGCAAAAAATCGGGTGCCGGCGATCCCACACCGGGTAAATTGCCTCCGGTGCTTACCGGGTTGCCTTTAAATGTGATTTTTGTCATGTTTTTTATTTTATTTTGTTGGGTTTAGGTAAACCCGTGCTTTGTTACACTCCTTTGCTCTTCCTCGAAAACTATAACAAGAGGGTGGTTGAAAAGTTCAGGAAAACCTGATTTTTAACTTTTTAATTTTATTTTTTCTCCGGAGGGTCCTTGCTCCTTGTCCCCTCACAACTCTTTCTTCAGGTATTCCGCCGTGTAACTGTCCTTGTGCCTGATTATTTCTTCGGGTGTCCCGGCGACAAGTACGTTTCCTCCTTTTTCCCCGCCTTCCGGCCCAAGATCAATGATGTAATCGGCACACTTGATGATGTCGAGGTTGTGTTCGATGACAATTACTGTGTTTCCCTTGTCTACCAGCTTGTTAAGTACTCCCAGCAAGATCCTGATGTCCTCGAAATGCAATCCGGTGGTGGGCTCATCCAGCACGTAAAGCGTATTTCCGGTGTCGGTACGGGCCAGTTCGGCCGCCAGTTTCACCCGTTGGCTCTCCCCACCCGATAGTGTTGTGGACGACTGTCCCAGTTTGATGTATCCCAGGCCAACCTCCTGAAGCACTTTTATCTTATGCAGAATGTTGGGTACATTTTCAAAGAAATCCACTGCCTCGTTGATCGACATGTTGAGGACGTCGGCAATGGATTTCCCCTTAAACCGTACTTCCAGTGTTTCCCGGTTGTATCTTTTCCCGTGGCAACTTTCGCAAGGAACCATCACGTCGGGGAGAAAGTTCATTTCCAGTGTTTTGTATCCGTTTCCCCCACAGGTCTCACAACGCCCTCCTTTTACGTTAAACGAGAATCGGCCGGGTTTGTAGCCGCGGATTTTTGCTTCGGGCATTCCGGAAAAGAGGGTGCGGATATCGCTGAACACACCCGTGTAGGTGGCCGGGTTCGAGCGGGGTGTTCTGCCGATGGGGGACTGGTCAACGCTGACCACTTTGTCCACATTTTTTACGCCGTGTACCTTTTTGTACGGCATCGGGTCCTTGAGGGAGCGGTAGAATTTCTGGCTCAGGATGGGTTGTAGCGTTTCGTTGATTAGCGTAGATTTTCCGCTCCCCGACACGCCTGTGACACAGATGAATGTCCCCAGGGGAAATTGTACGGTGACATTTTTCAGGTTGTTGCCCGTTGCTCCTTCCACAACCAGCGTTTTGCCGTTTCCTTTGCGCCGTTTCCCGGGTGTTTTTATCTCAATTTTTCCGTTCAGGTAGTTGGACGTGAGCGTATTCTTTTTGAGCATTTCTTCGGGAGTGCCTTCAAAAACCACTTCACCCCCTTTTTGTCCGGCAAACGGACCCATGTCCACCACATAATCGGATGCAAGCATCATCTCTTTATCGTGCTCTACCACCACTACGGAGTTACCCGAATCGCGCAGTTTTTTCAACGAATCGATCAGCCGGTGGTTATCCCTTTGATGCAGCCCGATACTGGGTTCATCCAAAATATACAGTACGTTTACCAGTTGGGAACCGATCTGCGTAGCCAGCCGGATGCGCTGGCTTTCCCCGCCCGAGAGCGATGCCGATGCACGGGAGAGGGAAAGGTAACCCAGTCCGACATCGATAAGGAAACGCAACCGCGAAAGAATCTCCTTGTTGATCTCTTCGGCAATGAGCCGCTGTTTTTCCGAGACGTGATCCCCGGCATCTACAATCCAGTCGTAGAGTTGCTGGATATCCATCTGCGACAGCTCGGCAATGTTTCTGCCGTTTATTTTAAAGTGAAGCGCCTCCCGATTGAGCCGCTGCCCGTTACACTCGGGACAGACCGATGTCGATATGAATTGTCCCGCCCATTTTTGCGCAGAAGCCGACGCGTCATCGTCCTGTTGCATGTCGATGTACTTGGCAATTCCTTCGTAACTTACCATGTAGTTGGAGTTGCCCAGCGACTCGTTTTTGATTTTCAGGCGTTCGTCTGTCCCGTAAATAATTTCGTCGATGGCATCTTGCGGAATATCGCGGATGGGTGTTTGCAACGTAACCCCGTATTTTTCACAAATGGCTGCAACTTGCCAGAAAAACAGGTTGCTTTTTTCTTTTCCAAGCGGCACGATCCCTCCCCTGGCAATACTTACCGACGGGTCGGGAATGACCTTTTCCGTATCGATGGAGTCGATGGTTCCCATTCCTTTGCATTTGGGGCATGCACCTAACGGCGAGTTGAACGAAAAATTGTGCGGTGCCGGTTCGTTGTAGGATAATCCGGTGGTAGGGCACATCAGCTCGCGGCTGTAGTGACGCACCTCACCAGACGCGCCATCCTGGATCAGGATCAATCCCGAACCCTGTTTCATGGCTGTCCTGACACTCGATTTGAGCTTGTCTTCAAACTTGTTGGACACGATCAGCTTGTCCACCAGCACTTCTATGCTGTGGTTCTTGTACCTGTCCAGCTTCATCCCCGGCAGAATTTCCCGGATTTCGCCGTCCACGCGGACGGTGATAAATCCCTTTTTCCGGATTTGCTCGAACAACTCCTTGTAATGTCCTTTCCTGTTTCGGACAACGGGGGCGAGTATGTATATTTTTTTTCCGGCATACCGGGTTAAGATCAGTTCCAGGATCTGCTCTTCGGTGTATTTCACCATTTTCTCGCCCGTAATGTAGGAGAACGCCTCTCCTGCACGGGCATAGAGTAACCGAAGAAAGTCGTAAATTTCTGTGGTGGTGCCCACGGTAGAGCGTGGATTTCGGTTGGTGGTTTTTTGTTCGATGGAGATGACCGGGCTTAATCCGGTAATCTTATCCACATCGGGACGCTCCATTTTGCTTAAAAACCCGCGGGCATAAGCGGAAAATGTCTCGATATAACGCCGCTGCCCTTCGGCAAAAACGGTGTCGAAAGCCAGGGACGATTTACCGCTTCCGCTCAATCCGGTAATTACCGTGAGCGAATCGCGCGGGATGGTTACGTCTATATTTTTGAGGTTGTGTACGCGAGCTCCATACACTTCAATACGTTCTGTCTCGGGTGTCATTTTGTTTAAAATAGATCATTCAGTTATCCACCGTTCATCGTGTATTTTTATCTTCTCTCCCTTTTTGTAGTAAAGGCTTTCCCGGGTAGGAATAAGGAAAGTATAGTTTTTTCCTGATTTGTTGGTGAGCTTGGTGTCGCGGAGCCAGGAGTTGAAATCCTTCAGTTGCGCGTAGGTGATCCCGTTGTCTTTGGCAAACGATACCAGGTTTGGGATGGCGGATGAGACGCTGACTTCCTTGAACTCCATGGGTTTGTGCAGCTGATCGCCACGAAGGACAAATCCGTATTGAGACGGGTTTTCAAACAGGGTTTTGATCGCCAGCATCCGGAAGTAATAACGGGTTGTCTCTTCCACCAGCCACAAATCGAGGGCATTGTCGGTCTGCTGGTTGCCGAGTTCGTTGGTGATTCTTCTTTGCCCGCCGTTGTACGACAAGGCAGCGGCGCTCCACGAGCCGTACATCCGGTATGCATTTTTGAGGTACCGGCTGGCGGCGACGGTAGATTTTCCGATGTGGTAGCGCTCATCCACTTCGGATGACACTTCCAGCCCGAGTTCCTGAGCCGTACCCGACATAATTTGCCACAGTCCTGCAGCGCGGGCCGGTGAGACCGCCCGGGGATCGAGGCTGCTTTCGATCACGGCGAGGTATTTGAGATCGTCGGGTATCCCCTCTCGTTTTAGAATAGGCTCGATCACAGGAAAAATGCGGTTTGCGCGTTTGAACAGGAGCAGGGTGGTGGAGTGAAAGTAGGTAAAGCTGTTCAGTTCGCGGTCCATCCGCTCGCGGAGATCGTACCGGTCGAACGCAATCTTCTCACCTGCGAACGTCATCTCTCCGGGAACATCTACCGATGCTGTCATCGAGAGTACCTGCGGACGTTCCAGCTCTACTTTCTCCGAGTCGTTGTTCGACAGGCTTAAAAATGTGATGGTAGCCACGACTGCAATGGCTGCAAAAATGTATGGGATGGTTTTTTTCATCTGTTTATCATTTTGAACCAAGAACCAGGATATTTGAACCAAGACTTTCGCACGGAACAGTTTTATGCTGGTCATGGGCGTTTCCTCAATCCTTTTTGATTTATTTGTTTCAAATATACAACTATATCAAAAATGCTCCAACTATTCATTGAACTTTCTCGTGCACGACGATCAATTCACGGGCTTTCTGAAAATTAGTTCGCTTCGTTGCTGCACAGCTAGAGCAAGTGACAGGACAGGTAAATAAAAAAGGCATGACGGCAACTCCGTCACACCCTTTCACTGTTGATGGTTTTTTCTTATTTTATTTTCTTGTATCCGTAAACGGCTCTGTCGCCCAGTTCTTCTTCGATGCGGAGCAACTGGTTGTATTTGGCCATACGGTCTGAGCGGCTCAGCGAACCGGTTTTGATTTGTCCGGCGTTGGTGGCTACGGATATATCGGCGATGGTGGAGTCTTCGGTTTCCCCGGAGCGGTGCGATGTCACGCTGGTGTATCCGTGGCGGTGCGCCATCTCGATGGCGTTCAACGTTTCGGTCAACGTCCCGATCTGGTTTACCTTGATCAGGATGGAGTTTGCACAACCCAGCTCGATCCCTTTGCGCAGGAAGTCAACGTTGGTGACAAACAGGTCGTCGCCCACCAGCTGGCATTGTCCGCCGATTTTATCGGTAAGCAACTTCCATCCATCCCAGTCGTTTTCGTGCATTCCGTCTTCGATGGAGTCAATCGGGTAGTTGGTGATAAGTTCCTGCAGGTATTCAGCTTGTTCGGCTGAAGTGCGTTTTTTACCGTTGGGGCCTTCAAACTTGGAGTAATCGTATACGCCGTCTTTGTAGAATTCTGATGCGGCGCAGTCGAGAGCGATCTTTACATCCTTGCCCGGCTCGTAACCTGCATTTTTGATTGCGGTGAGAATGGATTCCAACGCTTCTTCGGTTCCCCCGGCAAGGTTGGGTGCAAAACCGCCTTCGTCTCCTACAGCAGTGCTGAGCCCTTTGTCGTGAAGTACTTTCTTGAGTGCGTGAAACACCTCGGCGCCCATGCGAAGTCCTTCGCGGAAAGAGTTTGCTCCAACCGGACGGATCATAAATTCCTGGAAAGCGATGGGAGCATCGGAGTGAGAGCCGCCGTTGATGATGTTCATCATCGGAACGGGCAGTACGTAAGTGTTTGTTCCGCCGATGTAGCGATAGAGGGGTAACCCTAAATAGTTGGCTGCAGCCTTTGCCACGGCAAGCGAAACGCCCAGTAGAGCGTTGGCGCCCAGGTTCGATTTGGTCTTTGTCCCGTCGAGCTCGAGCAGCCTGGCATCGATCTGTGTTTGTTCCAGCACATTCATTCCCACCAATGCAGGTGCGATAACATCGTTGATGTTTGCCACCGCTTTCAAAACGCCTTTACCCAGGTATCTTTTTTTGTCGCCATCACGAAGCTCCAGCGCTTCGTTTTCACCGGTTGATGCACCCGATGGGACCGCTGCGCGTCCAAATGCGCCCGACTCCGTTAATACGTCAACCTCTACTGTGGGATTGCCTCTCGAATCCAACACTTCACGTCCTAAAACAGTTACAATTCTCATGTTGTTTTTAATTTATAAAATTTAGTTCTAAATGATTCTTTAATAGTTAGCAGCCAACCTTTCACATTAATGTTCACGAAACTTGAATAACCTAATATCAACGGGAAAACCGTTTCAAAAACCGGCACACAAATATACGTTTTTTTTGTTTATCCGGCCGGGGTTCTGACGTTAAATATTGCTTACGCGCCAAATAATTTCGTGCGACGACCCTGTAGCATTTACAGTGCCTGCGACTGGATCGATACAATCAGCGCATTGAGGTTCGAGGTGATGAGGCGAACGGAAATGGCTAAGAGAATTACCCCGAAAAATTTACGCAAAATAAAGACGCCGCCCACTCCCATCAACCTTTTCACTCCGTCCAAATAACGCAACACCACGTACACAAAAGCAATGTTCAGGATAACAGCAATGATGATGTTTACCGTGCTGTACTCGGCCCGCATAGCCAGGAGCGTGGTAAAGGTCCCGGGACCGGTAATCAGTGGGAAAACCACCGGCACAAGTGTTGCCGAACCGTTTCCGGAAGTGGTTTCGTCAATTTTAAATATTTCTACGCCAAAAATCATTTCGATGGAAATAATCAGGATCACCAGGGCACCCGCGATAGCGAATGACGAAAGATCCACCTGGAAAAGCTTGAGTATGGCCTCTCCAATGAAAAGAAACAGTATGAGGATGATGATGGAGTAAAACGAGGCCTTGAACGGTTCAATGATCTTGTTCTGACTCCTCAGATTCAGGAATATAGGGACCGAGCCCGTTGCATCGATGATGGCGAACAGGACCAGGAAAGCGCTGATTATTTCTACAAAATTAAATCCAAGCATACCGGGCATGTTTTTTGATAACCCTTGTTAAACCGGGCGCAAAGTTACTAAAAAAGAGCCAATTCTCAAAATGAACGGACCGAATTCTCGATCTGTCTGGACAGGGAGTCAAACGGAAAGAATGTCGGGTGAGAAAAATTGAGGTATTTAATGATTCTGAACGCGTTGAAATGGTGGAAGAACCGTTTTTCGAAAGCCGGGAACGTGGCACTGTTCCGGTTACATTCTTCGATTTCGGAGAACAGATCGTTCTCTTCCAGAAACTCAACGATTGCCGGATGCAAGAGCGATGTTTTCTGCCGGATAAGCCGGGCATCCTGCTTAAAGAAAGATTGCCGCAGGTCGAACAATTCTTTTAACGCGAGGAATGAGTTGAAATGATAGGTCCTCATCTGTCCGTCGGGTTCGTCGGTGATCTTTTGCAGTGCCGGGCCTGTGCCGAAAGGAATCCTGTCGGAATACCGCGCCATGGGATAAACAAAAACATCGTCCAGCCGCTCGGTTCTTCCGAATGCAAAAACTTTTTGCAAGAAGTAAAAATCTTCGCCTCCCTGCTGCCTTCCCATCCCTCCGACCCGCACATATGCGTTCGCAGCAACCGAAAATGCCGAGCCGATGGTGTGATGAGGGTACGGAAATCCGGTGAACCGGAGCATTTGACTGAAATAGCGGATGTATTGCTCGTATTGGCGAACAGCGTTTTCGAGTTGCCTGTCGTTGTTTTCCACCCGGTGGTGGAAGTTTTGTACCGTGCAACAAAGAGGTCCCGTTTGCCGGTAAGCGGTCGATATGCCGGTCAGGAAATTGGTGGATACGGTGCAGTCGGCATCGAGGGAGATGATTGTTCCTCCGGGATTCTGTGTGTGCAGGAAGTGTTCGACTGCCAGATCCATCCCGATCTTTCGTGCAAGACCCACGCCTGCATGTTTCCGGGGAAGATCTTCAAAGATGAGCGGGAAGAACCGAAGGGTATCCCGGTTGTTTTCAGCCGCAAAAGCGGTGATCTCTTCGTACGTTTTTCTGTTTTGAAGAACCGCTTCTTTCCCGGACCGAACGCTTGAATTGATGATCACCGCCACCAGTGTTCTCACCTCTGGTGTTGCACAGAGACAAAGGCTTTGCAAGGTGATCAGCACGTCTTTCTCGTCGTAGCACGGTATAACAACAACCGTGTCGGCAGCAGCTTCCGTCGGGAATTTCGTTAGCAGGTATTCGGTTTTTTGTCTTTCCAGGTAATCTTGTCGCTGTTTCATGCTGCAAAAATAAAAAATAAGGCTCTTTTTGCAAAGAACCTTATCGGTATGGGTTGAGCCCGGAGGATTTACTTCTTCTCGGTTGCAGCGGGTGCGCCTGGAGCAGTTCCCGAGTTACCCGTTGAAGAGGATGTTGCCGGTCCGTATTTCTTGTTCAGGAACTCGGTCACTTCTTTGGTGATATCGTATTTATCGTCCGCAAAAAGGATGTTGTCGGATCCCGTGTTGCTGTAGATGATCTGATAGCCTTTGTCTTTGTTGAATTCCACTAAACGTACCTTGACCGTATCGGATAATTCCATGTTGAGCTTCTGCTGTTCCAACGCAAATTCCTGACTCAGCCTTTCTGCCATTTGCTGGTATTCCTGCTGCATCCTTAAGATACGTTGCTGTTCCTGTTCCGCTCTTTCCTGGCTCAGGAACGCATTATTTTGAAGCTTGCGCTGGAACTCCTGTGCCGCTGCATTCAGTTGACGCTCTTTTTGTGTCAGGCTTGCACGCGAACTCTCTTCAGTCCTCATCAACGCTTCGTTCAGGTCTTTTGCGAAGTTATAATTCATCAGGAGCGAATCGACATTCACATAGGCGACGGGAAGGGTAATGGAGGAGTCGCTCATCATCGTAACCAAATCTCCCTTTTTTGCACCGTTTTTACCCGGTGTGGAAGTAAAATGCAAGATGTATAAAATAAGGATTGCAACGGCTAAAATTGCCCCAATGATATAGGCATTGTTATTCTTCATTTTTTCAAAAAATTGTGTGGGTTAAACTTTTTCTTTTACTATTTGTTCTATCAGACTTTCTCTGTTCGATGCTTCTCTGTCTTGCGATGTGGCACAGCTTATTCCTCTGTCTCTCATAGCCTTGCTTCCGCCGATATGTGTGTTGGGGAACTCTCCTTTTTTTGTGAAAAATATTTTTATACCCATTAGCATAATGGCTATAAAAAGAATAGCGATACCCAGGAGTAAAGTTTTTACCATTTAATTCTTAATTTTGTGGCGCAAAGATAGTTTAAATAGCCAATCAAAACTCATTTTTCGTATTAAAGATGCTAAATTTTTCTGTTTTTTGCGATTTTTAGCCCCATTTTCCGGCCAGCGCATAAACAAGAAAGCCCTTAAAATGTTAATATAAATTATACATTTTATTTTAAAAACAGATCGTATGAACATTAAAGACCTTGAACCAAAAATCGTATGGAGCTACTTCCACGATATCACGCAGATTCCACGACCATCGAAGAAAGAAGAGAAAATTATCGCTTATCTGCTCAACTTTGCCGAGGAGCACAACCTGGAAGCCAGGAAAGATAAAGCGGGTAATGTGGTGATCACAAAAGCGGCAACACCGGGAAAAGAAGGCTTGCCGACCGTTATTTTACAGTCGCACGTGGATATGGTGTGCGAGAAAAACAGCGACGTCGCTCACGATTTTGATAACGACCCGATCGAGACCGTTATTGATGGCGACTGGATAAAAGCAAACGGAACCACTCTCGGAGCGGATAACGGCATAGGTATTGCTGCACAGTTGGCAGTGCTGGCATCAACCGATATCGCTCACGGAAAGATCGAAGCGTTGTTTACCGTGGACGAGGAAACCGGCCTGACCGGTGCCAACTCGCTGGAACCCGGTTTTATCACCGGGAACATCCTGTTGAACCTGGATACGGAGGAAGAGGGCGAGATCTACATCGGCTGTGCCGGAGGGAAAGGCACCCGGGCCTACTTCAGGTACAAGGAAAAGGATGCTCCCAAGAAGTACTTCTGGTTTAAGGTTCAGGTAAAAGGTCTTCGCGGCGGCCATTCGGGAAGCGATATCGATAAGGGACTGGGCAACGCCAACAAAATCCTCAACCGTTTCCTGTACTCCATCATGCGCAAGAAGTACGGTATGGTGTTGTCGGAAATTGGCGGAGGAAACCTGCATAACGCCATTGCACGCGAAGCGTATGCGGTGGTGGGAGTGAAAGACAAATACAAAGAGGATATGCGGGTGAAGCTGAATGTTTTTCTCGCCAACGTACAGAACGAATACAAAAAAACGGACCCAAACCTGGATATCCTGCTCGAATCGGTGCAGATGCCCTCCAAGATCATAAAAAGAGGTGTTGCCGAGAAATTGGTACAGTCAATTTATGCCTGTCCGCACGGGGTGGTCGGTATGAGCTTTGAAATCGACGGATTGGTGGAGACCTCCACCAACCTGGCATCGGTGAAAATGCTGGAAAACCATATTATCGAGGTAGGAACGAGCCAGCGCAGTTCGGTGGAATCGCGCAAAGAGGATATCGTCAACACGGTTTCTGCCGTTTTTGAGCTGGCCGGCGCAAAAGTAACGCACAGCGAAGGATATCCGGGCTGGCAGCCAAACACCGATTCCCGGATCTTGAAGCTGGCGGAGAAAGAATACAAGAACCTCTACAACAAAAGCGCCAAGGTAAAAGCAATCCATGCCGGTCTGGAATGCGGACTCTTCCTTGAAAAATATCCCCAGCTGGATATGATTTCCATCGGTCCCGATATGACAGATGTCCATTCACCCGATGAAAAGATGAACATTCCCTCCGTGGGGAAATTCTGGAATTACCTCGTGCGGATACTGGAAAATGTTCCTGCGGAAGGGACGGAATAAATCAAATATCCAACTTTCGCAAGCATCAATTATCAGGCCAAACAGAAAAGCTTGCGAAGCTTAAGTCAAGTAGTTATCTTTGATGCTTCGGCTTCGATGGTGTTCTTGATGACAAAATATGGATGTTGCGTCGCGATTATGAGGAAAGTTCTCCTGATGGTTTTTCTTTTTTTCTCCTGTGTGTTGTTTTCTTTCTCACAGACAGGTCTCCGCGTGATGTTCTATAACGTGGAAAACCTGTTTGACACCGTCGATGATCCGTTGAAGAACGACGACGAGTTCCTCCCCGACGGTCCCATGAGCTGGAAACCCTGGAAATACCGGGAGAAGCTCAGAAACATTACCCGGGTAATTACCGCTGTTGGTGGTATGTATTCGCCTGCCCTGGTAGGACTTTGCGAAATTGAAAACGACAGTGTGTTGTTTGACCTCACCCGGCGTTCGCCGCTTCGGGCACAAGGGTATGATTACGTCGTCACTCGCTCCCCCGACGAGCGCGGTATGGATGTGGCTTTACTCTACCAGCGACATCAGTTCAACCTGTTGGAGAAAAATGAGTATGAGGTTGTTTTCAGCGATAAGGCTGTGCGTCCCACGCGAAACATGCTTCACACCGTCGGAAGAACCGTTTCCGGTGATACGCTCGACCTGTTTGTTTGTCATTGGCCCAGCCGGAGCGGAGGCCGGCGCGAATCCGAACCTGCGCGGCTGGATGCCGCAGTTCTTTTGCGGAGAAAGGTCGACAGCCTTTTTATCCTCAGGAGGAGCGCAAACATTGTGATTGTGGGAGACTTCAACGACAGTCCGGACAGCAAAAGCATCTGCCGGACGCTTGGGGCGAGAAGCCTGAATGATTACCGCTCCGACAAGGAGTTGTACAACCTGTTTTTCCACCGGCTGAAGGAGAAGGATTTTGGCACCTATTTCTACCGGGGCCGGTGGGAGGTACTGGACCAGATTATTGTGAGCGGAAACCTGTTGCGGAAAGACAACCGGCTTTATATCCGGAGTGGAGAAGCTCGTGTTTTCAAGCCCGGCTTTCTCCTGCGGGAAGACAATGCCTCCGGGATAAAACGCCCGTACCGTACTCATTACGGTCCGAGGTATATTGGCGGTTTCAGCGATCATTTGCCGGTTTATACCGACCTTGAAATGTGCCCACCCGGATAATCCGGATCAACTCGCAGGAGGTTTTTGATATTTTATGGTTTTATACGCTTCAAAACGAAAACTTTATCTTATCTTTGCAAGATTTTACATCTAAAATTTAAAAATAACAATTTATTTATGACGAATCCAATTATCAAGCGAATCGAGCTGTCAGACGGACGCACGATTACGCTCGAAACGGGAAAATTGGCGAAGCAAGCCGATGGGGCAGTGGAGTTGCGTATGGGCAACACCATGCTGCTGGCTACTGTTTGTGCTGCCAAAGACGCTGCCCCCGGAGTAGATTTTATGCCGCTGCAAGTAGAATATAAAGAAAAATTCTCCGCTTTTGGAAGATTTCCGGGCGGATTTATGAAAAGAGAAGGGAGACCCTCGGACTATGAAATTCTTACCAGCCGGTTGATCGACCGTGCTCTTCGTCCCCTTTTCCCCGATGACTACCACGCTGAAGTTTTTGTAACCGTTATGCTTTTCTCGGCCGACGGTGAAGATATGCCGGACGCATTAGCCGGTTTGGCTGCTTCTGCCGCACTAGCCGTTTCGGATGTTCCGTTCAACGGCCCGCTGTCGGAAGTGCGTGTCGCCCGTATCGATGGACAACTCGTTGTCAATCCGACTTTCAGTCAGCTGGAAAAGGCCGACATGGACATTATGGTAGGTGCAACCATCGACAACATCATGATGGTGGAAGGCGAGATGAGCGAGGTCTCGGAAGCCGAGCTGCTCGAAGCCATTAAGTTTGCCCACGAAGAGATTAAAAAACAGTGTCGGGCTCAGCTTGAACTGATGGAGCTTTGCGGTAAGGTTAAAAAACGCGAATATTCACACGAAGAGAACGACGAAGAACTCCGCAAGCAGGTGTGGAGCATCTGTTATCCCAAAGCGTATGTTGTTGCTTCTTCCCAGAACAGCGACAAACACGCGCGGATGGATGCTTTTGGAGCTATCCTCGAAGAATTTATGGAATCCGTTCCCGAAGAAGAACGGGAAACGAAGGCACCGCTTGTCGCCAAGTATTACCACGATGTGGAAAAAGAAGCGATGCGTCGCTGCATCCTCGATGAGGGAAAACGGTTGGACGGAAGAACCACGACCGATATACGCCCCATCTGGAGTGAGGTGGATTACGTTCAGGGACCACACGGGTCGGCAGTGTTTACACGCGGTGAGACGCAATCGCTCACAACGGTTACCCTGGGTACGAAATTGGATGAAAAAATCGTGGACGACGTGCTTAACCACAGCACGGAACGGTTTTTGTTGCACTATAACTTTCCTCCGTTTTCAACCGGAGAGGCACGCCCGCAACGCGGCACAGGACGTCGTGAGATCGGTCACGGGAACCTGGCTCACCGCGCACTGAAACGGATGATTCCGCAGGGGTATCCCTACGTTATCCGCGTCGTTTCGGACATCCTGGAATCCAACGGGTCATCCTCTATGGCAACGGTTTGTGCCGGTACGCTGGCACTGATGGATGCCGGTGTTCAGATGAGAAAACCGGTATCGGGCATCGCCATGGGGTTGATTTCCGAAAACAAAGGACAGAACTATGCCGTCCTTTCCGATATCCTGGGAGATGAAGATCACCTGGGCGATATGGACTTCAAGGTATGCGGTACCAAGGACGGCATTACCGCCACCCAGATGGACATCAAGGTAGACGGGCTGTCGTACGAAATCCTCGAAAAAGCCCTTGCCCAGGCCAAAGCCGGACGCGAACACATCATGGGTAAAATGATGGAAACCCTTTCTGAACCTCGTGCTGACCTGAAGCCACATGCACCCCGGATTGAAGTGATTGAAATCCCGAAAGACTTCATTGGCGCCGTTATCGGCCCGGGAGGAAAAATCATTCAGGGGATCCAGGAGGAAACCGGTGCCATTATCACTATCGAGGAGATCGATAACAAAGGCCGCGTGGAAGTATCGGCTTCCAACAAAGATTCCATCGATGCCGCCATGCGCAAGATAAAAGGGATTGTAGCTGTGCCCGAGGTGGGTGAAGTGTACGAAGCGACCGTTCGTTCGGTAATGCCTTACGGCGCTTTCTGCGAATTCCTTCCCGGAAAAGACGGGTTGTTGCACATCTCCGAGATCGATTGGAAACGATTGGAAAAAGTGGAAGATGGCGGAATAAAAGAAGGCGATAAGATTGCAGTAAAGCTGATCGACATTGACCCCAAGACCGGTAAATTTAAACTTTCACGCAAGGTGTTGTTGCCCCGTCCTCCAAGACCGGAACAGCCCCGGGTTGATGAGTAAAGACAATATAGACAACTCTGTTAAAGCGAACCTTTCCGGTTCGCTTTTTTAATGATATTTTCTACTTTTGTTGTCAGGTTGCACCTGTTTCATCTGCAAGCGTCATAGAAAACATTTATGGGTCTCATAGTGAGTTGAATACATGCTGATCCGTAGGTGTGGGAGTTCAATTTAACTTATCACGATTAATTCAAGAATCAATGGAACCAACAACACAAAAATGCGGTGACTGCCCCTTGAGGGCGAAGTATGACCGGAAACCCCGGTCATTGGCTGGACGCTTCTGGCGGTGGCACATCAACTTCTGTCCGGGTTGGAAAGCCTATTTCATCTCCCTGACGCCGGAAGAGAAAGTACAGTTGCGGGAGAAGTATAGCTTTACAAAGTATACCGATTGATGAATTCTTCCGCATCCGGTTAATATCCAAAAGAAGAGAAAAACATCGGTTTTGTTTAACTATTTTTTATACCTTTGTAGCAGACATCAGACAGTCTAACCGTCTGTCAGCGCAGCGATCTGGCGTCTGCCAGCGCAGCGATCTGAAAGTCTGCAAAATAATATGAACAAACAATTACTTTTAGGTGCGGAAGCAATCGCACAGGCAGCGCTGGATGCCGGAATCTCGGGGGTTTACGCTTACCCGGGGACGCCGTCCACAGAAATAACACAATTTATTCAACAATCACCCCAGGCCCGGAAAGCGGGGGTGCGCTCGAAATGGTCCGCCAACGAGAAAACGGCTTACGAGGCAGCGCTCGGGATGTCCTATGCCGGAAAGCGCGCTTTGGTTTGTATGAAGCACGTGGGGTTGAACGTGGCCGCCGATGCGTTTATGAATTCAGCCATTACCGGTGTTCATGGCGGACTGGTGGTGGTTGTGGCCGATGATCCGTCGATGCACTCGTCACAAAACGAGCAGGATAGTCGCGTGTATGGGAAGTTTGCAATGGTTCCTGTTCTGGAGCCTTCCAATCAGCAGGAAACATACGATATTGTCCGCTACGCATTTGATTTGTCGGAAGACGTGAAGCTTCCCGTGCTGCTTCGTATCCCTACCCGGTTATCTCACTCCCGTGCTGTGGTTGAAAGAGGAGAGGCGATACCGCAAAACCGGCTTGCGCCCACACAGGAGAAGAACAGGTGGATCCTACTCCCCGTTAATGCCAGGAAAGGTTATCACCGGTTACTTGAACAGCAGGCCCGGTTGACCACTCTTTCTGAATTCTCCCGGTTTAACCAGGCAGTACCCGGGACAGGAGAGAAGGCAGTAATCGCCTTTGGGATTGCCTATAATTACGTGATGGAGGTTGTCCGGACGTATGCTCTGGATATGCCGGTACTGAAGTTGTCCCAATATCCGTTGCCGGAGAAGAAAATTGGTGAGTTTGCCGAAAAATACGGAGAGATTCTTGTTGCTGAAGAAGGCTACCCCGTGTATGAAGAATTGCTGAAAGGGTTTTTCGGGAACAGGAGATTCCGGGGGCGGTTGGACGGCACGCTACCGCGTACGGGAGAACTTTCCCCGAACATACTCGCAAAAGCCTTGGGCGTTGACACGAATAGCGAACAAACCGTCCCATCCATTGTTGCCCCGCGCCCGCCGATGTTGTGTCAGGGATGCAGTCACCGCGACCTTTTCGATGCGGTTGTTCAGGCCATGGTCTCCTATCCGCAACGACATGTCTTTGGCGATATCGGATGCTATACGCTGGGTGCCTTGTCGCCCTATAACGCCATCAGTACCTGTGTGGATATGGGGGCTTCGATAACGATGGCCAAAGGGGCTGCCGATGCGGGACTCTTTCCGGCAGTTGCCGTGATTGGCGACTCCACTTTCACGCACTCGGGAATTACGGGATTGTTGGATGCCGTGAACGATAAGAGTGCGGTTACTGTCATTATCTCCGACAACGGGACCACAGCCATGACGGGCGGACAAGACTCGTCGGGAAGCGGGAAGTATTATGCTATCTGTAAAGGGATTGGTGTGGAGGAGAACCATATCCGTGAAATTGTTCCGTTGAGAAAAAATTTCGAAGAAAACGTGAAAGTGATGAAGGAAGAGTTTGAATACGAAGGTGTTTCGGTAATTATCTCCCAGCGCGAATGTGTACAAACGGCGGTAAAAAGCAGAAAAAAATGAATAAAAACATCATCATATCCGGCGTGGGAGGACAGGGAATTTTAACGGTGGCCTCCATAATTGATCTGGCTGCTATGAATCTGGGCCTAAACGTAAAACAGGCCGAGGTGCACGGAATGAGCCAGCGGGGCGGGGCGGTGGAATCGCATCTCCGCGTCTCCTCCGGTGAGATTTTTTCCGACCTCATTCCCAAGGGGAGGGCCGATCTTATTCTTTCCGTTGAGCCGATGGAGTCGTTGCGGTATCTTCCTTTTCTTTCTCCGGAAGGCGTTATTGTTACGGCCACGGAACCGTTCGTTAATATTGATAATTATCCCGATCGGGAGAAATTGCTCAAAACCATTGCAACGACGGCGAATCACGTTTTCGTAGATGCCGGCTCTCTGGCAAAAGAAGCCGGAAGCGCTAAATCGTACAACGTGGTCATGCTGGGAGCTGCCACACCCTACCTGGAAATAGCAACAGAAGAATTGGAAAAAGCCATCGAAATGTTTTTCGACCGAAAAGGAAAAGAGATGGTGGACCTGAACATAAGAGCCTTCCGTTTGGGATGGGCAAACAGATTGAACGAACAACAATGATTTGGAACCCCGAAATTGAATGTGCCGACAGGCAAAAGCTGCACGAACTGCAGAGCATACGCCTGAGGGAGATGGTGGGACGTATCTATGAAAACGTACCCGCTTACCGTAAAAAATTGCAGGAAAAAGGCATAGAGCCCGGCGATATAAAAAGCGTGGACCAGTTGAAGGACCTGCCCTTCACCACCAAGACCGATCTTCGCGATAACTATCCGTTCGGACTTTTCACACTGCCACAAACCGATGTGGTGCGTATCCACGCATCGAGCGGAACAACGGGAAAGCCTACGGTAGTGGGATATACGCATCGCGATTTGGAGATCTGGACGGAAGTCGTTGCCCGAAGCCTTACCATGGCCGGGGTCGACAAGAACGATACCATTCAGGTTGCTTACGGTTACGGGCCGTTTACCGGGGGACTCGGACTGCATTACGGTGCCGAAAAAGTAGGAGCGACGGTTATTCCGATTTCCACCGGCAACACCAGGAAGCAGCTTCAGTTTATGACCGATTTCCATGCTACCGTTATTGCCTGCACGCCCTCTTATGCTGCTCATCTGGGAGAAAGCATCCTGAAAGAAGGCATACCGCCGGAAAAGGTAAAGCTGCGCGTGGGCGTTTTCGGGGCGGAGCCGTGGACAAGCGAAATGCGCACTCAGATTGAGAACCTGCTGAACATAAAAGCATACGACATATACGGACTGAGCGAAATTATCGGACCGGGAGTGTCCATGGAATGCGAATGCCAGCATGGAAACCACATCTTCGAAGACCATTTTATCCCCGAGATTATTGATCCGGAGACATTGGAAACGTTACCTTACGGCGAAGTTGGTGAGCTCGTCTTCACTACCGTGACGAAAGAAGCGATGCCGCTTTTGCGTTACCGCACAAGAGACCTCACCCGGTTGTTTGTTGATACGTGCGATTGTGGTCGAACGCTGGTGAGGATGGGGAAATGCCTCGGACGGTCGGACGACATGCTCATTATCCGCGGTGTAAACGTGTTCCCGTCGCAGGTAGAATCGGTTCTGCTCGATATGGAGGAGGCATCGCCGCATTATCAGCTGATTATCGACCGGGAAAACAACCTGGACACCATGGAGATACGGGTGGAGATCAACGAGCGGTTCTGGTCCGACAGTATTCGTGAACTTGAGGGTATCCGCCGGCGCATAGACCACAACATCAAAAGTCTGCTGGGGATTGGTGCTGCGATTAAACTGGTAGAACCACACAGCATAGAGCGTTCGGAAGGAAAAGCCCGACGGATTATCGACAACAGGCACATATGACTTTAAACTTTTAACCTATGATTATCAAGCAATTATCTGTTTTTTTGGAAGATCGGTCGGGACGACTTACCGATCTCACCCGGATACTGGCAGAGCACGAGATCAACATCACTGCCCTGAGCCTGGCCGAGACAGCTGATTACGGCATCGTAAGAATGGTGGTGGGGAAACCCGGCGTGGCGGAGGAGTTTCTTCGTGAAGCCGGCTTTTCGGTGCGCCTAACCGATGTGGTCTGCGTGAATATGCCCGACCGGCCCGGAGCATTGCATGAGGTGCTAAAGATATTGGCCGACAATGCGATCAATGTAGATTATATGTATGCTTTTTCGAATAAGGAGGTGGCTTTGGCCGTTATCCGGGCGGTGGATATTGGTCAGGTGATCGAAGTGTTGCAGAAAAATGAGATGGAGCTGCTTCGTCAGAGCGATATTTATCAACTTTAATAAAAGAGGTCAGGCATCTGGCATCTAAATTATAATATTATGACAAGATTTGCACACGGTGTTTCCGCTTTACGTTCGTCGGAAATCAGGGACTTGATGAGTTTGGCCACTTCTCCCGACATTATCTCTTTTTCGGGCGGAATGCCGGGTAACGAACTTTTTCCGTTGGATAGGATAGACAATATTTATCGGTCGCTGACCGAAAAAGAAAAACAGGTTGCCATGCAATACGGGCCCACCAACGGGTTGCCGACGTTGCTGGAGTCCCTTTCGCAATACCTTGAGAAGAAAGGACTGCCGGTCGGGAAAAACCGTTTGATGATGACTACGGGATCACTTCAGGCGATCAATATCCTGGCAAAAGCCTTTGTAGATCCGGGCGATACTGTCCTGGTGGAAACGCCCTCTTTTATCGGGGCATTATCTGCATTTCGCTCATACGAAGCCAATCTTGTTTCTCTTCCTCTCCGTGGAGATGGAATCGATACAGACGCGTTAAGAACGGTGTTGAACAGTGCCGGCCCGAGGCCGAAGTTCCTCTATTTTGCCCCTAATTTTCACAATCCGGCGGGTATAATCTATTCCGAAGAAGTGAAGCGGCGGATGATTGATTTACTGAGGGATCAGGACATTCCGCTTATTGAGGACGATGTTTACAGCGATCTGTACTTCTACGAAGAGGATGTGCCGAAAATGACAAACATTAAAACGATGGATCCCGAGGGCATTGATGTCTGCTTTACGGGTTCATTCTCTAAAATTCTCCATGGATGCCTGTTCGCCCAGCTTTTCACAGGTGATAGCCGATAAATTCATCCGCAACGGTTATATTTATGAATATACCGAGAAGGTGCGGCTGGAGTATAAAAAACGCGGACTGGCCATGATTGAGGCGCTGGAGAAGTATTTGCCCGATTACGTTTCGTTTGAAAAACCACGCGGTGGGTTTTACATCTGGCTTCACCTGCCCAAAGGAACGGACAGTTCGCTGGTCTTGAAAAAAGCCATCGAAAAAGGGGTGGTTTTCGTTACCGGAAAAACATTCGATCCCGATGGGGTGAAAAACGATTGTATACGTGTGTCGTTTTGCAATACAGCCACAGATGTTATTCAGAAAGGAATTCCCGTTGTTGCCGAAGCGATCCGGGAGGTGTGCGGATAAATCAATTCCACCAATAGGTCATCTTAAGCACCAACGCGCGGTTACGCACTTCACGCGTGTTGGCAAAGTAATTGTCGGTATAGACAATAAACAAATCCGAAACGGGTTTATACCTCCACTGGAAGCGGATGTTCAGGTTGGTGTTGTTCAACTGGTCGTTGTATTGCACGAAAGTGGTCAGGTACACTTTGGGTGAGAATGTGATGTCCAGCTTTGGGCCTATCAGCCAGAAATGTTTGTGCTCGAAAGGTTCGGGTAAGCGCATGCTGGTGTATGTGGCATTCATCGTGAAATTCACGTAGGGTTGGTACCGGTACACCATCTTGGCATCGACCATATCGTACTGGCCGTTAAAAAACCCCCCTTTGGCAAAGGTTACCGTTCCGTTCAGCGTTTTCCGGTTATTGGAGGTGAACGATGTGTAAAAGTTGGTGTAGTTATAATCGCTTCCTGCCGGCAGGAATGCATGGCTTGTGTGGGTCGGGTCGAAATCCCGCATCAGTTTTATGTAGTAATTCTTCATACCCGCAGCGATGGTAGACCGGTCTCTGAACTCCAGCTTGTATCCGAGGTCGAGTGTATGGTCCAGCTTTTCGAAGCCGGGAGTATAATAATCGTCATACTCCGCATAAGGCCCGTGAACAACCACTCGTTTATTTGGTACAAAGAAATAGCTTATTTCGGGACGGAAAGAGATAAAGTCCCGGCGCCGGACGAATCCGGTTTCTGCCAGGTAATTGGCACCTACAGCGGTTTCCCGGAATTCTATCCTGACCTTGCCGTTGTTGTATACGGCCGATGCCCCCTGCGCGTACTGCCGGTCGGGATTTCCCGGCTGGAAAGACCGGTGATAGAATACTTTTCCTGTCCATATATTGTCGCGTGAAGCCAGGTTGGCGTCCAGTGCGACAATGCGGTTAAACAGCCGTTGCGCTCCCTCCCCAAGGGTTTCTTTGTTTATCATCATAAGGCCCAAGTTGGAGCGGGACAGTATTTTCTTCTGGACGGACAGCACCGAGAAATTCCTTACGGCAAAAGCATCCGTCTTTTCCGTGGTCATGTTCATAAATCCTATGCGCCAGTCCTGCCCGAGTTTGCCGCTTACCCGGGCGCCGCCCAGTACTGGCGCGTCCAGTCCGATCCTTCGCGAAAAAAATGGTGTGGTGTTTGTTTCTCCGTAATTGGCAAAGAGGTCACTGTTCTCGAGAAAGAACTGCCGTTTTTCGGGGTAAAGCAGTTCAAAGCGGTCGATATTCATCACCTGCTGATCTACTTCCACCTGGGCAAAATCGGGATTGTACGTCAGGTCCAGATTCATGGAGGTACCCAGGCCGATCTTGGCATCCAGGCCGAAGTCTTTTCTGTATCCGGCATTTTCGTCCGCTTCAAAATTTTGATGATATCCCCCGTAGAGGTAAGGGATTAGAGAAAAATTAGTTTTGGGCCCGGGTAAAGGTTCATCAAATTTCAACACTCCCGTATAAGCCAGTGAGGCATGCGGGAACTGACGGGGTACGGGTGCCCAGGCCGATTTCTCGTTCGATTTTAAGTCGAGGCGCCCGAAATTGGCATACCAGATCTGGCTGTCAGCCGGATAGCGAATGGATCTGAACGGGATCTTCATCTCCGTAATCCATTTGTCGGAATAATCCTTCACCTTCAGTTCCACCTTGCTGTCCCAGTTCAGGTTCATGGTCGAACCTTCCGACACCAGTCCGTCCCATATGGCTCCCGACGCGGAATTTCCGAACGAGAACCCGTTGGTCTGATCGCGGAACGTGTCGAAAACGGTGAGTAGGTTGTCGTTGTTGTTAAATGCAAAATCCCTGCGGAAAGATTCGGCAATTCGTTTGCCGGGGATGGTGTCGTAAAAAATGACGGCCATATAGAGGGCTTTGTCGTCGTATGTAAGCATCAGTTCCGATTTTTGCTGCGCAAATCCGGTGTCGACCGGCTGGACGAGACGAAAGTTATCCGCCCGGTCTGCTGCCTGCCAATCGGTTTCGTCCAGCACGCCGTCCAGCGTGATGGAGCCTTTCATTTTCTTGACGGTGTACGCAAAGTCCTTGTTGCGGATAGTGATCCTGTTCGGATCCAAAGGGTTTTGTTGGGGAAACAGGTGAGAACAACAGAAAAGCACCGCTGCAAGCACAAAAAATCTTTTCATTTAGAGAAAATGTATTTTCTGAATGTCAATTGTTGAACCTGTCGTCTTGAAACACCCTTACGGGTTTGCGCTCAGGGCAGGGATCGGCTCTTCGTCAATGGTAAAATCGATGGGAAGCAGGCACTTCACGTTCACCTTCTCACCGTTTTTCTCTCCCGGAATCCATTTGGACATCAGGCTGAGCACACGAATCGCTTCGTTGTCGAGCTGGGAATGCAATCCCTGAACCACCTCGATATTTGAAATAGAGCCGTCAACAGCCACGATGAAAGAGCAGAGTATCCTGCCCTGAACTCCCTGTTGGCGGGCTTCCTTTGGATACCGAAGCTGGTGTGCGATAAATCCGGCCAGTTCTTTTTCGCCGTAAGGATACTGCGGCATTTTATCCACGATGGAATAGACTTCGGAATTGGCGATCTCCGGGTTAGTCTTACCTACGGTATTTGCGGGATTTGTCGTGGTGCGTGCCACAGTTTTCGCATTTTTGTTCAACCGGAAATACATGGGTACGTAGCTCTTGGAGCGGACAAACTCATCCTTGTACTTGGCCGGGCGCCAGGGCGGCATAGCCTGCAAAATACGAAGGGCTTCCTTGTCGAGTAGGGAGTCTGCACGGTGAATCAGTTCGAAATTGGTCAATGTTCCGTCTTTTTCAACTACAAACGTATAAACGACTAATCCTTGTACGTTACGCTCAACAGCGTCGGCGGGATAGCGAAGTGTCCCGGAAATGAACTTATGCATTTCCCCCGATCCTCCGGTGAATATAGGGGGGATATCGGGATTTTCGATTATTTTTCCTTCGTAGGCAGGAGGCGGCTGAAGCTGAAAATTTTCGGACGCAAAAGCAGAAATCGTTATCAGGTATAAAGCCGATAACGACAAAAGTAACGTTTTAGGATTCATTTATTTCTTGTTGTTGTTTAGACTTTTTTCGTTTGAAAAGCAAAGATAATAAAAAAAACCAACGTTTTTAAAGCAGCTGTTTGAGATTAACAAATAAATTCATAGATTTGTGGCGGTTTTTCATCATCGTGGTAATTCTGTTTTACAATTTTCCACGAAAAAAAGCAGCCGGCTATGGAAGTGAAGCGCCTTTTTGCCGGCTGCTCGCTTTTTATCGATTCACTCCCCACCGTAAACCGCAAAAAATTTCTATCTTTGTTCCTTTAAGACTTCACCCGATATGAACTTATCCACCTCGCCCTCAGTAATTAAAGCGCACGATATCAGTCGCTTCCAGTTTCGAGATACCCCTTTCGTGAAGCTGATGAACAAACGCATCTACAACGTTCTCTTTATCGCTTCTCAATACGATATGTTTATCCTTGAAGATGATGGACGGGTGGATGAACAGATCTTCAACGAGTATACATCGCTTAACCTCCGTTACCCGCCGCGCTTTACGCAGGTGAGCACTGCCGACCAGGCTATGGAAGAGCTTCGTGCCAACCGTTACGAGCTGATCATTTGCATGCCGAACATGGATAACCACGAGATTTTTGCTCAGGCGAAGATTATCAAGCACAAGTTTCCTTATATCCCTATCGTGTTGCTTACCCCCTTTTCAAAATCGGTTACGCGTGTGCTCGAGAGGGAAGATGTTTCGGGGATGGATTATGTTTTCAGCTGGCTGGGAAATGCCGATCTGTTGCTGGCCATCATCAAACTGATCGAGGACAGCATGAACGTTGAAAGCGATGTAAAAACGGTCGGCGTGCAGACCATTATGCTGGTAGAGGATTCCGTCCGCTTCTACTCGTCTGCGTTGCCGCTGCTCTACAAGTATGTGCTCAACGAATCGAAAGAGTTCTCCAAGGAAGCACTCAACGATCACCTGCGCATGATGCGTATGCGCGGACGGCCCAAAATCCTGCTGGCGAGGAATTATGAGGAAGCGGTCGCCCTTTACAAAAAGTACGGCGATAACATGCTGGGTGTTATCTCGGACATCAGCTTCAACCGTGAAGGCAAAAAAGATAAGTTGGCAGGGAAAGTGTTGGGTGAGTGGATCCGCAAAAAAAACAAGTACATCCCGATCATTTACGCGTCATCGGAATCGGAAAACAGGGAGTACGCCGTGCAGGTGGATGCCCAATTCATCGATAAGAACTCCAAGACCTTTCCGCAGGATTTTCATAAAGCGGTAAAAGATAACCTGGGATTCGGTGACTTTATCATTATTGCTCCCAAGTCCCAGGAGGAGATTTTCCGGATCAAGAACCTGAAGGAGCTGCAGCTGAACATCCGCCAGATTCCCGATGATTCCCTCTATTATCACCTTTCGAGAAATCATTTCTCCCGGTTTTTCTATACGCGTGCCATGTTTCCCGTGGCGGAAATGCTGAAGAAGATCGATGTGTCTGCCTATGCCAAGATGGAGGATGCGCGTGAACTTATCTACCAGGCTATCGTGGAGTACAGGCGGATGAAAAACACGGGTGTGGTAGCGGTATTCGAAAAGGACCGGTTCGATAAATACTCCAACTTTGCCCGTATCGGGGATGGCTCACTGGGAGGAAAAGGCCGTGGTCTGGCTTTTATCGGGCATATCGTGAAAACGCATGTGGAGCTGAACAGTCACGAGAATTTCCCGGTTATCACACCCAAGACAGTGGTGTTGTGTACCGATATTTTCGACGAATTTATGGAGGCAAACAGGCTCTACGAAATTGCCCTTTCCAACCGTTCCGATGAGGATGTCCTCAAGCATTTCCTGGCTGCAAAACTCCCCAAGCGCCTGGTCAGTGATTTCCTGGTCTTTTTTGACGCAATCTCCACACCCATTGCCATTCGCTCTTCGAGCATGCTTGAAGATTCACAGTATCAGCCATTTGCAGGGATATACTCCACCTATATGATCCCCTATGTAAGCGATAAATACGAGATGGTCCGACTGTTGAGTAACGCTGTCAAGGCGGTATACGCTTCGGTCTTCTACAAAGACAGCAAGGCATACATGACGGCTACCCAAAACCTTATCGATCAGGAGAAGATGGCGATTGTGTTGCAGGAGGTTGTCGGCGGTGAGTACGGAAACCTTTTTTATCCGGCAGTTTCGGGAGTTGCCCGTTCCATCAACTATTATCCCATAGGCAACGAAAAGACGGAAGACGGTATTGTGAATATGGCCATGGGGTTGGGAAAATACATTATGGACGGATACCAGGGATTGCGTTTTTCCCCGTTACATCCCAAGAACATATTGCAGTTGGGTTCACTGGATACCGCTTTAAGAGACACGCAAACGCAGTTTTATGCGCTTGACCTGGAGTCGATGTCCAAAGAGTTCACCATCGATGACAGCTTTAATCTGCAAAAGATACGCATACAACAGGCAGGGGCAAACAGTCCGTTGCGGTACGTATGCTCCACGTATGATCCCGACGATCAAATTATCCGCGACGGTTTTTACGAGGGAGGAAGAAAGGTCGTTTCGTTCGCCAATATGTTGAAGCACGATACGCTCCCCCTTGCGGAGATGCTGGACAAAGTACTGAAAGTAGGGCAGCAGGAGATGGGGCGGCCGGTTGAAATTGAGTTTGCCGTGAACATAAAGAGCCAGCAGGAAGCCGAGTTTTTCGTGTTGCAGATCCGTCCGATTGTTGACAACAAGGAAGTGGTAAACGAAGACCTGGAAAATATCGATATGTCCGAAACGGTGCTTTATTCGCGCAATGCCCTTGGGAACGGGATATGCAGTGATGTTTGCGACGTGGTTTATGTGAAGACAAAGCGTTTTTCAGCAGCCAACAACCCGGCGATAGCCCGGGAGATTGAAAAAGTAAATATCCGTTTCAGCGAGTCGGACAGGAACTACGTGTTGGTAGGTCCCGGGCGCTGGGGCTCGTCAGACCCGTGGCTGGGAATTCCGGTAAAATGGGCGCACATAAGTCAGGCACGCGTCATCGTGGAGTCGGGATTGGAAAATTATCGGATCGAGCCGAGTCAGGGAACCCATTTCTTTCAAAACCTCACATCGTTTGGCGTGGGTTATTTCACGGTAAACTCCTACTCACAGCAAGACGGCTTTTTCGATGAGGAGTTTCTTGATTTGCAACCCGCTGTGTATGAAACTGATTTTATTCGTCACGTCCGTTTTGACCAGCCGATGCCTATAAAAATCAGCGGGAAGAAAAAAATAGGAGTGGTGTTGAAACCGTGAATTTTTGCCTGAAGCAGAAATGAAGTAAAGTATGTTTTAACAAAAAATAACGCAGTTGTCTGTTCACTTTTTTACTTTTTTGCATCTATGTAACTGAACGCTCTCGTGTTCTGCTCTTTTAGTGAACGGGGGTAAACACGGTTCGCAAAACTTCATCAGTCGAAGATTTAGCTGAGTGAGCAATATGCGTAACTTGAATTAATAGTTTTAATCGTATGAAAAAACTTTTATCGATTGCTGTGGCAGTGATCTTTTTTCTTCCGCTGCAAGCACAAAACCAACAACCTATGGATTACGATCAAGCCTGGAAAAAAGTAGCCCAGCTGGAACAGAAATCCCTTCCCAAATCGGCATCGGAGCAAGTGGATCAGATCCTGCGAAAGGCGATTGCCGAAAAGAACAGTCCCCAAACCATCAAAGCCCTTATTCACCAGGGAAAATACGACTTGACACTGGATGCGGAACAGGATACCTTGATCTTTCACAACCTGATTGATATGCTGGGTAAATCGACGGAAGCGATAGAAAGATCGGTGCTGCATTCCATGCTCGGCGAACTCTACCTGCAGTATTACCAGAAAGAGAGGTGGACCATTGACGGACGCACAGCGATCGGCGGATTTGTTCCGGCAGACCTGAAAGAGTGGTCGAAAAACAACTTCTACGACAAAGTGGTGGAGCATTTAAACGCGTCCATCGATCAACGCGCGCAGCTCGAAAAAGCAGGTGTTCAGCCTTTTGAACCCGTTGTTACCCTCGGTAAGGATTCGCGTCGTCTTTATCCCACGATGTACGACTTTCTGGCGCTTCGTGCTATTGAACTTTTCAGTCAGGTAGGTGAAGATATGGACATGAGCCGTTCACTGGCGAAGAAAAACATAGCGTTGTCGTCGTTATTTGCCCCGGCAGGGGAATTTGTTAAACTGAATTTTGATCCGCAGCCCGAAGAATATAACCTCTGGGCGTTGGAAACCTATAAAAAACTGTTCGTTTCCTTATTCAAAAGAGATTTAAATATTTCTGTAGTACTTACGGAACTCGACAAAACCGGCTACCTTGCCAAGCTGCACAATGCTCATCAACAGTATGCTCTTCCTTTGTTGCAATCAATGCTGAAGAAATGGGAAAATGACCCGATAAGCGTGGAAATCGTGGACGGGATGGCAAATATTTATACGACACAAATAGGGGGGGGCACGCAAGAGGACAGCCTTAAAAGAATGGAAAAAACAAAGGAATTGTATGATTTGTTGCACAAGACCATTCAATCGTTTCCCAATAATGAACGTACCTCTATTCTGGAGAACAGGTTGTTACAGCTTACGCAACCTTATTTTCAGGTAAAAGGAAGCAATACTTTTGATATAAAATCAGAAAAAAAGCTTGCAGTGGAATATAAAAACCTCAGGAAGCTAAATGCCAAGCTCTATCGCCTCGATTCACCCCTTTCTGCTGTTTACAGCAATAAAAGCGGTCGCCAGCAAACGAATGAGAAGAAAACGTTGATCCGTGAGATCCGGATTCCCCTTTCCTCCAGGCAGCCGTATGAGCGGGATCAAACCGAGTTTGAGCTGAATGTTACCGAGTCCGGTTCTTACAAACTCGAATTTGAGTCTGATCCTGTCGCGGAAAAAGAGAGCAACAACAGTTTTTATTTTTCCGTTTCAGGCTTGGCTGTTTTCAGTCGTTTGTCGGCCAAGGATACTTACGAGTTTTTTGTGGTGGACCGCTTAAATGGCCAACCGGTAAAAAATGCCCGTGTAAATATCTACAAGCTTCCCGGAAGCTGGCTCAACTCTACGCTTACCCTTGAAACAACTGTACCCGTAAACGGAGTCGGATTGGCAGTTTACCATAAAAATATTCCCAACAACGACGTTTTTTATCAGGCTGTTGCGGGAGACGATAACGGATCCCCGTTGCATCCGTTTCCGTGGAGTTATTATCCGCAGGAAGATCGCCGGACACAAACCGCAGAAACGGTAAATTTATTTACCGACCGAAGTCTGTATCGTCCCGGGCAAACTGTGTTTTTCAAAGCGGTTGCCACCACAACAAAGGACGATAGCTCGCAGGTTACCGCCAACAAATCCCTTGAATTTGTTTTGCGCGATGCCAATATGAGTTCGGTTCCGTTTCGGGTGAGTTTGTGTTGCCGCAGGGATCATTGACTGGATATTTTAGGATTACTACCCACAACGGGAATGCCGGATTTAGGGTGGAAGAGTACAAACGTCCCGCGTTTGAGGTTACGTTCGACAAGATTGAGACAACCTATAGATTTGGCGAAGAAATTACGTTGACTGGAAAAGCCGAAAGCTATTCCGGTGTGAAGCTGCAAAACGCTCATGTGAGTTACCGCATTACCCGCCAACAATCCTGGTGGTGGCGGTGGGGCGGGACGCCGGAACATTTCACCGAAGGGAGTGTGAAAACGGATGAAAACGGAAAGTTTACCGTTGTTTTCATTCCACAGAAAGCCGACGGGAGTTCTTCGTCACGCTCCGTCTATACGTTTGATGTGGAAGCGACGGTTACCGATGTAAACGGTGAAACACAGGTTGGAACTTATTCCGTTACGGTGGGCGATATTTCGATGATGCTGAACATGGAGATGCCCGAGAAACTCGAAAAATCATCTGACGAAAAGATTATTGTTTCCGCCAGAAATTTAGACGGGAACGACATAAAAGCATCGGGGACTTATCGGGTGTTCTCCTTACTTGAAAACGACTCTACCCATAGGCAGCTGTTGCAGGGCAATTTTGAGACCGGGGAACAAACGGAACTGAAATCGAAGCTCAAAGCGTTACCTTCGGGAAAATACCGCCTTCGGCTGCTATCGAAAGACGATCGTGGTAACGACATTACTGCCGGACACGATTTTATTTTGTTCGACTATTCCGATAAACGCCCTCCCGTAAAAACCAACGAGTGGTTTGTTGTGAAGAACAGGGTATTCGGGCCCGGCAAAGACGCGGAGATTGTTCTAGGGGCTACAGATGACCTGAACGTGTTGTATGAACTCTGGCGGGAGGGAGTGCTGCTGGAAAGGAAATGGGTGAAGATAAACAACGGGAACCGCTTGTTTTCCATTCCCTTTAAAGCGGGCTACAAAACCGGTGTCGTACTTATGCTGACATATGTGAAAGATGAGAAATTCTACCATCATTCCACAGAACTTATTTCTGAGAAAGAAAAAACCGGACTGGAGGTAAAACTGGACATTTTTCGTGATAAAATACGGCCTGGTGCCCAGGAAGAATGGCGGTTGACGATAAAAGATGCCAAGGGGAATCCCGCTACAGCAGAAGTATTGGCCTCGATGTACGATTTTTCGCTCGATCGAATTTATTCCACACCGAAATGGGTGTTGAGCCTGCCTCAGTTTTATATGTACAGGACGGCTGCTCCTTTGGAAAAAGACCGATCTTTCAATCCACAGCAGGTGAATGGATATTTTGCAGTACCTTTTAAGAACGTGGAATCGTTGTTTTTTGATCGGCTAAACTGGTACGGCTTTTCGTTGTATCGATACGGGAGGATGATGGTCAGAGGTGTATTACAAGAAAAAGTGGCAGGAGTTCAGGCAGATTATTATGCTGCGCCGATGGCAAAAGGGAAAACCCTTCAAATGGCAGCAGATGTGGCAGACAATGTTTTAGCCGAGGAGGAAATAGAAATTACCCGCAGGGAAGCTACACCTCCACCGGCACCGACACCTCCTTATGAAGCCGAACCCCAAATCCGCCGTAATTTCAACGAAACGGCCTTCTTCTTCCCGCAACTGCGCACGAACGAGAAAGGCGAGACGCAACTTTCGTTCACCGTTCCCGAAAGCAATACCCGCTGGCGCTTCCGCGTGCTGGCGCACGACAAGGACCTGAACACGGGCGAAGCCGAAGCGTTTGCCGTTTCACAAAAAGAACAGATGGTTACGCCCAATATGCCGCGCTTCCTTCGTCACGGCGATTTTGTTTCTGTCTCGACAAAGATTTCCAATTTATCCGATACGGCAATTAGCGGAACAGCCCGTATCATCCTGTTCAACCCGCTCACCGATGAAACGATTCTGTCGGGCGCATCGCAGCAACAGCCGTTTTCCATTGCGCCAAAAGCCTCTTCCGATGCTTCCTGGACGTTTGAAGTGCCAGGCAATATCGAAGTTATCGGAGTTAGGGTTGTTGCTGAAAGTGAATCGTTCAGCGATGGCGAACAGCATGCGCTGGCAGTATTGCCCAACCGGATGCTCGTTACTGAGAGTATGCGGATGGACGTGAACGGAACGCAAGCCAAAGCATTTGAGATGGACAGGCTGGTGAACCAGACTTCCGCTACTTCTGAAGATTATCGGTTGACGTTGGAGCTTACGTCCAATCCTGCGTGGTATGCTGTCCAGGCTTTACCTGTGTTAAGTACTCCCGAAAGTGATAATGCTGTATCCTGGTTTGCCTCCTATTATGCCAATACGCTCGGAATGCATATCTCAAAAACGTATCCGAAGGTTTCAGCCATGATCGAAGCGTGGAAAAAACAGGGTGGTGATTCAGAAACGTTGCTGTCGAACCTCGAAAAGAACCAGGAACTTAAAAACGTGCTGCTCGAAGAAACCCCCTGGGTATTGGAAGCGAAAAGCGAATCGGAACAGAAACAGAAACTTGCCATACTGTTCGATTTAAACCGTAGCCAGCACCTTACGGGCCAAGCCGTGAAGAAGCTTGGAGAGTTACAAACTACGGCAGGCGGTTGGAGTTGGTTTAAAGGGTTTTATCCGAACCGGAGCATTACACAATATATCCTTTACGGATTCAGTCAGTTGAAAGCATTGAAGGCGGTAGAGTTTAGCGATGATATCCAGGCTATGCAGGCAAAAGCCGTTTCGTATATCGATGGGGAAGCGCTTCACCGTTTTGAGCAACTGAAAAAACAGAACAAAGATTGGCAAAAATTAAAAACCATTCCCGTTTCCGACTTGGAATACCTGTATGTCCGATCGGCTTACAACCAATATCCGTTGGATTCCAAAACAAAAGAAATGGCCGATTTTTATACATCAATAGCAGAGAAAAACTGGACACAATTCGGGTTGTACGAACGTTCGCTTATCGTTGTTTTGATGCAGAAAGACGGAAAACAAAATGTTGTACGGGATATGCTGAGATCGTACCGCGAACACGCTGTCCTTTCCGAAGAGATGGGCATGTTCTGGGCAAATAACCGCGCACATGTTTTTATGTCGCAATCGGCCGTGTTGGTACATACGTTCATTATGGACGCTTTCCGTGTTGGCGGTGCAAAAGCCGATGAACTGGATCATATGAAACGTTGGTTGTTGAAACAGAAACAAACGCAAATGTGGGAATCCACGCATGCCACAATAGATGCTGTCTATGCCTTGTTAAGCGCGGGAACAGACTGGTTTTCTGCAAACAACAATACGACGGTGACGGTGGGCGGTAAGGTAATTGCTCCCCAACAACAGGCACAGGGTACGGGATATTTTAAAGAAACGTGGTATAAGTCGGAGTTTACACCTCAAATGGGAAAAGTTAAAATTGAAAATTCGGGTAACGCTCCGGTCTGGGGTGCGCTCTACTGGCAATACTATGAAAATCTGGATAAAATAACGAAAACCGGAGGTTCGCTCAATGTGGAAAAAATGTTGTTTGTGGAGGAAACCGACGTTTCAGGTAGAAAACTCGTTCCTATTACAGAAAACCGGATGCTACGCGTGGGCGATAAAGTGATTGTTCGATTGACCCTCCGTACTGACCGCGATTTGGAATTTGTACACCTGAAAGATATGCGCAGGCTTCGAAAGATGCATCCACTAATTTCTATTTCGATGTCTTGCCACGGGGAACGTACGTTTTCGAGTACGGTGCTTTCGTTACCCGGACGGGGGATTATTCCAACGGAATTACCGCCCTGCAGTGCATGTATGCGCCGGAGTTCAGTTCTCACACAGCGGGGAAAAAGGTGATTATCAGGTGATGGGGCGTGTAGTTTTTTCACTGTTTGCAATAAATAACGTTAAATGCAGAGTGTTTTTAAACGAAATGGTTATTTTTGTGTCGAAAAGAACTGATGATCGAACAGAATCAAAATAGATGAAAATGAAAAAAATAAGTATTGTCCTTTTTTTCAGTATTGTGTTGGGCAGTGTTGCCTTTTCTCAATCTGTCCCGAAAGTAGAATTCAAGAAAAACGTTCACGACTTTGGAACCATTAAAGAAGAGATAGGGGCCGTTTCCACGCAGTTCGAGTTTACCAATACGGGGAAAAGCCCGTTGATCATACAGCGTGTTTCCGCGTCGTGCGGTTGTACTACCCCGAGCTATACGAAAGAGCCGATATTGCCCGGTAAGAGCGGTAAGATTGACGCCAAATATTCGACGGTCGCGCGTCCCGGTACGTTTAACAAGACCATAACCGTGTATACGAATGTCCCCGATACTGTATATGTGTTATCGATAAAAGGAAATGTAACGCCCAGAAAAAGGTGAGTATTTTTAAGTTATGCATCATCCGGAAAATGACCCCAAATACCTGGGCCTAAACGTCAATAAGGGGGTGGTTCAGCCACCAAGTATAAATCCCTATTTACATCTTCGCAGGAAACAACAACGGAAAGAATATTCGGTAAAGGAATTTACTGAAGGAATTTTGGCCGGCAACATCGCTGTGTTGAGTCAGGCCGTAACGTTGGTGGAAAGCTCGCGGCCGGAGCATCAGGTGATGGCACAGGCCATTATCGAAAAATGTTTGCCTTATTCTGGCAACGCCATCCGAGTGGGGATTACGGGAGTTCCCGGTGCTGGGAAAAGTACTTCCATAGATGCATTTGGCATGTACCTGGTAGGGAAAGGCCATAAGCTGGCCGTACTGGCTATAGACCCGTCGAGTGAGCGCACCAAAGGAAGTATCCTTGGCGACAAAACCCGGATGGAAAAGCTCTCCGTACAGGAAAATGCTTTTATCCGCCCTTCTCCTTCAGCCGGCTCGTTGGGCGGTGTGGCCCGTAAGACACGCGAGACCATTGTTCTGTGTGAAGCCGCAGGATTCGATTATATTTTTGTGGAAACCGTCGGGGTGGGGCAATCGGAAACGGCTGTCCACTCGATGGTCGATTTTTTCCTGTTGATCCAACTTGCCGGCACGGGTGATGAGTTGCAGGGCATAAAGCGGGGGATTATGGAAATGGCGGACGGCATCGTGATCAACAAAGCCGATGGCGACAACGTCGAAAAGGCCAAGATGGCACAGTCCCAGCTTCGCAATGCCTTGCATCTGTTTCCGCTTCCGGAATCGGAATGGTCGCCCGAAGTGCTGACCTATTCGGGATACTATGCGCTGGGAATTGATGAAGTATGGGACATGATCCACCGGTACATCGAGTTTGTTAAAGAGAGCGGTTATTTTGATGTCCGCCGTAACAAGCAGTCGAAATTCTGGATGTATGAGACCATCAACGAGCGTTTGCGGAACGACTTTTACCAAAATGCCGAAATAGAGAAACTGATGCCTTTGCTGGAAAATGAAGTGCTCTCTGCGCGCAAAAGTTCATTCGTGGCGGCGAAGGAAGCATTGGATAGATATTACTCCGAGAACAAAGATAGACGATAAGAGACTAAACAACGGTGCTCTATGCTCTTCGCCGTTCACTCCATATTGTGAAAAACGTTTTGCACATCGTCGTCCTCTTCAAACTTCTCGAGCAGCTTCTCGATCTGCGCGCGTTGCTCATCGGTAAGTGATTTCGTGTCATGCGGAATGCGTTCGAACTCCGCCGAATGAATTTCGAAACCGTTTTTTTCGAGATAGGACTGGATATCGGAATAGGATTTGAATTCGCCGTAAAGGATGATGTCTCCTTCGTCTTCCTCCACCTCGTCAACGCCGTAATCGATAAGTTCCAGTTCCAGGTCTTCCAATGAAATCCCTTCTTTTGGAGAGATTTTAAACACACATTTGTGGTCAAACAAAAACTCCAGGCTACCCGAAGTGCCCAGCGAACCACCGTGCTTGTTGAAGTAGCTCCGGACGTTTGCCACTGTACGGGTAGGATTGTCGGTTGCGGTTTCCACCACAATGGCAATACCGTACGGGCCGTATCCTTCGTAAACCATCTCCTTGTAATCCGACACGTCCTTGTCCGTCGCCTTTTTTATGGCGCGTTCAACGTTTTCTTTCGGCATGTTCTCTTTTTTTGCCTGCTGCACCAGTACACGCAAGCGCGGATTGTTTTCCGGGTCGGGGCCACCGTCGCGTGTGGCGATGGTTATCTGTTTTCCTAATTTCGTAAACACGCGGGCCATGTTGCCCCACCGTTTCAGTTTTGTTGCTTTTCTGTATTCAAATGCTCTTCCCATATTTTAAATCATATTTGCTTCACAGATCTTGTTTAAGCCCGGCTCTGTTCTCCCTATCTCAGCTGCGCTCCCAGCTCTCTTTCCAGATTCTGCTGAATTTTTTGCATAGCGGCATCAATCTGTTTGTCGTTGAGTGTTTTCTCTTTATCCTGCAACACGAAATTTACCGCGTACGATTTTTTGCCTTCGGGCAGGTTCTTCCCCTCATAGACATCAAACAACGATACCGTTTTAAGCAGTTTCCTTTCCGTTTTTTTTGCCGTTTGCTCAATAGCAGCAAAGGTAACACTTTTATCGACAAGCAGTGCCAGGTCGCGGCTTACGGAGGGGAACCGGGAGATCTCCGAGAAACGCACTTCACTTGTTGACGACTCTTTCAACAGCACATCCCAGTTCATTTCTGCAAAGAAAACATCGGTATCGATATCGAATTTCTTCAGGATGTTACCCGAGACAATTCCAAAGGTTCCGATCCGTTGTTTATACGTACGGATATTCATTCCCGCAGCGTAGATTCCGGATTGAACCGGTTCATAGGTCACCTGGTTCGGGGTATATCCCAACCGGGTCAATATATTTTCTACATGTGCTTTCAGCTGAAAAACGGAAGTTTCCGTTTGCGGAGCTGCCCAGTTTTTTTGGTTGCTGTCGCCGCAGATCCAAAGACCGAGATGGGTCTCCTCGGAATATCCCGATAAGATCTTGCTTTCGTGCCTCCTCTCCGCATCGAAAAAGTAGCAATTACCGAACTCGTAAAAACGGAGGTCGTAATGCTTCCTGTTCCGGTTATGGGCGATACTTTCCAACCCGCCGTAAAGAAGCGTCTGACGCATTACTCCCAGGTCGTTGCTCAGCGGGTTGAGCAGTTTTACTCCGTTTTTCCCGGGAAAGGACGCATTTTCTTCGTAATAGGATTTCCGGGTGAGCGAGTTGTTCATGATCTCGTCGAAGCCGCTTGCGGTAAGTTGTTCCGAAACAAGGGTCTGCAGTTTGTGTTTGCGGTCGGTAAGGGTTTGGTACGACAGGTTGGCCTTTAGCGAATTGCTGAAATCCACGTTGTTGTATCCGTAGATGCGGAGTATCTCTTCGATCACATCCACATCGCGGGTCACATCCACTCTGTAGGTGGGGATGCGGAGCGTCAGCGCCTCTTCCGACTCGGTTTCCGTTTCGATGTCCAGGCTTTGGAGGATGCTTTTTATCGTTTCTTTCGGGATCTCTTTCCCGATAAGCGAATTGACTTTCCGAAACGGTAAAATCACCTCTGCATTCTTAATTTTTTCCGGGTAGACATCGCGTATTTCGCCTTCAATCTCTCCTCCGGCGATTTCGCGAATAAGCATAGCGGCACGTTTCAGTACGTACACCGTGTTTGAAGGGTCGGCGCCCCGTTCGAAACGGAACGATGAGTCGGTGTTCAATCCGTGTCGACGAGCGGTTTTTCGCACCCAGGTAGGGTTAAAGTATGCCGATTCCAGAAACACATCTTTCGTGCTTTCGGTTACTCCCGACTTCAGTCCGCCGAAAACTCCGGCAATACACATCCCCTCGTTGACGTTGCAGATCATCAGGTCGTTTCCGCTCAACTCGCGTTCCTGTTCATCAAGCGTCATGAATTTGCTATTTTCAGGCAGTGTACGAACGACAACTGTGTTGCCTTCGATATAATCCACATCAAAAGCGTGCATCGGGTGACCTGTCTCGTGAAGGATGAAGTTTGTGATGTCCACAATGTTGTTGATGGGGCGCAGCCCGATGGCCAACAGGTTGTTTTTTAACCAATCGGGACTCTCTTTTACGGTCACTCCGCGAACGGTTAATCCGGAATATCGCGGGCAGGCGACACGGTTTTCAACGATCACGTCAATCCCTCCTTCCGTTTTATCTGTTTTGAAACCGTCAACCGAGGGCTTCTTCAGGGTAAAGGGCTTTCCGCATTGTTTTAAATAGGCGGCCAAGTCGCGTGCCACACCATAATGTGATGCGGCATCAATGCGGTTGGGCGTGATGTCGACTTCAAGGATGAAATCGCTTTTCACGTTGTAGTAATCCCTGGCAAGTGTTCCGACCTCTACGTCGCCGGGGAGAACGATGATCCCCTCGTGTGAGGTCCCGAGGCCTATTTCATCTTCCGCACAAATCATTCCAAAAGACTCTTCACCCCGGATTTTGGAGCGCTTGATGACCACTTCTTCACCACCAAAATATAATTTTGTGCCGACAGGAGCAACCACCACTTTTTGTCCGGCAGCCACGTTGGGTGCACCGCAGACTATTTTTAACGGTTCCTCGCCATTTCCGATGGTTACGGTTGTCAGGTGCAGGTGATCGGAGTTGGGATGATGGATACAGGTCAGCACTTCGCCGACAACCAATCCTTCCAAACCTCCTTTGATGGTTTGAATTTCCTCCACACCGCCTGTTTCCAGTCCAATGGAGGTGAGTGCTGCAGCAGTTTCCTGTGGCGAAAGATCGAATTGCAGGTATTCTTTCAACCAATTGTAAGAGATATTCATTCTATAGTCGTTTGTTTTGACAACCCAAGCTCGGATTGTTCGTTTTACTCGGAATGGCCAATAAGGGTTTGCTTCCAAAAAAAGTGTTCAAAATTACAAAAAAATACGATAGCTTCCCCCAAAGTTTTGAAACTTTGTACATCCTGAAGAAATATCCCGAGCCACGGCACCGGTTTAACGGAGTGTTTCCGGTGTTTTATTCTGGGGTGCAACCGACTGTCGATCAGGACTTAGTTGGTTGGTCACGGCTTTTTTACTAAAATTGATCCACGTCCATTTGTGCCATATCCATTCCAAGGGGCCCTGTTTGTGCTTACTGAGCCAGAACCTGGAAAACATCATTTGCAGGGAAAAAACGGCTATCCCGATCAACAGGCTAAATGTGCGACCGCAGTACGGGGCCAGATACAGCCCGATGGGGAAATAGATCAGTGCTCCGAAAATCGACTGTGAGACATAATTTGTTAGACTCATTTTTCCGTAAAAACGCAGGCCTGAGACCCTCTTTCTGAAGAATCGCTTTTCATAAAGCAGCACGAACGACGCAATCAACACAAACGTAAGTGCCAGCTTATACCAGATATCAAATATGATGCCCACGGTTTGTTGAGTCATGGGATCGGATTGCAGCATTAACTTCTTGATTATGAAAAACAGGATAAAGGAGAGGGATGAAATTATCAACACCCTCCTCCAGAAACGTAGATTGCCTGGAGTGTTGACGAAAAACTGTTTTCTGCCGATATAAAATCCCAACAGGAACAATCCGGCCGCTTGCAGGAAACGCCCCGATCCAAGGGCCCACAGAAGACTTACTTTTTGACCAAGCGTTGCGTTGAGTAGGATAAAATCAAAAAAGCTGCCATTCTTTGTGTTTTCGATAATCTGTTGGTGCAGCGAAACTGCTCCAAAATCGGGCAGTTGATAGGCAGGGTTAAACCGGGATAAAACAAAATGGATCCATTCAACCGGTTGAAGCAGTAAGATGATGATCAATAGCAGAACGGCTTTGTCGGGCCAGTTGCGGCAGATAAACAAAACGAGGGAAACATAGACGAACAACATGAGCACATCGCCAGCGGGGAAGAAAGCTGCATTGAACACGGCAAATACGGCAAGAAGGAGCATTCGCCACAAAAATCGGTACCCGAAATCATTTCCATTTTTCTTTTGATTGTTGTGCTGGATATAAAACGTAAACCCAAAAAGCATGGTGAAGATAGCGTACGTTTTTCCGCTGAACAAGGTGAAGATAAATTTCACGGTGAGCTGGTCCAGAACGCTAAGCCAGTGAGACGAATGGGTTGGAAATTCAGGAAAAAAGAAATGGTCGACATTGTGTACCAGCAGGATTGCCATTATTGCAAATCCGCGTAAGGAATCCACCACTTCTATACGACTTGTCTTGGCAGTTGAGATTTCCATATTAACCTTGTGATTTTTAAAATGAATTTGCAAACATAAGCATTTCTTTAAAAAAAAATCATCCGGATTAAAAAAATCTTTTACCGCACGTCCGGATCACGTATTATCGCAAGGTAACAGGTGAATTGCCGGTTCCTTTTTCCCATGGCTCCCAACCGGGAACCCTCGTGGAACTTGTAATTCCCGGAGAAGCGGCATCGGAACGCCCTTGTACCGTAAACAGGTGAAGATAAAAAACCGCACGAACAATAGCTGCCCGTGCGGTTAATATCTTCAGACGCCCCTTGGAGCGGCGTGCTTTCATTTTTATCAATAGCCCCTTATCGCCTTGATTCCCGGAAGCACCTTGCCCTCGATCATCTCGAGCAATGCTCCTCCGCCGGTGGAGACATACGAAACGGCGTCTGCCAGTCCGAATTTATTGATGCAAGCTACCGAATCGCCACCGCCTATAAGGGAGAAAGCGCCTTTTTTAGTTGCTTCCACTACGGCATCGGCCACGGCACGCGAGCCTTTGTCGAAATTATCAAATTCAAATACGCCTACGGGGCCGTTCCATAAAATGGTCTTGGAGTTTTTGATCACCTCGGCGAACGCTTTTTCCGTTTCGGGACCAATGTCCAGTCCTTCCCAGCCGTCGGGGATTTCTTTGACGGATCCGAAGTCAGTTTTGGCATCGTTGCTGAAGCTGTCGGCAAGTTTAGCATCGGTTGCCAGTACTAAGTTTACCCCTTTTTCCTTTGCCAGTTCAACGATCTCGTTGGCCAGATCAAGCTTGTCGTTTTCGACGATGGAGTCCCCGATTTTTCCGCCGCTGGCTTTTGCAAATGTATAGGTCATTCCACCGGCAAGGATCAGGTTGTCTACTTTGTCGAGCAGGTTTTTGATCAGGTCGATTTTCGTGGAAACCTTCGATCCGCCCATGATGGCTGTGAAAGGCCTTTCCGTGTCGGACATCACCTTTTCGACGGCATTTACTTCATTCTGCATCAGGTAGCCGAACATCTTGTTTCCGGCATCGAAATAATCGGCGATGAGCGCTGTGGAAGCGTGTGCCCGGTGTGCAGTTCCGAAAGCGTCGTTGACATAGACATCGGCATAGGAAGCCAGTTTTTTAGTGAATTCTTTCTGCGACTCCTTCACTGCCTTTTTTGCGGCAGCCGTTTCTTCTTCCGAAGCACTTTCCGGTAAACGGGGCTTCCCCTCTTCTTCGGCATAAAAACGGAGATTCTCGAGCAGTAAAGCTTCTCCCGGACGCAAAGCGGCCGCTTTTGCTTCGGTCTCCTCGCCGATGCAGTCGTCTGCAAAATGAACTTCAACACCCAGCAATTCGGAAACCCTCGGAAGAATGTGCTTCAGCGAGTATTTACCGGTCGGCCCTTTCGGTCGCCCCAGGTGGGAGCCAATGATCGCGCTCCCTCCGTCTTTGAGGATCTTTTTCAATGTAGGGACAGCGGCCCGGATACGGGTGTCGTCTGTAATCTTGAAGTTCTCATCGAGTGGAACATTAAAATCCACGCGAATGAATGCCTTTTTGCCGGCAAAATTGAAAGTGTCAATTGTTTGCATAATTTTTTATTTTATGAGAATTTATTCATCGAAGTGTATAAACAATCTTTTAATTGGGTTACAAAGATAAGAAAAATAGAGAATTTTTTCTTTAATTATGCAGAAAAAGTTACACGTTTCTGATTTTTACTTCGTACGTGACCGGGACAGCCTTTTTATACATGGCCAATACACCGCAATATTTTTCGAACGATAGTTGACACGCACGTTCCAATTTTTCTGTCGGCAACTTGTCGCCTTCGAATTCGTACACTACTTTCAGGCCGGTATATTGTTTGGGGTATTCCTCCGTCACGTCCGATTCTATTTGAACGTTGAATCCTTTAATATCGATGCGCATCTTCTTTAGAATCTCCACCACATCAAGTCCCGTGCAACCTGCCGCAGCCACCAAAAGAAGTTTCTTTGGCCGCGGTCCCGCGTTATTGCCGCCGGCATCTTCGGCCAGGTCGATTACCACGTTGTGTCCGTCAACGTCGGTTTCAAAAATGTTGTTTTCTTTCCAAATGGTCTTAATTGAATGTGTCATAAATTTTGTTGTTTAGTGATTGATGTTGAGCATACGAGATAAACAAAAAAAAAGACATTTTGTTCTTTAAAAAAAGTCAGCAAACAATGGCAAAATGTCAATTGATTTTGTAAATTTGTGAAAATTTAGACTGACATGATTGACAAAAACGCACGAGTTTTGCTTATTTACACCGGTGGAACCATCGGAATGGTTGAGAACCTGGAGACCGGAGCCCTGGAAGCCTTTAATTTCAGTCATTTGAAGTCAAACGTGCCTGAGATGAAGCGTTTAAATTTCAATGTTGACACCTACTTGTTTGATCCTCCGATCGATTCATCGGAGGTTAGCCCCCAGAACTGGCAGGATATCGCCAAGGTAGTGGAAGAGAACTACAGCGATTACGACGGTTTTGTGATTTTGCACGGCACCGATACGATGTCCTACACGGCCTCGGTGCTGAGCTTGATGTTTGAGAACCTGACGAAACCCGTTATATTCACCGGCTCGCAATTGCCTATTGGTAAGCTCCGCACCGATGGAAAGGAAAACCTGATTACCGCACTTGAGATTGCTGCCGATAAAGATAAATCGGGAAAGCCTGTAGTACCGGAGTTGTGTATCTACATGCAAAACCTGCTGATGCGCGGAAACCGTACAACGAAAGTGAATTCAGAGAACTTCAGTGCCTTCAACAGTCCGAACTATCCCTATCTGGCCGAAGTGGGAGTGGATATCCGTTACCGCGATAAGTTTATTTTACAGCCGGATTACGACAAACCCGTCGTATTCAATTTCAGGCTCGACAACAACGTTGCCATCCTGAAGTTATTTCCCGGTATCCAGGAAAGTGTGGTAAGGTCTATTCTGTCGGTTCCCGATTTGAGGGGCGTTGTGCTGGAGACCTATGGTTCGGGTAACGCACCCACCGACCAGTGGTTTATTGATGCGCTGCAAGAAGCCATGGACAAGGGAATTGTAATCGTTAACGTTACGCAATGCCTTTACGGGAACGTGGAAATGCACCGGTATGAAACGGGTCAGCATCTGGAGAAACTGGGTGTTGCTTCGGGTCATGACATTACTACGGAAGCGGCTTTGGCCAAGTTAATGATTTTGCAGGGCAACGGCAAAACGCCCGATCAGGTAAGGAGGTTGATGTCGGTTTCGTTGCGCGGGGAACTGACGGAAAGGTAAAATTCTTATCTTTGTTTTCTACATAACACAGAGAACGGATGAAGAATTTAGATTATGGAGTGATAGGGAATTGTCGCACGGCGGCATTAGTGTCCAAAGGAGGAAGTATCGATTGGCTTTGTCTGCCCGATTTCGATTCTCCTTCAGTTTTTACCCGGCTTTTGGATGAGGAGAAAGGCGGAAGTTTTGCTTTTCTGGTGTCGGAAGCGTATACCGTAACGCAATCCTACCTGGGGAACACCAATATCCTCTCCACCCGGTTCGAAGCGCCCGAAGGAGCGTTTGCCGTGCTGGACTATATGCCCCGGTACAGGACAAGCGAACAAAAGCATTACTTGCCGCCTGAGGTGCACAGGTACCTGCGTGTTTTGCACGGTAAGCCCAAGATGCGCATCCTGTATGATCCGAAAATGAATTATGCCGGAGAAGAGGCCGTGCACACGGTTTTCTCCAACTACATAAGAACATCGTCGGCCGCAGATGCCGAGGACAAGATTTATCTCTACTCGAGCGTGGATTTTAACGTTATCCTGAGTGGCGAAGAGTTGACGTTGACGGGTCATCATTTTTTCCTGCTTTCGTATAACCAAAAGCTTGTCACGGTAGACGAGAGCCGTATTTTGCTGGACTATGAGCGTACCAAAGTGTATTGGCTAAACTGGATTAACCGTTCGCGTGAATACAGGCAATACGGGGAGATGATTAACCGCAGTATGCTGGTGTTGAAACTGATGTCGTACCAGCATTCCGGAGCCATGCTGGCCGCCGTCACCACCAGTCTTCCCGAAAGCATCGGGGAAACCCGTAACTGGGACTACCGCTTCTGCTGGCTTCGTGACGCATCCATGTCTATCGATACCTTGTTGCACATGAAACACCGGGGTACGGCTGAGCGATTTATCGGGTTTATTAAGCGTATTTTGAAGTCGCGTGAGGATACTTTTCAGATAATGTACGGGATCCGGGGTGAGAGGGAATTGACCGAAGAAATTTTATCCCACCTGGCCGGATATGAGAATTCTTATCCCGTCCGTATCGGAAACGCTGCTTATAACCAGTTGCAGAACGATTCACTGGGATACCTGATGGATGTAATATACAAATACTACCTGTACTTTCCGGGGACGCTCGACGAAGTGGAGGAGATCTGGGAAGTCGTGAGAAACATGGTGCGGATGGTGCTGAAATCGTGGCGCTCTCCCGATCAGAGCATTTGGGAGTTCCGCACACGTGAATTGAATTTTGTGTTTTCCAAAGTGATGAGCTGGGTGGCACTTGACAGGGCGTCTCTGATTGCAGAGCTGCTGCACAAAGACAATTACGCGGAATTGTGGCGAAAAGAAGCAAACGGTATTAAGGAGGAGATACACGAAAAGGGCTGGAACGAAGAATTGCAATGCTTTACACAGGCTTATGAGAATACCGATCACGACTCTTCGCTTCTGCTGATGCAGTTTTATGACTTTATTGACGCCCGCGATGAGCGTTACGTGAAAACCGTGAAGGCCATCAAAGAGAACTTGTTTCACAACGGGTTGATGTACAGGTATAAAGCTGAAGACGATTTCGGAAAACCTACTTCGTCGTTCACCATCTGCACGTTTTGGCTGATAGAGTCACTTTTTGTGATCGGAGAGACGGATCAGGCCCGTGAAATTTTCGAATCGATGATCACGTATTCCAATCACGTGGGGTTGTACAGTGAGGACCTGGATTTTGAGACCAAGCGCCAGCTCGGGAACTTCCCGCAGGCATATTCCCACCTGGCGTTCATCAATACGGCTACCCTGCTTTCGGAAGAGAAGGAGTTGTCGAGGTTTATCCGTCCGTAGCAGTGTGTCGCTGTTTCGCCTCACCCGTTGTGGAAATCCTTGCGAACGAGTCCGGATAATTCTCGTTGATAAAATCGATAAGTTTTTCGCGGATTGACACGCGTAAATCCCAGTTTTTAGAGGAATCTTCGCTGCTTACCAGTACACGGATTTCCTTATACCACTGTTTGCTGTCAGTAACTTGAATGTTTTGTACGCGCCCGTCCCAGTTGGGGTCGTTCTTCACTAAACCGGCAAGCTTTTTACGAAGCGGTGCTACTGGCAGGCCGTAAGAAACGTACAGGAATACTGTCCCCAGAATATTGGAGCTGGTTCTTGTCCAGTTTTGTACGGGGTTATTCAGGAAATAATCGATGGGTACAATGAGCCGTCTCTCGTCCCAGATTTTTACAACCGCATAGGTGATGTTTATCTCCTCGATGCGTCCCCATTCGCCTTGAATGACTACCACATCGTCCAGGCGGATGGGTTGCGTTATAGCTATTTGTACACCCGACAAAATTTGTCCGACACTCCGTTGTGCTGCCAGTCCGACCACAATTCCCAGTACACCGGCTGAGGCCAGTAAGCTCATGCCCAATCCCTTTACGGTTTCGAAAGTCATTAATGCAATTCCGGTGAAAACGATCACTACGGTTACGATGAGTACCTTTTCAATCATATTCAGCTGGGTGAGCCGCCTGCGTGCGGTCAGGTTATCGGACTGATTAACATCAAGTTTGTTCTGGAAGTACCGGAATACGGCACGGACTGCCTGGACTATCAGCCACCCGATGGAAAGAATCAGCAATACCTGTCCTGTTTTCTGTATGATATCGTAAACCCGGGTATTCTTATCGAGTAATGAACTGAAAATATTCAGTAGAATGGAGAAAATGATCCACGCAGACGGGACTTTAAAAAGCCGCACGATAAAATCATCTATCAGGCTTTGGCTTCTCAGTGCACGATTGCGCAATTTTTTAAAAATGAAGTTGGAAGCCAAAGTGAGCAAAATAAACAGGATGATGAAGATAAGAGAAACAAAAATGTGGCGCCACTTATTTTCCGTTATCAGGTCAGTTATATCGTTCATAAGATAAAAAGTCAAAAAAGTCTCTTATTTAATCAGGTTTTCAAAAAAAGGAATTACCGAGGATTGAACCGGAATCCGGTATTTAGCAGCAGGCGAAAAATGCCCTACTTTTATGCTTACCCCGCCGGGCGGAAGTGCGTGGAACATATCTTCGTCGGTGGTGTCGTCGCCGATGGCAAGGATAAAGTCGTAATTATTTTTCCCCAACAGTCGTTTCACTTCGCTGCCTTTGTTGAAGTCCGGAGATTTGATTTCCACGATTTTATTTCCGGGAACGATCTGCAGGTTCAGGCGTGAAGTTGGGCCCATCAGCGCGTTTATAAGCTGCTTTTGGCGTAGTTCGGCTAACCACACGTCCACATTCCTGTAATGCCAGACCAGCGAAGAATCCTTTATTTCCATACGTGAGCGGGGGGTTTTGTCGATGGTATGCTCCAGGATTCGGAGGATTTCATCGTCCCACGTTATTTTCTCCTGAACATTTTTGTGCCATTTGCCGTTCTCCTTGAAAAATGCGCCGTGCTCAGCGGCAAAGTCCAGGTCGAGTCCCCTGAACCAGTTGTCCAACACCTGACGGTTTCTTCCGCTGTTGATGACCACTTTGTTCTTTTTGTCGGCGGTCATCTTTTTTAATAAGTTCAACAATTCTTTGGAAGGGACTGCATCTTCGGGGTTTTTCACGAAGGGCGACAAGGTCCCGTCGTAATCGAGCAAGATTAATCTTGTGTAAGCCTGGTCGTACTCCTTTTTTATTTGTGAGAGCTGTCGTTTACCTACGATTTTTTGAAAGATTTCCTTGTTTTGCTTACTTATGTAGAGAAGTTCCTTCACGAAATCATTCGCCCATTTTTTTACGGTTTGGGTGGATATCCGTTTTTGCATGTTGTTGAGCCGGATACGTTGTTCCTTTTTCGGCATGGTCAATGCCTGGAGAATAGCCGCTTCAATTTCCTGTGTATCGTTCGGATTGATAATGATGGCATCGGTCAGTTCAATGGCTGCCCCCGCCATCTCGCTGAGTATCAATACACCGGGTTTTCCCCGTTTGGTGGCAAGATATTCTTTGGCTACCAGGTTCATTCCGTCGCGTAGCGGGGTAACCATAGCGATGTCTGCAATGTCGTAAAGTGCTACCAGTTCATTGAAGGGGAAACTCTGGTAAAAATAGTAGACAGGAGTCCAGCCGAGGGTGGAGTAGCTGCCGTTTATTTTGCCGATAGACTGGTCGATCTGGGTCTTCAAGTCGGCATACCTGTCCACTGCATCGCGGGAGGGAACGACGATCATTGCCAGCGATACCTTTCTGTGATACTCGGGATGGTTTTCGAGAAAATTGGCAAACCCGTTCAACCGGTGTAGGATCCCCTTGCTGTAGTCGAGCCGGTCGACCGACAAAACAATGGTCTGGTTGCCCAGCTCTTCTGTCAGCCTTTTCGATATTTTTTTCACATCCGGGAGTGAGGGTGCCTGGTGATATTGTTCATAGTTTATGCCCATAGGAAATGCATCCACATGTACGATGCGGTCTTTCAGGCTGATCTCGTCGAGGTTGCAGTTCAGGTCGAGAACCCGGTAAATGGCGCTGATAAAATGACGCATATAGTCGTGCGTGTGAAACCCGATCAAATCGGCTCCGAGTAATCCCTCCAGTACCTGTTCCCTTTCCGGGAGTACGCGGAATAGTTCGTAAGACGGAAAGGGTATGTGGTGGAAATACCCGATATTCACGTTGGATTTTTTGTCGCGGATTTTTTTGGGCAGCAACATCAGTTGATAATCTTGTATCCAGACAATATCATCGTCTTCAATGAATCGGAGCGCTTCCTCGCAGAACAGCGTGTTCACCTGCCGGTACGCTTCCCAGTATCCGGCTTTGTACTGGATGTACGCGAAGAAATAATGGCACAGCGGCCATATGGTGCTGTTGCTGTAGCCTTCGTAATAATTTTCAATCTGTTCATCCGACAGAAAAACCGGGTGATAATTCAGCTCGTTCAGTTTTTCGGTAATCTCCTGCTTTTCATTGGTGTCGTCCACATGGATTCCGGGCCATCCTACCCAATGCATCTCCGCATCGGTTTCCAAGGATCCCAGTCCTGTGGCCAGTCCACCCTCGCTTCGTTTAACAACAAAGGAGTCATCGGCCCTTTCAATCTTGACAGGAAGCCGGTTGGCTATAATAAGGATTTTCATATCATTCAATTTTTTATTCACGATCGTTGTCTGTTCCCGCACGAGACCGGGTGTCATGCATCACCATAACATATTGATGTCCGGTATTGGACTTGGATGGTTTTCGCGCAACTCAACCGATTTTTCTTCTAATCATTAAAATTATAACAGTCTCATCCCAGGAAAGATTAAAATTTAACATATTTTCATAATTTAAGAAAAAAAATGGTTACGATTTTCTAATGAAAACCTAAAAACAGGGCAATCTTTTGTCGTTTCCATATTTTTATAGTAATTTCGTATTCAGATTTCACAATGCTTATATTCTTCAAGACTTTCGTAAAATCAAATCAATAAAATAATCATATTGTCATGACAAAAAAGAAGAACTATTTAACCTGTGACGGCAATCAGGCTGCAGCGCATATCGCCTATATGTTCAGCGAAGTAGCTGCCATTTATCCGATCACACCTTCGTCGACGATGGCAGAGTACATCGATGAATGGGCGGCTGCGGGAAGAAAAAACATTTTCGGGCAGCCTGTTCTGGTGCAGGAGATGCAATCCGAAGCAGGTGCAGCGGGAGCCGTCCACGGTTCGTTGCAGGCCGGGGCATTAACATCCACATTTACCGCATCACAGGGTTTGTTGTTGATGTTGCCCAACATGTATAAAATTGCCGGTGAATTGCTCCCGGGAGTATTTCACGTGTCGGCACGGGCTATTGCTGCACAGGCGTTGTCCATTTTTGGTGACCACCAGGACGTTATGGCGGCACGCCCCACCGGTTTTGCATCGTTCGCTACGGGTTCGGTGCAGGAAGTGATGGATTTGGCAGCTGTTGCCCATTTGGCGGCAATAGAAAGCCGGGTACCGTTCCTGCACTTTTTTGACGGATTCCGCACGTCACATGAAATTCAGAAAATTGAAGCCTTGACAAACGATGACCTGGCTCCGTTAATCAATCAGGAGGCGTTAGCCGGATTCCGTCAGCGGGCGTTGAGCCCCGATGCGCCTGTAACGCGGGGAACGGCTCAGAACGACGATATTTATTTCCAATCCCGTGAAGCGGCTAACCCGTTTTACGATGCTGTTCCGGGTATTGTTGAGAAATACCTCGAAAGACTGGCAACCGTCACCGGCCGTAAGTACGGATTGTTTGACTATTACGGCGATCCCGAGGCGGAGAGAGTAATTATTGCCATGGGTTCCGTTACCGAAGCCATCCGCGAAGTGGTTGACCACAAAAACGCCAACGGTGAAAAAGTGGGTATGGTGGCCGTTCACCTGTATCGTCCGTTCAAGGCCGAAGCATTTTTGTCGGTCATCCCGAAAACAGCCCGGAGAATTGCCGTTCTCGACAGGACAAAAGAACCCGGCGCTACCGGACAGCCGCTTTATCTGGATGTGAAAGACAGTTTCTACGGGAGAGAAAATGCTCCGGTGATCGTCGGAGGTATTTACGGTCTGTCTTCGAAAGATACTACTCCGGGACAGATTATCTCGGTGTACGACAACCTGGCGATGAACCTGCCGAAAAACGATTTCACCATCGGAATTGTGGATGATGTGACGTTCAAATCGTTGCCGAAAGTTGAGGAGGTCTCGATGGACGAAACGACCTACGAAGCCAAGTTTTACGGGTTGGGGTCCGACGGAACGGTTGGGGCCAACAAAAACTCCATCAAGATTATCGGAGACAATACCGACAAGTACGTGCAGGCCTATTTTGCTTACGACTCCAAGAAATCGGGAGGATTTACCTGTTCTCACCTCCGTTTTGGAGATAACCGCATCCGCTCCACCTATTTGGTGAATACCCCCAACTTCGTTGCCTGTCACGTTCCGGCATACCTGCATCTTTACGATGTTACCGCCGGACTGAAAAAGGGAGGGACCTTCCTGCTCAATTCATTGTGGCCGAAAGAAGAAGTTGGCAATCATCTGCCGGACAATGTGAAGAAATACCTGGCCAAAAACAACATCAAGCTGTACATCATAAACGCTACAAGCATTGCGGATGAGATCGGGTTGGGTAACAGGACCAATACCATTCTCCAGTCGGCATTTTTTAAAATATCCAACGTAATTCCTTATGAACTGGCGGTGGAACAGATGAAGAAATTCATTGTGAAATCGTACGGCAGAAAAGGGGAAGAGATTATAAAAATGAACTATGCGGCTGTTGACCGCGGAGGAGAAGTTGAAGAGGTTGAAGTTCTTCGGGAATGGGCGGACCTGAATGTGGATACGGTACAAAAAGACGATGCTCCGGAGTTTATTCAAAAAGTGGTTCGCCCCGTAAATGCCCAGCGTGGATATGATTTGCCGGTTTCGGTTTTTGTGGGCCGTGAAGACGGAACATGGGAACACGGTACGGCTACTTACGAAAAACGCGGTGTGGCTGCTTCGGTTCCTGTCTGGAATCCCGACAACTGCATTCAGTGTAACCAGTGTGCCTACGTTTGTCCACACGCCACCATCCGTCCGTTCGTGCTTGATGAGGAAGAACAGAAAGGGCTCGGAGAAGAGGTGGCGCTATTGAAAACACAGGGAAAACAGTTCGAGGGAACCGCTTTCCGGATTCAAGTGGATGTGCTGGATTGTCTGGGTTGTGGAAACTGCGTGGATGTTTGTCCGGGCAAGAAAGGACAGAACGCTCTCGAGATGGTTCCCATTACCACACAATACGATAACCAGAAGAACTGGGATTATATGGTTCAGCACGTCAGCAGTAAAGCTCACCTGGTGGATACCAGGCTGAACGTGAAAAACTCCCAGTTCGCAAAACCGTTGTTTGAGTTCTCCGGCGCTTGCTCGGGATGCGGTGAGACTCCGTACATCAAGCTTATCACGCAACTGTATGGCGACCGTATGATGATCGCCAATGCTACCGGATGTTCTTCCATTTACGGTGCGTCGGCTCCGTCAACACCCTATACCAAAAACGAAGAAGGCAAAGGCCCGTCCTGGGCAAACTCGTTGTTCGAGGATAATGCCGAGTTCGGTTTCGGATTTGTCATTGCTCAGACAAGCATGCGTAACCGCGTCGGGGACTTGATGCAGAAAGCCCGTAAATCGGATGACTTTTCCGATTCTCAAAAGGAGCTGTTTGCCCAGTGGATCGAAAACAAGGACAACGGGGAAGCCGTAAAAGGGGTTTCGGCTCGGATCGTGGACGCGCTCACCGGTATGGAAAACGAAACAGCCCAAGAGATCCTTTCGCTCGAAAAGTACCTGACCAAGAAATCCATCTGGGTGTTTGGCGGTGACGGCTGGGCGTACGATATCGGCTTTGGCGGCCTCGACCACGTGTTGGCTATGGGGCAGGATATCAATGTCCTGGTGCTCGACACCGAAGTATATTCCAATACCGGCGGACAATCCTCGAAATCTACCCCCACAGCTGCCGTTGCCAAATTTGCCGCTGCAGGCAAACGTATCCGCAAAAAAGACCTGGGCATGATTGCAGCCACTTACGGTTATGTATACGTGGCTCAGGTAGCTATGGGTGCCAATCAGGCCCATTACCTCAGGGCGTTGAAGGAGGCCGAGGAATACAACGGCCCGTCGCTCATCATTGCTTACTCGCCTTGTATCAGCCACGGGTTAAGAAGCGGCATGGGCATGGCTCAGACCGAGCAGAAAAAAGCCGTTGAATGCGGTTATTGGAGTTTGTGGCGTTACAACCCGAAACTGGAAGAAGAGGGTAAAAATCCGTTTATGCTCGACAGCAAGGAACCCGACTGGAGTAAGTTCAGGGATTTCCTGATGGGTGAAGTGCGCTACACGCAGCTGGTGAAATCTTTCCCGCACGAAGCCGATGAGCTTTTCGAAGCGGCCAAGGAAAATGCCCAGTGGCGTTACCGGTCATACCAACGTATGGCCAATGCCCATTTTGGCTCCGTGGATGCTGAGACTGCGAAAGCAGAAGGATAACAATTGCATATTCTCGAACATAAAAAAGCGATGCGTCGGTTGGCGTTTCGCTTTTTTTACCGGCTTGCTTCGTTTTTCAGTCGCCGATTAGCGTTATAAATCGTATCTTTGCAACCACAAACATACAAAACAATGAAAATCCAAATCATCAACGGTCCTAATCTTAACTTGTTGGGAATGAGGGAACCGGACGTTTACGGAGACCAGTCGTTCGCAGCCTGGTATGAAACGCTGCAGGAAGCGTTTCCCGAAATAAGGCTGGACTATTATCAATCGAACGTTGAGGGGGAGATTATCAATAAGATCCACGAAACGGGGTTTGATTACGACGGCATCATTCTCAATGCCGGTGGGTATACCCACACATCGGTTGCCATTCGTGATGCGATCAAGTCGGTGAGGACTCCGGTGATCGAAGTGCATATCTCCAATGTATATGCCCGGGAAGAGTTCCGTCATCAATCCATGATCTCGGCAGTTTGCGCAGGGGTGATCGGCGGGTTTGGACTGAACTCCTACCGTTTAGCTGTGGAAGCCCTGAAAATGGCAAACAAAACGGATTAAAAAGTGTTTAATGCACAGATGACACAGGTACTGATGGCATCCGGGACCTAAAAAAACTCTCAACTAAATTAACAATGCTGAAACATACTAAAATTGTAGCGACCATCTCGGACAAACGTTGCGACGTTCCTTTTCTTCAGCAGCTTTTTGCAGAAGGAATGGATGTGGTCAGGTTGAATTCCGCCCACCTTGACCGGGAAGGATTTTTGAAAATTATCAACAACGTTCGTGCGGTGTCAGACAGAATTGCCATTCTGGTCGATACAAAAGGTCCGGAAATAAGAACAACCGTCGCCGCTGAACCCATTGAGCTCACCACGGGTGACCGGGTGAAAGTGATCGGTGATCCCCGGAGTGTCTCATCCAAAGAGGCTATTTATGTCTCTTACCCTAACATTGCCGATGAGATGAATGTAGGTGACGATATACTGATCGATGACGGAGAGATTGACCTGAAAGTGATCGGCAAAGATAACGGTCACCTGCTTTGCAGCGTGCAAAACGACGGGACGGTCGGAAGCCGTAAAAGCGTGAATATCCCCGGAGTCCGCATCAACTTGCCGACGATTACCGATCGCGACCGCGAGTTTATCGCTTTGGCAGAAAAGCACAACGTTGATTTCATAGCTCACTCTTTCGTGCGAAGCAAGGAGGATGTGATGGAGGTTCAGGCAATTTTGGATGAACTGAAAAGCCCGATAAAGATCGTCGCCAAAATAGAAAATCAGGAAGGGGTAGACAATGCCGATGAGATCCTGCACCATGCGTATGGAGTGATGATAGCCCGCGGCGATCTGGGCATTGAGGTGGCGCAGGAAAAAATTCCCGCTATTCAACGCACGCTGATCCGGAAAGCGATTAAGCATAAAAAACCGGTGATCGTGGCTACACAGATGCTTCACTCCATGATTGAGCATCCCCGGCCGACACGGGCGGAGATTACCGATATAGCCAACGCCATTTATTACCGTACCGATGCGATCATGCTCAGCGGTGAGACGGCATACGGTAAATACCCGGTGGAAGCGGTACGTACGATGACCAAAGTAGCTTACGAGACGGAAAAAAACAAACTTGCCGAAAACGATATTCGTGTTCCTTACGATTTTGATGATAACGAAGTGACTTCGTTCCTGGCCAAGCAGGCGGTGAAAACGGCTTCGCGACTGAATACGGAAGCTATTTTTACCGATAGCCATACGGGACGTACGGCCCGGGTGCTTGCCGCATTTCGGGGACGAAAACCCGTATTTGCCATGACCACAACCGATCGCCTGGCACGAGAGCTTGCCCTTTCTTACGGCGTTTGGGCAGAGCATTTGCCGGGAAGAGGCATAGAGAACACCAAAGAGAGCCGTCGGGCCTATTATGTGGCCGCCATCCAGAAAATGCTGGATATGAAAATGATCGACCTGAAGGACCGGGTGGCTTACCTGGGCGGAAGTTTTGGGGAGACCGGCGGAACCACCTACCTCGATATCAGCGAGGTGTGGAAAGTGCTGGAAGCCAAAGAGAAGTACAACCTGCCCGATTATACGCAATAAAAGATGGAGAGTAAGCTGGAAGAATATATCTTGTCCCACATCGACGCAGAGCCGGATGTTTTGAAGAAGATCGACCGGGATGCTCACGTCAAGCTACTCCATACAAGCATGATATCCGGTCATTTGCAAGGCCGGTTACTGAAGATGCTGACCCGGATGATTCGTGCGGAACGGGTGCTGGAAATCGGAACTTTTGTGGGATATTCCACCTTGTGTTTCGCCGAAGGACTGGAAGAGAACGGCGAGGTTCATACGATAGAAATAGACGATGAACTGGAAGATTATGTTCGTTCGAATCTTGCGCTGTCTGAATATGGCAACAAGATAAAACTGCATATCGGAGACGCTGTACAAATCATACCGGGGTTTGAAGACGGGAGTTTTGACCTTGCGTTTATCGATGCCGACAAGGAATTGTATTGGGAATATTTTGAGGCCACACTTCCGAAAATCCGGAAAGGCGGTTTCATTCTTGTTGACAATACGCTCTGGTATGGGAAAGTAGTGGAAAAAGTGGAGAGCAGTGACCGGGCAACCCAGGGGATTTTGAATTTCAACGAAAGACTGGCTTACGACGACAGGGTGGAAAAGGTAATTCTCCCCATACGGGACGGAATTACCGTTATTCGGAAAAAATAGAGAAGAATGGAAACAAACAGACAACAAAAAGTAAACCGGCTGATTCAGAAAGAGCTCGGTGAAATTTTTCTAATGGAAACCAAAAAGATGCCGGGTGTGCTTGTGTCGGTTACACACGTTCGGGTAACCCCCGATCTGGGGATAGCGCACTCTTACCTGAGCATATTCCCCTCGGAAAAAGGAAGTGAATTGGTGCAGAACGTAAACGATAACGTGAAATCAATCCGGTACAACCTGGGAAAACGAATCGGAAAACAGTTGCGTGTCGTTCCCGAGTTGGTTTTTTACCTGGACGACTCGCTCGACTACATCGAAAACATTGATAAATTATTGAAATAACGTGAATCTTTCCCTCTTTGTCGCCCGACGCTATCTTTTCTCTAAGAAATCACACAACGCCATTAATGTCATTTCGCTTATATCGGTGTGTGGAATTGCTATTGCCACGATGGCAATGGTCTGCGTTTTGTCTGTTTTCAACGGATTTGGCGGAATTGTTGAAGGGATGTTCAGCGCTTTCGATCCGGACCTGAAAATTACGGCCAAAGCCGGAAAAGTATTTGATTACCACACGCCCGCCTTTGATAAGGCCTTACGGGTTGAAGGTATTCAGATGATATCGGAGTCGCTCGAAGAAAATGCGTTGTATAAATTTGAGGACCGTCAGGTGCCGGCTCTGGTGAAAGGAGTCTCGGAAGAGTTCCGGTTGATGGCCGAGATGGATAAACTCATGGTGGACGGCAGGTTCCGCCTGAGCGATGACGCAGTGAACTACACAACCCTCGGAACAGGACTGGCTATCACGCTGGGCGTACGGGCAGGATTTGTAAACCCGATCGAAATTTATGCTCCGAAACGCGATGTGAACGTTAACCTGGCAAACCCGTCGGCGGCATTCACGCGCGAAGATATTCAGATAGGCGGTGTCTTCAGCCTCAATCAGCCCGATGTGGATGATCAGATGGCCATTATTCCCATCCGTTTGGCACGCGAACTGTTCAGGTACGACAACGAAGTATCCTCCCTCGACATTAAGCTTCATCCCGATGCCTCGCTGAAGAGAGTAAAATCGGAAATTGAGAAGATACTGGGAGACAATTTTCTGGTGGAAAACCGGTTCGAGCAGCAGATTGAATCTTTCAGGATGTTGCAGATCGAGAAATGGGTGACGTTCCTTATACTGGCCTTTATCCTGTTGATTGCCGTTTTTAACGTGGTTGGATCACTCTCGATGTTGATTGTGGAAAAGACGGTGGATATCAAAAGTTTAAAAAACATGGGAGCGAGCAACAACCTTATTTCACGCATTTTTCTATACGAAGGATGGCTGATCGCCTTTTTCGGAATCATTTCGGGAATTGTTGCCGGGCTGACCTTGTGTTTGTTGCAGCAGCATTTCGGATTGCTCCGCCTGAGCAATGTGCCCGGAGCCTATGTGGTGGATGCCTATCCGGTTATTGTACGGTTCTGGGATATTGTAACTGTCTTTGTGGTGGTTAGCATCATCTCGCTGTTTACCATATTTTATCCCATCAATAACTTGAAGAAGAGGTTAAAATTTGCGGAGGCGTAACACGTTTGCTCTTCGCTCAAAGCATATAAACAATGAAGATAGCAGTCGTTGGAACAGGATATGTAGGATTGGTTTCGGGTGCATGCTTTGCCGAAATGGGAGTGGATGTTACCTGTGTGGACATTGACGAATCCAAGATCGAGGGATTGAAACAAGGCATTATCCCTATTTACGAACCCGGGTTGAAAAATATTGTGGTTCGCAATTACGATGCCGGCAGGTTACATTTTACTACCGATTTGCCATCGGTTTTGAACGACATGGATATGGTTTTTATCGCTGTCGGGACTCCCTCGGACGAAGAGGGCAACGCCGAGATGAAATACGTTTGGGAGGTTACAGAAACCATTGGCGACTACATTGGAAAACCGCTGCTGATCGTCACCAAAAGTACTGTTCCGGTGGGAACTTCGCACCGGATAAAAGAACGGGTGCAGCACAAATTGGTCAAACGGGGCCTCAGCGACCTGGAGTTTGATGTAGCCTCCAATCCCGAGTTCCTGAAGGAGGGTGCTGCCGTGGACGACTTCATGAGTCCCGACCGTGTGGTGGTGGGTGTGGAGTCTGAGCGGGCCAAGGAGTTGATGACCCGGCTATATCGCCCGTTCCTGCTCAATAATTTCCGCGTAATCTTCATGGACATCCTCTCGTCGGAGATGACAAAGTATGCCTCCAATGCCATGCTGGCAACCCGGATAAGCTTTATGAACGATGTTGCCAACCTGTGCGAACGGGTGGGAGCCGACGTGAACATGGTGCGGCGGGGTATCGGTAGCGACACACGTATCGGGAAGAATTTTCTCTATCCGGGTTGCGGATATGGGGGAAGCTGCTTCCCCAAAGATGTGAAAGCGATCATCAGGGTGGCCGAAAATGTAGGGTATGAAATGAGTGTGCTTAAGGCTGTAGAGCAGGTAAACGAGAATCAGAAGAAGATTCTTTTCCTAAAATTCAGTGAGTTTTTCAACGGTGCAGTAGAAGGAAAAACCGCTGCTGTCTGGGGATTATCTTTCAAGCCCGAAACTGACGATGTGAGGGATGCACCGGCCCTGCAGCTGATAAACAGTCTGTTGGAGTCCAACGTAAATGTCCGTGCGTATGATCCGGCGGCGATGAATGAAGTCCGAAAACTGTTAAACGATAAAATATATTACGCCAAAGATATTTACGACGCCGCGAACAATGCCGACGCACTTATCGTTCCTACTGAATGGAAGGAGTTTCGTCTACCCAACTGGGAGATTCTGAAAAAGATTATGCGTACACACCTGGTTGTCGACGGACGGAACATTTACAACAAAGAGGACCTTTCTTCCTACGGATTCGAATACCGGGGGATAGGTTTATAACATGAAGTTCAGGTTATCCATAAAAAATGAATTTAATTGAAGCGCTCAACTGGCGTTATGCGACAAAGCGGATGACGGGAGAAAAGATTGTGGAAAGCGACCTTGATGTCATTCTGGAAACCATTCGTTTAACGCCTACTGCATATGGTCTGCAGCCTTTTAAAGTTGTAGTTACTCAAAAAAAAGAGTTGCTGGACGAGGTTTTCGAGAAATCTTGTCCGCAAATTGTGATCAAGCAATGTTCTCACCTGCTTATTTTTAAAGCGAGGAAAAAGCTTGACTCCGAATACCTGGAAGGCTACCTGAAGGAGATGAAGCGCCTCAGAAACTCCACAGATGAATACATTGACGGGTATCGTTCCAAGATCTTAAAGGTGATTGACGACCCGCGGATCAATAAATTCAGCTGGACGATCCGGCAAACGTATATCGCACTGGGGTATGCCACTGTTGCTGCGGCGACACTGGGAATCGACTCCACGCCCATCGAGGGGTTTGATGCACAAGCGTTAAACCGGGCGCTCAAACTCGATACCGATAGAGAAGAAGCCGTGGTGATGCTTACACTGGGTTACCGGGATGGGAAAGAAGATAAATTGGCGAATTTGCCGAAGATCAGAAAACCGATGGACTTGCTGGTGGAGAGGATATAATGAAGTGAAATCAGTACCTCCTATCCCTCATTGTGTTGGAACTGAGGTCGGAAGCTGCTCTTGCAGCACTTCTTCTTGTTCGGCGGGTTGGCTTTTCCGGTTTTACAACAGTTGAATCGGTATTCTCTTTCCACAGTCTCTCTTCAAAATCCCTGAGTTCTCGCTCGATTCGCTCCTGTTCCGCTTTCATCTCCTCGGGGGTGGAAGTATATTGCGAAATGGTTAGGTTGCGCGGGTTGGCTGTCTTGTAAATTTCGCCGTCGTACTGTTTCATGCGGAAGAAATCATCGATCGTTCCCGTCAGGGTGTTGTTGAGGCTCGAAGTCATGACGGGCATACGCAGAGCGTAGGGGCGAATTTCGTCGTAGGGAATCCAGAAAAGCGGATAGCGGACGATCTGGGATTCGTAGTCACCCTGGCGATAGATAATGGGGCATACGGCAATTGTTTTCACCCCGTAGTTCGATGTCCCGGTTTCAAAATAGTAGGCTTCCTTCAGGTAATATCCCAATACTTCGTGACTGGGAATATCCGCCTTGCTGACGGCGATGTTCCCGTCTTGTGTCTCGTGGGAAATTTCGAACCTGTCGAGAAATTCCTTGAAATCGATCTTGTATTCATCCGTGAAGACTTCCCGGCCATCCAGGTATTCGTAAGCCGAAATCTTGTTTTCGGAGAGCAGGTTGAAAATCAGGGTGAACAGGTTCATCCTTCCCTGTTCCGGCAGTACCGGATAGTAGAGCGGCGCGTTGCTTTCCCTTGACAGATCGAGATAACGGTAGACCTCACGCATCCATTTGGCATCGCCGATATCCGTAGGTTGCGTGCGGTTCATCTGCCCGGAGCGGCTCGTTAATTCCGGGATGTTGTTCGTATCGGATTGGCCTTGATTCCGGCGTTGCAACCTTTCCCGCGCAGTCTCCTGGGAGAAGCAGTTTCCGATACAGCAGAAAATGAATAACGAAACAAGTATTGGCGTAAATTTCATTGTCCTATATGTTTTTTAAATTCCACATCCGGGGTCTCAATTCGTAAATCAGTTTATCCTCACCTCAATTACCGCTATCTCCCTTTCCAGTCCATCGGGGCCAATCGCTTTCACTCCCGAAATATAGAAGTATTTACCGCGCTGCAACCGGCGGATTTGTTCTTTTTGCCTTTCCGAAAACCGGCTTCCGTCGGACACTTCGGGAATGGCATTTCCCATGGAGTCGAAAAACAGGGTGCGAAAACCGGTTACCCGGAAAGGGATATTCAGGATTCCATCGTCGATGGCGGCTTTTATGCCCGGAGCATTCATCAATAGGTTTTTTGCCAGGCTGCCGCCTTTAAACGTAACCGGATTCCCGTTGGCATCGGCATATTCGATGTAGGGAGTGGGGTCGGGCAGGGTACGGACACGAAAATTTTTGGTTGCCAGCTGCCGCACCTGGCTTCCCGTTCTTGCCGAGATGGAGATCGTTGCATCCCGACCGGCAGCAGCCGGTTTGGCTTCCCACAAGTTGCCTTTTCTGACGAGTGAACCGTTGGTCATGGTCGCCGAGATGTCTTGCGGAGCAATTCCCGGCACGGAGATACTGACCTCATTCCCAATCCCTGCGTAAAGGACATTCATCAGGGTAGGCGCGATGGTGGCCACGGGTTCGACAACGGTATAGCTGTCCGAAAAGTTCCTGCGTACCACACTGCCATCGCCTCCCATCGTTTCAACATAGCCCTCCACCGGAAAAGTTCCTACGGCGGAGCTTCCTGCGGAGAAGAACCCCCTGGAAGAGGAGTCGAGTGATTGGCCGTTTACGAATATGTGGGGAACTTGTGTGGAATCTTCTGCCGAAAGGATGATCCGGGCGTTGTAGGTGCCTCCCTGAATGACGATTTTCGATTCGGGAATAACGTATGCCCGGAGCTGGTTTACCCTGAGATCGCTCACGTCGATGCTGTTGAGCAGGCTGCTCAGTGCTTCTCCCTCCGAAGACCTGACATCGTTCTGGATTTTCGAAAGGATCGTTACGGCTGCGGAAACAGGCATCTTCTCGAAGAGCGATTCCTCCCAGTTCTTACGGGAACCGCTCCTTTCAGACGGGATTGTGCTGAGGTTGTTCTCAATGACTTCGCGTCGGCCCGAGTCGTGAATAAGGCCGGTTACGGTCTGGCGGTAACTGTCGATGGCTGCACGCAACCTCATTCCCTTACGGGTTGAATGCGACAACATGACAAAGGAGGCCGCATCCAGATTATCTTTGTTTTTGATGTTGTTGATGTTCCCTTTTTTTCCGTCCGACTCTTTGACGATCTGCACTTTCAGGGTTTCTATGTAGTTCACCAGCGAATCACTCATCCGTTTCACCTGTACCCCTTTGTCGAACCACTCGCCGGCTTTTTCCCTGTTTTGGGAGCTATATTCCTCAAGTTCTTTCATAATCAACCGGTTCCTGGCGAGCATGTTTTTCGATGAATTGCCCAGGCTGTCGCCAACAATATCGAATCCGTTGAGCACCTCGGCCGATACGTTTAGCGCCAGCATAGCGATAAACACCAGATACATCAGGTTTATCATTTTTTGACGGGGAGAGTTGGGACTGTTGCTGATCATTTGGGCTGCGGGTTTGTCATCGCTTGAATCATACGCCCGTAAATTTGGTTCAGCTCCTCTATCTGCCGGGTCATCTTTTCGGTCTCCCGGTTGAGGGATTCCATCTGTTGAACATATCCCATAGAGTTCTGGCTGATGTGTCTATAGGATTCCTGCAGCGACTCCGATATTCTTATCAGCTTCTCCGTCGCTTGCGCAAATTTCATTACGTTATCCGGGACCGGTGCGAGTTGGTCCGCCGGATCTCCGGGAGTGACGGGAAGCGGTGGTAGATTTTCACTGCGTTGCACTGCATGGAAAGCCGGAGCTTCCTTCGGTGGCCTGTCCAGTCCGTAGAGAATAAAAACAATACACTCTATGGCCATGCCCGTTCCGAAAATAATGTTTCCCCAAATGCCCCACCAATGCAACACCTTGACCATGGCTCCAAAAATAACGATGGCTGCGCCAAAGCTATAGGCGTACTGCAGAAACCGCTGTCCGTTGCCGGTCTGGAGGGCACTTTCTATTTTCCTGATTATTTTGTTCATCTTCTCTCTTTTGTTCAACCCTTTCCAGGTTATTGTTGAGTTCCCATCGGAGTCCTCACGCATCGAAATCCGATGTAGGACCGTCCGCGGTTTTGGTATTCCGAATCACGCATATCCGACCGGATAAAGGTGGAGATATCTTTCCAGGAGCCGCCTTTCACTACTTTCCTTTTCAGTGTATAGGGATCCTCGGCAGCGGCATTATACCGGTACTCGGGATTCATGTCACTCATGATCTGATTTCCCGATTCGGTGTAGGCCGTTGATGTCCATTCCGCTACGTTGCCTGCCATATCGTACAATCCGAAACTGTTGGGACGGTAACTTTTCGTTTTTGCAGGAATCAGGTTGCGGTCGGCGGCGTAAGCGCCTTCTCCCGGTTTGAAGTTGGCCGGGAAGCAATCCTCCTCGTCCTGGGCAGCTGTCGATCCCCACGGGTACCTGTTTTCCGTTTTTCCGCTTCGGGCAGCCATTTCCCATTCCGCCTCGGTGGGGAGGCGGTATTTTTCAACCTTAACGTCCCGGCGTTGCAGGCTCCGGCGAAGAAACATCGTTCGCCATTCGCAGAACGCAGTCGCGGCTTCCCACGAGACGCCCACCACGGGATGATGCGCGTAGCCGGGGTGAGAAAAATAGTGGCGCATATAGGGTTCGTTGTTTGCGTTGTTGAAGTCGTTCACCCAGCAAGTGGTATCGGGGTAGATGTTTACTATCCGGGTGTGCACAAAGTCGTACAAGCTGCTCAACGGACGGGTAAGGGTCTTGTTGACGATACGTCCCTCTTCGTCTACATATGCCGTATCTTTCGATATCACGATCACCTCGTCCGGATCCGAGGCAAGATCGGTGTCTAGTATTCTCTCGTCCGGATCCAGCCTGTTTTGTCGTTTTGCCGCTTCGGCAGCATCAAACCATTCGTAACGAAAATTCATCTGGCGGGCATCCAGCATCTTCTTTCCGGTGATCGGATGCGTTATGTACACGCTGTTGATGGCAGCTTCTTCCTCTTCGGTATTTCTCGTCCACGGAATGGGAATGCTCCAGTTGAGATGAGGAGGTACGGGGTCGCCGTATTCGTCTTCGGTAATCCTGTAAAGATCATCACCGGCGTATGCCGGATCGGCAAGACGTTCACGGATGATGGAGTCGCGCACCCAGAAAACAAATTGTTTGTACTGTGAGTTGGTAATCTCTGCCTCGTCCATCCAGAAGTTATCTACCGAAACGCCGCGAGTGGGAACAGTCATTCCCCACAACGAATCGATCTCACCGGGACCCATTCGATAAGAGCCACGCGTGACAAGCACCATGTTGTAGGGTGTGGGTTCGTTCCACACTTTTCCGACAGGGACTCCCGTCAGTTCACCTCCCGTGCTGACTCCGATACCCCGGCGGCTGCAGGAGGCCAGCGCGATGAGAATCAGGGCCGGAATTAATTTATAATTCATAGTTTATCATTCATAATTCAATGTGACAATGAGCCGGGAAACTGTCCTGACTTCTGCCCCGTAACCGGTAATTACTACAACTTTCAAAGAAGCCGGATACTTTTATAGGGCATCGGCTCTTTTTTGAACAAATCTACCGGGATCCGGTACCTGAAGCTCACTTCGTGGCCGCCTCCTCCTTTCCCTATACCTGATGTGTACAGGTTGTACGCATAACCCATCTCGATGTTTTCGATAACGGCTCCGGCAAAAAATGAACCTCCCTCTTTACCGTTTTGCGACACACCCGCCGAATATTTCTTGTTGTAGACCAACCGCACGGCTGTTTGCAGCCGCGTGGAAGTAAAGTTCGTCAGCAAGAGAATCAGCGGTTCTATTTCAACTAACGGATGAAATACGTTTATATTGCATCCGGCCATAAAATTATACGAAAGGGGAATTTTTGCAGATGTTGAATCGGTCGCCACGTCTTCTGTGGGGACCCGACTTTGCAGCGGATTGAACAGTGGCTGGTTGATGTGCATGGCTGCCCCGCTGATGTGGAACTTCCGGGTTATCCATGAAATTCCGGCATTCAGGTCGATGGTCTTCTTGTCTGCAGGATGGATCCTGATGGTTTTCCGGTTGTTTTTCGCAGAGTCGGCGGTCAGCTGAACAGTAGTTGCATCGAAATTGAGATTCAATATTCCCGCCTGAACGCCGATGCGAAATGTTCCCTTTCCGAATTTACGGTTCAATGCGTACTGGGCGGCAATGAGGGAGTTTTGTTCATTCCCGGCGGTATTTGTGAACATCTGGATACCGATGCCGTGTTGTAGTCCCCAAAACTCGACCGGCATATCCGCTGAGAGAAAGAGGTGTTTGGGTGCATTTTTTATGTTCGCCCACCGGTAGTTGTAGGCTCCCGAGACCTGGATCTCACCGGCCTCGCCCGCGAACGAAGGATTATAATAGCTCCTTACCGTCCAGAACTGGCTGAACGAGACATCCCATTGCGCTTGCATTTGAGCAGCACAGAAGAGGAAGATCACAGACAAAAAAAGCAATCGCCGTTTTTCCATTAAAGCCATAACGGAAAAACGGCGAAAAAATTGTACAGCTCGCTACCGGTTTGTTTTGCTTCCGCAGGGATTAATCTCCTTTTACACGTCCAAACCGCAACATTTTCAGCATCCATCCCGGAAGCGGTTTTTCGGGATTACGGTTCTTCAGGTTGATGCTCAATCCAAGTTTTTTTACCACCGGAACTTTGTGCGTTTCTACAAACTCGATCAGGGTCCCGTCCGGATCCTCTATGTAAGCGAATTGTCCGGCAGCATCGCCCATGTCGAACGAAGCGCCTTCCTTGAACCGTTGTGTTGTATCAACGGTGAAAGGGTGCCCCAGTCCGGCACAACGCTTTCCCAACGCATCCATGTTCCGGATATCGAAGCAGATCTGGATAAACCCCGGGTCGCCCCAGAAACGACCTTCGTATAGTCTGCGGGGCAAGCGTTCCAGCGGTTGCACCAGCTCGAGGTAAGATGGCCCGAAAAGTTCGCTGAAACTTCCTTTTCGCGGCAGGGAATGGGTGAGCAGCCGGCGACGAAACCGTTGACTTCCCGACGGTAATCCTTCAAAATCGGCGAAAATGCCGGTTTCGTCGGAGATGATTTTATCGTAGCCCAAGATATCGTTGTAGACGACCATTGCTTTCTCGATGTCGGATACACCGATAATGGCTCCCACAGTGCCTCCGGTCAGCCGGCCTTCGTCTTTGAATATATAGTTGTCGTGAACGATCTGAAACAGATTCCCGTAAGGGTCTTTCACGAAAAAGGTTTGCTTGCCGTCGATGGATTGGTTCAGTCCGGTGACGATATTGACGTTCGGATTCCGGGAAAACTCTTCAAAGGTTTTTGCCACATCCCTGCTTTTTATTTTACATGCCAGCACGCCCAGATCGCCGATATTCAATTCAAAAGCGAGCGGTTCCGGTTTTCGTCCGGTATACTGCCACACTTCAAAACCGCCGCCACCTTGCAGGTTCACGGCAATCACCGCATGGCGGCGCTGTGGCACACCTCCGGTATAAGGAAGCATCAGCTCCGCCACCTTGTTGTCCTCCAGAATACGGATATCCATGTGAAACACGTCGATATAATATTTCCACGCTTCGTAGAGATTTTCCACGCCGATACCGACCTGCTGAATACCTGAAATTATGCAATTATTCTTCATGATTCTTATCAAAAAGTGAAGGGATTATGTTGTCCTGATTTTCCGTACCATCCTCCTTGTCAATCCCGGAAAAAACCGGTTGATGTAGACCATCAGTAGCTCTTTTCCTCCGACCAGCACTTCCGGTTTTTGTTTCCGGATGGCTCTTGCAATTTTCCGGGCAGCTTTTTCTGCCGGTATCCCTCCTGCTTGTCCGTCGTCCATCCGGGCGTGTCTGATGCCGTTGGCTTCGAGGGCGTTGCAGGAGATGTTGGTCTTTATCCGTCCCGGACAAACCATCACTACGCGGATCTTTTGATCGTAATACTCGGCCTGCACGGTCTCAAAAAATCCGTAGAGCGCAAACTTTGACGAGGCGTATGCCGATCGCAACGGAAACCCGAACTTGCCGGCGATGCTTGTGGTTACTGCCAGTGTTCCGCCTCCTCCGGCAATCATTACCGGAAGCAATCGTTTGGTAATCTTTACGGGTGCAAAAAAATTGGTGTCCATGATCTTCTTATCCACGGAGAAATCCGTTTCTGCTGATTTTCCGCGTTGGCTGACGCCGGCGTTGTGAAACATCACATCAATCCTGCCGAAGAAAGCGAGGGCCCGGTCGGTAAGGGCATCCAATCGTTCTGTTTGTGACAGGTCGGCAGGCAGGATTTCACATTCCGCACCCAACTCGATGCATTTCTGTTGTACTTTTTTCAATTGCACCTCACGGGTAGCTGTCAAAATGAGCTTGCTCCCTTCGGCCGCGAAGATATAGGCGCAGGCTTCGCCGATACCCGACGAAGCTCCCGTAATCCATATGATTTTGTTTGAACTTTCCTGCATAACTTTAGGAACAAAGAAGCAAAGACAATTAATCCTTTAACACATCTTTCCAGAGCTGCTCCCGGTAGCCGTCTATCTCGTGCGGTGCGCACTCGTCGGCGTTGGTAACTTCCTGTGTGGTGTAGATCATCTGCTCCAGGAAGTAGGGCGCACGGACAGCCCCCTCCCCGATATTGACCATTACCGTCTCTCCGTCATTGATCAGCCCCTTTTTCAACGCATTGAAAAATCCGGCCACACAGACGGTTGATGCCGGTCCCGGAACCATTTTCTGCTCGTAAGCGATCAGTTTTCCCAAGGGTATCAGCTTCGATTCGCGCATCCTGATGAACGAGCCGCCGGTTTTTCGGACCAATTTCGAAATGATGGGGTAGGTAGCCGGATTTCCGGTTGCCAGCGTGGGAACGTCGGTTTTTGGATTGTCGATGACGGGATAATTTCTTTCGAAACCTTCGGGGAACCCTTCGGCTCTCGCTTTTTCCCACGCCTGTACCATCGGGTCGCAACCGTCGGATTGCACCATGACAAAGCGCGGGTTCTTGAGATCCGGATAGAGGTGATTGATTTCACGTATCCCTTTATCAATGGCTAAGGGTCCGGTACCTCCACTAATGGCCTGAATATATACATCGGGTGCTTTGCCGAGCTGGCGCAACCACTCAAAAACCATCGTCTTTTTGGCTTCGATCCGGATCGGGTCGATGTTCCCGGTGGACATCTGTATGTGGTGACGCCGGGCATATTCAGCAGCCACTTCCTTGGCCTTGGCATAATCGCCCATTACGCGAAAGACCTGTTGACCGAAAGAACTGATTGTAGCCTCGGAGGCCCGGATAGCATCTTCGGGCATGAAAACCGAACAGTTCACTCCGGCGATGGACAGGTATTTGGCGTACGCGGTAGCCGAGTTTCCGGTGGACGCGATGCAATATTGTTTCAGGTTGTTTTCCTTGAAAATGCTTGCTGCAAGCGCTGCAGCAACATCTTTGAACGTTCCTGTTCCGCCATTCAAATCGTTGCGGTAAGCGTGAACCTCCAGGGTTAGTCCGTATTCTTTTTTGGCAAACTCTTCCAGAAAATGCCACCGTTCGATGGGAACGGTTCCTTCGTACCGGGTAATGATGTGTCTTTTGAGCACTAACGGCAAATAAGGGAAGTAGTGCCAGAAATTTTGCGGATTCCCTTTTATGAAACGGGGCAATCGTTTGTACGAGGTGTTGTACCAAACTTCGGAGTGTTTGCTGCCGCAATTGGGGCATTTCTGAAACTGATCGAACCATGCTTTGAAACTGGGTGTCACAAAACCGCATCCGGTACATTTCAGGTAGTATTTTTTTTGCCTTTTGACGCGTAGTCTCATCTCTGTTATCTGGTCATTGACCGCATTTCGTCCGAAATATATTTTCCGGCTTCGAGGTTGACTTTTATCTTTTTGAATACTTCGATGGTTTCGTTCACTTCGTTCATCGTGTGCGATGCGGTAGGTATAAGGCGGAGCATTAAAACATCCTTAGGTACTACCGGATAAACAACGATTGAGCAGAAAACATTGTGGTTTTCACGCAGATCGATCACAATGTTTGTTCCTTCAGGTACCGATCCGCTGAAGTAGACCGGGGTGACCGGGGATTGCGTGTTTCCGATATTGAATCCCTCTGCCACAAGACCGTCCTGAAGCGCTTTGGCTATTTTCCAGAGATTTTCTTTTATTTCGGGCCGATTTTGCAGGATATCCAACCGCTTGAGAGCGCCGATAACCATGGGCATCGGGAGCGATTTGGCGAAAATCTGAGAGCGCATGTTGTACTTCAGCGAATCGACGATAGCCTTGTCCGAGGCTATAAAAGCACCAATTCCAGCCATCGATTTGGCAAACGTGGCGAAATAAATATCCACTTCGTCCATCAATCCGAAATGTTCGCTCGCTCCGGCTCCCGTTTTTCCCATCGTTCCGAATCCGTGTGCATCGTCGATCATCAGGCGGAAGTTAAATTGTTTCTTCAACGCTACAATTCCCGGCAGGTTGCCCAGGTCGCCCGACATTCCGAAAACCCCCTCAGTGATCAACAAGATTCCGCCGTTGTTCTCTTCCGCTTGTTTGGTGGCAAAACGGAGCATTTTTCCCGCACGCTCCATATCGTTGTGAGGGAAAACGAAACTCTTTCCTCCCTTGGCTTTGTGCAGGAAGATACCGTCCATGATGCAGGCGTGAGACTCGGAATCGTACACAATCACATCGTTACGCGAACAAAGCGAATCGATAATGGAAACCATTCCCTGATAACCGTAATTGAGCAAATAGGCTGCCTCCTTTTTCTCGAATTTGGCGAGCCGCTCCTCCAGTTCCCGGTGAAATTTTGTTTGACCGGACATCATTCGGGCACCCATCGGATAAGCCATTCCCCATGCTGCGGCAGCTTCCGCATCCGCTTTCCTTACTTCGGGATGGTTGGCGAGTCCGAGGTAGTTATTTAAACTCCAGGTGATTACTTCGCGTCCGTGGAACTTCATCCTGGGCCCTATTTCTCCTTCAAGTTCAGGAAACATAAAATAGCCTTCCGCTTTTTTGCGATACTGTTCAAGCGGACCCTCCATACCTTTTAGCCGGTCAAAAATATCTAACATATAAATGTGTGATTAAAAATTTGATTTTGAAAACGAAGAATCAAGAACCAGGACCAATGTATTCTATAGGATTAAAATCCTTGATTTCCGACTTTTTTATTTCTAATACAAAAATAGTCTTTCTTTCTGAATTTGTGAAATTTCCCTCTTTTTTGTTTGGTTTCTGATTTTTTACTCGTCATAATTTACTACATTTGTTTCGTAAATGAGTTCAGATGAGCTGTGCGCGTAATAAGTCCCGGACACTATCTAAAAAATAATCATATGAAGAAGCATTCAAAACAAATTGTTTTATCAACGATTTTTATTATCCTCTTCGTTTCAAGTCTTTTCGCGCAGCCCGCGCAGACATTGATAGAAGTGAGTGTAGCGCCTGAAAAGAGTGGCTGGGTATATAAACCCAACGAAAAAGTGACATTCAACCTGTCTGTCACCAAAAACAATATACCTGTGCAGAATGCCGCTGTTTGGTACGAAGTCGGCCCCGAAATGATGCCCCCCTCGAAGAAAGAAAAATTAGTGTTAAAAAACGGAACAGCAACGATTGATGGCGGTACCCTTAAAACGGCAGGTTTTTTACGTTGTAGAGTGATAGCCACTTACGAAGGTAAAGAGTATGTGGGATTGGCTACGGCTGCTTTTAATCCGGAAGAGATTCGTCCGACAACGAATGAGCCGGAGGATTTTATCGGTTTTTGGGACGAAGCGAAAGCCGCAAATGCAAAAATCCCCATGGATGCCAAGGTGAGGTTATTGCCCGAACGCTGCACGGAAAAGGTAAATGTGTATGAGGTTAACATACAAAACTATAAGCCGGGCACCCGTTTGTTCGGCATTCTCTGCGTTCCCAAGGCAGAGGGTAGGTATCCGGCAATACTGCGTGTGCCCGGAGCGGGTGTACGTCCCTACTATGGCGATATTGGCAATGCGGGAAAAGGTGTGATTACATTTGAGATTGGCATCCATGGCATTCCGGTAACGATGGACGCATCGGTCTACGATAATATCAGGACGGCCGCACTTGATGGTTATCAGAACTATAACCTGGATGACAAAGATCGGTATTACTACAAACGTGTTTATTTAGGCTGTGTCCGCGCCGTGGATTATATTTTCAGCTTATCCGAATTTGATGGAAACAATATCGTCGTGATGGGCGGAAGCCAGGGCGGTGCTTTATCCATCGTTACTGCAGCTTTAGACAGCCGTATAAAAGGGTTGGTCGCTTTCTATCCAGCTCTTTCCGATGTTACAGGTTATTTGCATGGCCGCGCGGGAGGATGGCCTCATCTCTTTAATGCCGCCAACCTTTCGTTCAACAATACACCCCGGAAAATTGAAACGAGCAAGTATTACGATGTTGTTAATTTTGCGCGTCACCTGAGGGTGCCCGGATTCTATTCATGGGGATACAACGATGTAACCTGCCCGCCTACTTCCCTGTATTCAGCATACAACGTGATCACGGCTCCGAAGACCCTTTTTCTTGCCGAAGAGACAGGGCATTGGACATACCCTGAGCAGTGGGAGAAAGCTTATGCTTTTGCGCTAAAGTTACTTGGGAAGTAATTGATTCACCCGGAGAACCACCGGAGTTACCTGCAACAATACAAAAAAAGCCGCTTGAGTTATCGAGCGGCTATGCAGAATTGCCATAAACAGGCACTACATCGAATTTTTCTGTTTTATTTCTTCAAATTCAACATCGATGACATCGGTTGTTTCAAAACTTTTTTTCTGGTAATCGAGAATCCTGTCTTCTTGCGTTTCGGGCTCATTCTTCTGTTGCTGTGAATGCCGGTTGTAGGGGCTGGCTTGAGGTTTGCGTTTGGTTCCGAACAGAATGCGTCCCAAAAAGTTGATTACCATGTAAATAACGGCAAATACCAGTAAGACTTTAATTAAAAAACCCATTTTAAATTCGTTTAATTCAAAAATATACGTAAAGATAAGAGGAATAATTAAATGTATTTCAATGCTTTTGAAAAATTAACGAATGGCTCTCCTCTTCCTTGTTGAGGCCATTGAAATGACAATGTACGCCAGAATCCCCCAGGCAATGCCTGTAATTCCCCAAAACAAAACAGAGGCAATCATCACAACGATGAGCAGCAACTGTTTTTCGTTTCCTTTGATCTTCAGGTTTCGTATTTTGAGTGAAAACATGGGAATTTCGGAAACCATCAATACCGATAGAACCAAAATAAAACCCACGGTCAGGAAGAGGTAAAATTCGTTGTTGGCAGCCGGCAAGTGCGTACCGCATACATAGCTTACCCAAAACAATCCGTTGGCTGGAGTAGGCAGGCCGAGAAAGGTGGTTGCCTGGCGGTCGTCGATATTGAATTTTGCCAACCTGTAGGCTGAGAAAACCGGGATCAGGAAAGCCAGATAGGGGAGGTACGGTTTCAATAGAGAAAGGGATGTGGGAAAAAGCGTAAAGTCCTGCAACAATATGAAGACGGCAGATGCGGGAGCAACTCCGAAACTGACAACATCGGCCAGCGAGTCCAGTTCTACTCCGATTTTAGAGGAAACTCCCAGTGAACGTGCTGCCCAGCCGTCGAAAAAATCGAATGTTGCTGCCAGTAGGACCCAAATGACGACTGCCGGGAAGTTCCCCTGGAATGCCATGACAATGGCAACACAACCGGAGAACAGGTTCAGCAGTGTAATTATGTTAGGAATCTGTTTTTTCATTCCCTTTAAGTTTTTCCGGCAACCGTGCCAGAAGTGTTTCGTTTGCCCGGACCTCATCGCCTATCTGAACCAGGATCTCGCTGTCGGTGGGCAGAAAAACATCCATCCTGGAACCCAGTTTGATGAAACCCAACCGATCTCCGATGTGGTAATATTCGCCTTCCTTGACGTAGGTGACGATCCGGCGTGCTACCGCCCCGGCTATTTGCCGGGTAAGCACACGATGCCCGTCGGGCGTCTCGATGATGATGTTGCTTCTTTCATTCTCGTGGCTCGATTTAGGCAGGTATGCCGCATGGAAATTTCCCTTTTCGTGTGAGTAATGCACCACTTTTCCCGTGACGGGTATCCAGTTTGAGTGAGCGTTGAAAAACGACATAAAGATGGAAATTTGTATCCGCTCCTCGTTGAAGTAATTCTTTTCAAAAGTTTTTTCTATCACCACAATTCTTCCGTCGGCGGGTGCATTCACGTAATCCAGCAGGTCTCCTTCGTAAACGCGGCTCGGCTTTTTAAAGAAATTCATCATCAGCGCAAAGACGACCACTGAGATAAACAACATAATAAAAGAGAAGAGGCTCTCCGGAAAAAAACGGAACATGAAGCCGTTTAACAGTACCAGGATAACTGTTGTGATAAACAGCGTTTTTCTTCCTTCTTTGTGAATCAGCATGATATGAGGCTTTTAAATCGAATCTGTTTCGAAATATTTTTTCTGAAAAGAGGAGTCAATGGGTTGGCCGCTCTCCGTATCGTAGGTTGTACCCCTGGAATCCTCGATCTGTTTTCTGTACTTTTCCGGAACATATTCTTCCCACACTTCCTTGTTGAGGTAGGGAACGACGGCCGGGGCCGCAACACGAACCTTTTCGTAGAAAAACGATTGTTGCTTTGTGTCGGGTTTAATGAGCTTTTCTTCCCTGTCGAGCATGAGGATAAGGTTGAGCAGAACACTTAAAGCCACAACCGTTGTCCCTACGGATACAACACTTCCCAAAATTCGGTTGATAAAGTTGAGGTTCACCGACTCGAACAGTTTTTGTATAAGAAAGCCGATCAGAGAAACTACTGCTGCTATGGCCAGAAAAGCGACCGTGTAGGAGAGCACACGGGTAACCTGCGGAGAAAAGTCGAATGTTTTTTGGAGGTAGGGCAGAACGGTAACAGCCAGCTTTCCGGCAAAAACAGCAGCGAGAATGACGGTCGCAAGCCCAACAAGCATCCTAACCAGTCCCTTCCGATATCCGTTTACAAAGGCGACAAGCAGGAAAATAAGTACGAGGAGGTCAAACCAGTTTAACATAATCAATCGATGTTTATTTTTTGAGCTTCGATGGTCTCTTTGAGGAACAGGGATGCCAAATCTACAAATTTCCCGGGCAGATCGGTAGTGAAGTATTTCACCGTACCGTTTTTGGAGCACCTGTTTTCCATTTCCGGATGGCGTTGGAGATACTCTTTTAAGCTTTCAGCCACGTATTTTCCTTGCGATACAACTTGAATGTTTTTGGGAAGGAACTGTTTTATTTTACCGATCAGGAGGGGATAGTGTGTGCAACCCAGAATGATGGTGTCGATCTGACTATCTTTTTCCAACAGGTTGTCGATGTGCTGTTTGACAAAATAATCGGCTCCGGGTTTATCAAACTCGTTGTTCTCCACCAGCGGGACCCACATCGGACAAGCTTCTCCCGACACTTTCAGGTGAGGATGCAGTTTGGCAATTTCAATATCGTAGGATTGGGACTTTACGGTGCCCGATGTCCCGAACAGACCGATATGACCGGTCTTTGTGAAGCCGGCAATGGATTCAACCGTAGGGCGAATGACGCCCAGCACCCTTCTCGATGGATCTAATTCGGGTAAATCGACCTGTTGAATGGTTCGTAACGCTTTTGCCGATGCCGTGTTGCAAGCTAAAATTACCAGGTGGCAGTTCTGCCCGAAAAACCATTTTACGGCATCTTTTGTAAATTGATAAACGATCTCGAAAGAGCGGCTCCCATAGGGCGCCCGGGCATTATCGCCCAGATACAGGTAGTCGTATTGGGGAAGTAACGATTTGATTTCGGACAATACGGTGAGTCCGCCATACCCGGAATCGAAAATACCGATAGGCGCTTGTTGTTCAGTACCCTCTATCACACTTTTTGGCGATAATAAGTTTAGTTCATTCCCAGCTTTGCCCTTACCAACGGATTGGCATCCACTGCTACCGGGTTCACAAAAGCAATTCCCGGGTTGGCAAGATCGTAGATAACCGTGAAATTTTGTTCGATGCCTACCTGACGGATGGCATCGGAGATTTGTTTCTTTAACGGTTCAAGCAGCGCCTTTTCTTGCTGTTCGATATCTTCTTGAGCCAATTGCATAAACTGTTGCATCTTGTTCTCCAGCTCAGTCAGCTCCTGCATCCGGCGCAATTTAATGTTTTCGGCCAGTGAACCTTGATAGGTGATGTAATCTGAATACTTTTTGTTGTATTCGTTTTGCATCAGCTCAAGTTCCTTTTTATAATTTTCACTCAGTGCGACGAGTTTTTGCGTGGCCTCTTCCTTTGCAGGGAAAGCGCTCAGTAGATCGGTTGTATTCACATAAGCAACAATTACTTGTGCGTTTTGAGCCGAAAGGTTGGCACTCAACATTAAAAATAGAACACCCAGGCTTATCAATGTTGTTTTGTTCATAACAATCCTATTTTAGATGTAAATAAATTTTGATTTATACTGTAACCTGCGTTGGCAATTGTAATTTTCTCCTTGTGTGTTTTAGCCGCATCCCGCTTCCGGCGGGATGCGGCTAAGTAAAGGAATTAAAATTACAATGTCAACTGGTTATAAAGTTTTTTTCACTTCTATCTGTTCGTATGATTCAATGATGTCGCCCACCTTTATGTCGTTGAAATTCTTGATGCTGATACCGCATTCGTATCCGGATGCAACTTCCCTGACATCTTCCTTGAACCGTTTCAGTGAATCCAATTCGCCGGTAAAGATAACAATTCCATCCCGAATAAGACGAATTTTGTTGGTGCGTTTTATTTTTCCGTCGCGCACCATCGAACCGGCTACGGTGCCTACTTTAGTGATTTTAAAGACATCAAGCACCTCTACGTTTGCCGTAATTTCTTCCTTGATATCGGGCGAAAGCATACCTTCCATAGCGGCTTTCACTTCTTCAATAGCGTCGTAGATAATGGAGTACAGGCGGATGTCGATACCTTGTTTCTCTGCTTCACGTCTCGCTCCCAGTGAGGGGCGGACCTGGAATCCGATAATGACCCCGTCTGATGCTGCGGCGAGGGTGACGTCCGATTCCGAGATCTGACCGACGGCCTTGTGGATCACATTTACCTGTATTTCTTCGGTCGACAGACGGATGAGCGAGTCTGAAAGCGCTTCTACCGAACCGTCCACGTCACCTTTCACAATGATGTTCAGCTGCTGGAAGTTTCCGATAGCTATCCGGCGTCCAATGTCATCCAGGGTAAGCATCTTCTGTGTACGCAGCGACTGTTCACGCTGCAGCTGTTCGCGGCGCGCGGCAACGTTGCGCGCATCCTGGTCGCTCTCCATGACGTTGAATGTATCTCCCGCCTGGGGTGCGCCGTTCAGTCCGAGCACCAGTGCCGGCTCTGCGGGTCCCGCTTCGTTGATTTTCTGGTTTCGTTCGTTGAACATGGCTTTTACGCGCCCGTAGTAGGAACCTGCCAGCAATACATCGCCTTGCCTGAGCGTTCCGTTTTCCACCAGAACGGTAGCCACGTAACCCCTCCCTTTGTCGAGTGACGATTCCACGATGGAGCCCGATGCTTTCCGGTCGGGGTTTGCCTTAAGCTCCAGCAGGTCCGCCTCGAGCAGCACTTTTTCGAGCAACTCGTTAATGCCTATTCCTTTTTTGGCGGAAATGTCTTGTGACTGGTATTTCCCGCCCCAGTCCTCCACCAGGTAATTCATCTCGGCGAGGCGTTCTTTTATCTTTTCGGGGTTGGCTCCCGGCTTATCTACTTTATTGATGGCAAAAACGATGGGAACACCTGCGGCTCCGGCATGGTTAATGGCCTCGACGGTCTGGGGCATCACGTTATCGTCGGCAGCTACGATAATGATGGCTACGTCTGTCACTTTAGCACCACGGGCGCGCATAGCGGTAAATGCTTCGTGACCGGGCGTGTCCAGGAACGTGATCTTCCTGCCGTCCGGCAGTTTCACATTGTATGCGCCGATGTGCTGGGTGATTCCCCCGGCTTCCCCTTCAATAACGTTGGTGTTCCGGATACTGTCGAGCAGCGATGTCTTGCCGTGGTCGACGTGTCCCATAACGGTAACGATTGGCGGGCGCGGTAGCAGATCTTCGGGATTATCCTCTTCTTCAGCGATGGCCTCTATAACATCGGCGCTCACGAATTTGGTTTTGTAGCCGAATTCATCGGCAACAATATTGATGGTTTCTGCGTCCAGGCGCTGGTTGATAGCCACCATAACGCCCAGGTTCATGCAGGTGGCGATGACGCTGGTAACGGGGACATCCATCATGTTTGCCAGGTCGTTGGCCGTAACAAACTCGGTAAGCTGCAATATCTTGCTTTCGCGTTCCTGCTGTTTGATTTCCTCCCGTTGTCGCTGAGAAACGGCTTCCCGTTTTTCGCGCCGGTATCTTGCTCCGCCTTTTCCCCCGCGTTTTTCGGTTAACCGGGCAAGTGTTTCCTTGATCTGTTTTTGAACGTCCTCCTCGCTTACTTCAGCTTTAATCGGTTTCCGGAGGACTTTCTTGTCACGACGGATGTTCTCTCCGTGCGCGCCGGCCTTTTCTATATTGACCTTGCCTTTATCGATGCGTTTGCGTTTTTTCTTTTTGTTCTCTTCTTCGGCTGTGTTGATTACCACCCCTTTCTTCTTTTCTTTCTCTTCGATCGATTCTTTTTTCAGGCTTTTCACGGCTTCTTCTTTCGCTTTCTTGGCATTTTGCTCTTTTTCACGTTCCAGGCGTTCTTTTTTGCGTTGCGCCCTGGATTTCCGTGGGGGACGGGTCCTGTCGTTTATTGACTCCAGATCGATAGAACCTTTAACCACAATGTTGGGCTCCTTCAGTTCTTGGCGTATGCGGAATACCTCATCCGGTCTCTTGTCGTGCGGAGTTGCCTCTTCCCCTGTTTCTGCTTTTTCATCCTGACCGGAGTAATCGCCTTGTTCTTCCACCGTCGTTTCTTCCGGGGTTTCAACGGACGGAACTGCCGTTTCAGAAAGTGCTGATTCGTGCGCAACAACGATTTCCACCGGTTCCTCCGGTTGCAGTGTAACCGTTTCAACCTCAATTTCCTTTTGCACCGGTTCTTCTCTCTTTACTTCAACCTCGATTTTTACTTCAACTTCAACTTCAACCTCTTCCTCAACTTCTTCCTGTTTAACCTCGGCTTCTTTTTTCTGTTTTTTATGTTCATCTAAATCGATGCTTCCAACAACGTTGAACTTTGGTTTCAGGTCATCGGGGATTTCCGCCTTAATGGTATCTTTTTCAATTTTTTTCTTGGGCTTTTCCTCTATCTCGTATCCTTCGATGGCAATCGTTTCCCGTTTGTCATCTTTCCGGTGCATCCTTTCGAGATTTTCAATGGCCTCCTTTTTAATTTTCTTGTCCTTGCTGAATTCGGCAACCAACAAATTATACTGTTCTTCCTCAATCTTTGTATTAGGATTTGCTTCAACAGTAATTCCTTTCTTGTGCAAAAATTCAACCAGCGTGTTGATCCCTACATTTAAATTTCGAGCTACTTTACTTAATCTTTCAGCCATATAGTTGAGTTTGTCCTTTCTTAATTTATTGGTTTTGTGAACAGTTTAACAGTTTTAATTCTCCGGATCTTCGTCGGTATTTTCTTCATCCTCAAATTCGTAACGAAGAACTCTCAATACCTCGTCCACGGTGTTCTCTTCCAGGTCGGCTTCCTTGATGAGTCTCTCGCGCGGCATGGCCAGCACATTTTTGGCCGTTGAGCAACCGATCCGTTTGAGCTGGTCGATTACCCACCCGTCGATTTCATCGCGGAATTCGTCCAGGTAGATATCTTCTTCGTCGAAATCGTCGATTTCCCTGAAAACTTCTATGTTGTATCCTGTCAGCATGGATGCCAGCTTAATGTTGGCGCCGCCTTTACCGATCGCCAGCGAAACTTCGTCGGGATAAAGGAATACTTCGGCACGGCGTTCTTCTTCCTTGACGGAGATAGAGTTGATCTTTGCCGGGCTAAGCGCTCGCTGAATAAACAGGTTGGTGTTGTTTGTGTAGTTGATAACATCAATGTTTTCGTTGCGAAGTTCACGCACAATTCCGTGAATACGGAACCCTTTCATCCCCACGCAGGCTCCGACCGGATCAATACGGTCATCGTAGGCTTCAACGGCCACTTTGGCCCTTTCTCCCGGGATGCGGGCTATGCCTTTGATCGTGATAAGTCCGTCGTTAATTTCAGGAATTTCCATTTCGAACAATCTTTCAAGGAATATGGGCGACGTGCGCGAAAGGATGATTTTCGGGTTGTTGTTTTTATTTTCGACCCGGGCGACAATAGCGCGAACATGCTCTCCTTTTCGGAAGAAATCGCTGGGAATCTGTTCGGTTTTGGGCAGGATAAGTTCGTTGTGCTCGTCATCGAGAAGCAACAGCTCTTTTTTCCAAACCTGATAAACTTCACCCGATACAATTTCTCCTACCTTTTCCTTGTATTTGTTGTAGAGATTGTCTTTTTCGAGTTCAAGAATTTTTGAAGCCAGGGTTTGGCGAAGGTTCAATATGGTTCTGCGGCCAAAATCTTCCAGTTGAAGCTCGTCGGTTACCTCTTCACCCACTTCAAAGTCTTCATCGATTTTGTGTGCTTCGGTCAGGCTGATCTCCATGTTGGGATTCTGGAGTTCCTCGTCTTCAACGATAACCCGGTTACGCCAGATCTCCAGGTCTCCCTTGTCGGGATTGATGATAATGTCGAAATTCTCATCCGTACCCACCGATTTGGCAATCACGCTTCTGAACGACTCTTCAAGCACACTTATCATGGTGGCTTTGTCAATATTCTTCAGTTCGTTGAATTCTGAAAAGGTATCTATTAGGCTGATTGTTTCCTTCTTTTTGCCCATAAAATTAATGATTTACGTTTTTTGATTTACGAATTACGACTTAATTTTAGCCAATCCGTTTTTTCGCTTTAGAATTTTAGTTGATATTTTGTATATTTTATTTCCTCGTAGGAGAAAGTCCGCTCCTCTTTTATGGCTGTCTTTCGCTTTGCTCCCTCCGGTTTGACCATTCTTGAAATTTCGATGGTGAAATTGTTTCCGGTTGAAGATTTTAGCGTTCCTTTTAGTTTTTCCCCCTTCCGGGTAAGCACTTCAACTTCTTTCCCTTCGTATTTCTTATATTGGCGAGGGGTTTTAAAAGGAGATGTCAATCCGGCAGAAGTAACTGTCAACTCAAAATCCTCCGTGTCACGGTCGAGCTTTGTCTCCAAGTAGCGGCTCAGTTTCACACAGTCGTCGATGTTAACGCCGTTGTCGTTGTCGATCTCGACCGTTATTGTGCCGCCGGTGGAGACATTGACGTCCACCAGGTAATCGGGAGAATCTTTTAAAAACTCCTCAGCCATCACTTTTATCTCGTTTTTCTCCATCATACGAACGTGCAAACAAACAAAAAAGGAGCAATCCAGTGCTCCCCTCGTCATTTACCGGTACAAAGATATTATTTTCAAATGGATTGACAAAATGTTTGTGATTTTTTCTGTTATCGTCCGGAAAAATTACCGATGCGGTTGGAGGAAGTTGTGCGAAAAACAAAACAAAACGGATGATCAAACGTTAAATAGAGGATAGGAAAGCTTCTGAAATGGCGCGGTTTTTGACGGTTCATTGGTAAACGATACGCCAGGCCGCCGGGAAGATACAAACAGAAATCTAAATAAACAGCAAAACAATGAAGAAGTTAACGTACATTTTATTAGCCGTTCTGGGAGTTGCCTTTTCGAGTTGCGGCTACAATACGATGGTCAGCAAACAGGAGGGCGTAAATTCGCAATGGGCAAATGTAGAAAACGCGTACCAGCGCCGGGCCGATTTAATTCCCAACCTGGTGGCAACCGTCAAGGGTTACGCCGAGCACGAGCAGGAAACCTTTACGCAAGTGACGGAAGCCCGTGCCAAAGCGACTCAAACGACGGTTGACCCGGAAAATCTGACCGAAGAAAGCATTCAGCAATATCAGCAAGCACAAAGCCAGTTAGGTTCAGCTATCGGACGATTGCTGCTTATTCAGGAGAATTACCCCGAGCTGAAAGCCAATCAAAATTTTTTGGCTCTCCAGGACGAATTGGCCGGTACGGAAAACCGTATTTCGGTGGAGAGGAACAAGTTTAATCAAACGGCGCAGGATTTTAATTCCTATATCCGCCAGTTTCCTCGTGTGATTTATGCGGGATGGTTTGGTTTCAAACCGAAAGGCTATTTCCAATCTGCTCCCGGAGCAGAAACGGCTCCCCGGGTCCAGTTTTAAACCCCTAACCCCATACATACCCCGATCATGTTAACTCAGGAAGAATTAAACCGGGTGGTGGAGTCCATTCGTACAGCTGAAAGCCGGACCTCTGCAGAAATTCGTGTCTGTATAGCCAGAAGATGTAAGGAGAATCCCCTGGATGCCGCTTACAAGAAATTCAAGCAATTGAAGATGGATAGAACTGCGTTGCGGAATTCGGTGCTGATTTATGTGGCTCCTGACAATCACAAAGCTGCGGTTATAGGTGATTCAGGAATCGATGAGGCTGCCCGGCAAGGTTTTTGGGATTCGGTGCTTGAAGAGATGTTTTCCTTTTTCAAAAATGGACGTATTTGTGAGGGGATCTGCCGGGGTGCGGGTAAAGTGGGAGAGTTGATGAAATCCCGTTATCCGGTCTCGGAAAACGATGTGAATGAATTGTGTGACGATGTTATATGGGATGAAGATTAGACCAGCTCTTATTGCAGTATTTTTTTTCCTCTTTTTGGGAATTGCGGCGCAGGATGTTCCGGATCCGGTCTATCCGTACCGCCTGGTAAACGATTTTGCCAATATCTTTTCTGCTGCCGAAAAGCAGGCGTTGGAGCAGCGGTTGCTTGCTTACAACGATTCTACGTCCACTCAGATCTACGTAGTGACCGTGAACGATCTGGACGGGTATCCGGTGTCGGATTACGCATTTGTGCTGGGTGAAAAGTGGGGTATTGGACAAAAGGACAAGGACAACGGATTGCTGATACTCGTTAAACCCAAGACCGGGGATAGCCGGGGACAAGCATTTATAGCCACTGGCTACGGGCTGGAAGGTTTCATCAACGATGCTTTTGCCGGGAGGATTGTTCGTAACAGCATGATTCCCTATTTTCAGGAAAACGACTACTTTGGAGGAGTAAACGCCGCAGTTGATGTCGTCGTCGCCCGGTTGTCGGGGGAATTTGACGCCGATGCTACCGGATCGGACGGGGTTCCTGTGTGGGCAATCGTGTTGCTTTTTATGGTTGTTTTCATCTTGATCTCTCTCTTTTCCCGGGGAGGAGACCAGCATGTGGACGGTGACGGACATCACAGGGCCGGGGGCGGCCCCCTGTTTATTCCACCGCTCTCCGGAGGTAGAAGTTCCGGTTGGGGCGGAGGCTTTGGCGGGAGTGGCGGATTTGGTGGCTTCGGCGGCGGCGGTGGCGGAAGTTTTGGCGGTGGCGGAGCGGGAGGAAGCTGGTGATGAAGAAACTTATAACCGTTCTGGGTCCCACTGCCAGTGGAAAAACCACTTTTGCCGCTCACCTCGCCTCCCGACTTGATGGAGAAATCATCAGTGCCGATTCGCGTCAGGTATACCGCGGAATGGATATCGGTACCGGCAAGGATCTGGCCGACTACCTGGTGGGTGAAAAACCGGTTCCCTACCACCTGATCGATGTTCGGGATGCGGGTGAGAAGTATACGCTGTTCAATTACCAGCACGATTTCCACAAGGTTTATCGTGCTATCTTGTCGCGCGACAAAACAGCGGTACTGTGTGGAGGGACTGGGCTCTACATCGAATCCGTCCTTAAGGGGTACCGCCTGCCCGATGTTCCCGAGAATGCGGTCCTGAGGAAAAGGCTGGAAACCCGGTCGCTGGAAGAGCTCGCACAGATCCTCTCTTCTTACAAACCGCTTCACAATACCACCGATACCGACACAAAAAAACGGGCGATCCGTGCTATAGAGATTGCAGATTTCCAGCTTAAACATCCGACTTCAGAGCTTGATTATCCTCCGGTTGAGAGCGTTATTTTCGGACTGGATATCGACAGGGAATCCCGGAGACAAAAAATATCTTCTCGCTTAAAAAAACGGCTGGATGAGGGAATGGTTGCCGAGATACAGTCTTTGCTCGACGACGGTATCCCTCCCGAAGATCTTATCTATTACGGGCTTGAATACAAGTTTGTAACGCTGTATGTAACCGGTGAAATTAATTTCGAGGAGATGTTCTCGCAGCTCGAAATTGCCATTCACCAGTTTGCCAAGCGGCAAATGACCTGGTTCCGAGGCATGGAGAGACGTGGCTTTACCATCCATTGGCTGGATTTTTCATTGCCGGTGGATGAAAAAATCGAAAAAGCGCTCGTCCTTATCCGGAATTCCTGAATTTATAGGCGGTAAATTCCCGAAATATCGGCAAAAAAATGTATTTTTGCCGACGTCATTTCTCACACCGTAAAAAATAAAAATCGATGATCAAAGGTCAATTTCCCGTTGAAAAATTTCATTCTTTAGAAACACCGTTCTACTATTACGACATGGATTTGCTGCGTCAAACGCTTGAGGCGGTGAAGAAAGAGGTCGGGGGCAAGAAGTATGTCGTCCATTATGCATTGAAGGCCAACGCCAACCCGAGGATATTGCGTGAAATAGCATCGTACGGCTTTGGGGCGGATTGTGTGAGCGGAAACGAAATTCTGAAAGCCCTGGATTGCGGATTTCCTGCGTCGAAAATAGTTTTTGCCGGAGTTGGAAAGACCGACAAAGAGATTAAAATAGGATTGGATAACGGTATTTTTTGTTTCAATGTGGAGTCGTTGCCTGAAATGGATGCCATTGAACGGCTGGCTTCCGAAGCAGGAAAAATTGCTCCGGTTGCACTGAGGATCAATCCGAATGTGGATGCTCACACTCATCGGTACATCACGACGGGATTGGAAGAAAATAAGTTTGGGCTGAACGAACCGGATTTGCCGAAAGCAATTGAGTTGATCGCGAGAAGCAACCACTTGAAGTTGGTCGGGATGCATTTTCACATCGGTTCGCAGATTACGGATCTGTCGTCGTTTGAGGACCTTTGTGTGAAAGCCGTTGAACTGCAAAACTGGTTCTCAGGGCAGGGCATATCGTTCGAAATCATCAATGTAGGTGGTGGCCTGGGGATCAATTACCATCATCCCAACCATTGCCCCGTTGCCGATTTTGAAGCCTACTTCAGGTTGTTCGCCAAGTACCTGAAGCTTCAGGATAATCAAACGCTTCATTTCGAGCTGGGACGGTCTTTTGTTGCGCCGTGTGGCTCTCTCATTGCGCGGACAACATACATAAAAGAAGGTGCCACCAGGAAGTTTCTGATCACGGATGCCGGAATGTCCGATTTGATCCGCCCGGCTCTCTATCAGGCTTTCCATCATATAGAAAACATCAGTTCCGATAAAGAGTACGAAGCTTACGATGTCGTTGGCCCCGTTTGTGAATCGAGCGACGTTTTCGGTGAGGCTGTGTTGTTGAATCAGTCCCGGAGGGGCGATTTTATCGCTATCCGTTCAGCCGGCGCCTACGGTGAGACGATGGCATCCATGTACAATTGCCGCACATTACCCGGCTCTTATTTTTCTGACTCGTTGTAATTATGGATTTACCGCATTTTTTTAATTTCGATTTTCCGCTTCCCTTTTGGATCATTTCGGGAGCAATTCTGGTTTTTTTTACTGTTCAACTGATTTATTACCTGTTGGTTTACAGGAAGCCGTACGTATACGAACAGAAGAGGGATAAATCCCTGACAGCTCCGGAAAAATTGCCGGCCGTTTCGGTGATTATCGCATCAAAAAATGAATCCGAAAATTTGGCGAAATACCTCCCCCCTATACTGGAACAGGATTACTCCGATTTTGAGGTAATCGTGGTAAACATGGGATCAACGGATGAAACGGATGTATTGCTCAAAGCACTCAATCAACAATACCCCCATCTTTACCACACCTACGTGCCGGCTGAAGCTGAAGATATAAACGGGAAGAAGCTTGCGTTAACCTTAGGCATCAAGGCGGCAAAGAATGATGTTTTGTTGTTTACCGAAGCTTATTGTGTGCCGGCTTCCGACAAGTGGATCCGGGAGTTTGCCAACGAGTTCCTGAAAGGGAAAGATATCGTATTGGGTTTTTGTAAGTTGCAAATCGAAAAGAAGGTTTCGATGCGCAAATTTATCCTTTACGACAACATGATTCACGGGTTGAAATACTTGTCCCTCGCTGTTCTCGGGAAGCCATTCATGGGGATTGGCAGGAACCTGGCGTATAAAAAGGAGATTTTCTTCGAAGAGAAAGGGTTTTCCTCTGTGCTGAACATCGAAGAGGGTGAGGATGATCTGTTTATCAATAAGATTGCCGGAAAGAAGAAAGTGGGCGTGGTGACATCGCCGGAAAGCATGACGGAAAGTGACGTGGTCAATAGTTTTTTTACCTGGAGATCGTTGAAATCCAAGTATTTATACACCAAGCAGTTTTATAAGGGGATCTCTTCCTTTGTTTTTGGTTTCGAAACATTTTCGAAATACTTGTTCTATCTCTCGGTTATGGCCGGAATCGTGTCCGGAGCAGTCTTCAATAACTGCCTGCTTATCGCATTAAGTCTTTTTTTTCTGATCGTCCGGTTTGTAGTTCAGTTGTACGTGATCGGCAAAAACAGCAGGTTGCTCGGTGCCGGAAAATACCACATCGACCTGCTCTTCTTTGATCTTTTTCAACCTTTCAACAATTTCAAATTCAGGAAGTACGCTAACAGGAGGAATAAATCGAAAAGATAGACGGTATCGGTCTGTTTTGACGATCTTCTGCCAATCTGACATTAAAAAATTTTGAAATTGTATTTTGCACGGTTAAAGCGGGTTAATCGCTTGTTCTTTTAGTTAAAAGTGTCAAAAAAGAGCCGTAGTGCTAAACTCTTGTACGCTTTTTGTTTTTACATTTGCGTAAGTGTTAAAATTCAAACGTAATATTTATAAGAATAAGAATATGAATACTGGAAACGTAAAAAACATCGCGACAATTGTTGTTGTCGCTATACTCAGTTCGGTCATTACCCTTTTTGGGTACAACACCATTTCAAAAAACAATGCGAAAGGTGTTTCAAGTTCTGTCGTAAGCGCCGGTCAAAGCGAATATGCTGATTCTTTTAATCAGGACAAAAACGTAAGATTGACCAATTTAACCACCCAACAAGGTTATCCTGATTTTACCGAAGCCGCCTCACGATCAGTAAACGGCGTTGTACACGTAAAGGTCAAGTCTGTCAGCCAACAGCAGTATATGAATCCGTTTGATTTTTTCTTCGGTTTCGGAGAAAGAAACATGCAGCCCCGCGAGCAAATCGGATTTGGCTCGGGGGTTATTATTTCGAAAGACGGATACATCATCACCAACAACCACGTGGTGGAGGGAGCTACCGAAGTGACGGTTTCACTGAACGACAACAGGGAGATGACGGCCAAAGTTATCGGAACCGATCCGCAAACCGATATTGCCTTGATTAAGATTGAGGGGAATGATTTCCCCTACCTCACTTTCGGAAATTCCGATGCTTTGCAGGTGGGAGAGTGGGTGCTCGCCGTTGGAAATCCGTTTAACCTGACTTCTACTGTGACTGCAGGAATAGTAAGCGCCAAAAACAGGGGAAATATTGTCGGCGGAAATTTGAACATCCAATCTTTTATTCAGGTTGATGCCGCCGTTAACAGGGGAAATAGCGGAGGAGCGCTTGTGAACACTAAAGGCGAACTGGTGGGAATCAATACAGCCATATTCTCTCAATCGGGCGACTTCAACGGTTTGGCTTTTGCCGTACCCATCTCCATCGCCGGGAAAGTGGCGGCAGATTTGAAGCAGTACGGAACTGTACAGAGAGCTGTGTTGGGGATACAGGTGCCAAACATTGAAATGATCAGGCAACAAGATCCTGATAAAGCCAGTGAACTTTCCCAGATTGTAGGAGTTTTGGTGGAAGAATTCGGTGAGAGGAGTGCTGCCAAAGCTGCCGGCCTGGAAAAAGGCGACATCATCAAAGCGATAAACAACGTGCCAATCCGTAATTTTGCCGGGTTACAAGACCAGTTGAGCCGGTATCGTCCCGGAGATAAGGTGAAAGTGACCGTTGATAGAAACGGTAAAGAGCATTCGTATACCGTTGAGTTGAAAAACGATGCGGGGAATACGGAAATTCAAAGAAGTTCGGATAGCATGAGTTTGTTGGGTGCCGCGTTCAACGATATTCCGGACAACAGAAAACAACAACTTGGGATAACCAGTGGGGTTGAAGTGGCCAGTGTGGATAATGGAGGTTTGTTCAGAAAAGAGGGGATAAACAAGGGATTCATTATCATGCGTGTAAACAATACCCCTGTAAACAGCGGGGACGAGATCGCCAAAATTGTCTCTTCGGTGAGCAGAAGCAGCCAGGATAAGGTTATTTTGATTGCGGGGTTCTATCCGAACGGAAGAACACAGTACATTGCGATAGACCTGTCGCAGGGTGCAAAGTAGGGCGGCAGGTTAATTTAAGTTAATTGACGGTTTTTTCTGTAACAAAAGCACACCGAAGTGTGTTTCTATAGCAAAGGGTTTGGAGGCATCCAAATCCTTCGCTGTTAAAAGCAAACGCGATAAAGATGGCATTAAAATTCACTTATTGCAAAAAAAACAGTAACTTTGCACCCCGTTTTATAAGTAAAAGCATAAAATATAATAAATGAGACAATTAAAGATTACAAAATCGATCACAAATCGTGAAAGCGCTTCTTTGGATAAATATCTTCAGGAGATAGGCCGTGAAGACCTGATAACCGTGGAGGAAGAAGTGGAATTGGCTCAGGCAATCAAAAAAGGTGACAGGAAAGCTCTTGAAAAATTGACCCGGGCTAATTTACGGTTTGTTGTGTCTGTGGCAAAACAATACCAAAACCAGGGGCTTAGTCTTCCCGACCTGATCAATGAGGGGAATCTGGGACTGATCAAAGCCGCTGAGAAGTTCGATGAGACCCGTGGATTTAAATTCATCAGTTACGCTGTGTGGTGGATCCGTCAGTCTATCCTGCAGGCATTGGCAGAGCAATCGAGAATTGTCCGGTTGCCACTTAATCAGGTGGGTTCATTAAACAAGATCAGCAAAGCTTTTCAAAAATTTGAACAGGAGAACGAGCGTCGTCCCTCCGCCGAAGAACTGGCCCTGGAGCTCGATCTGTCAGTTGACAAGGTGACCGATTCGCTTAAGGTTTCCGGGCGACATATATCGATGGATGCTCCTTTTGTTGAGGGTGAGGACAATAGCTTGCTGGATGTCCTTGTTAACGACGATGCGCCCATTGCGGACAGGACACTGATTAACGAATCGTTGCAGAAAGAGATTGATCGCGCTCTGGCAACCCTTACCGAACGTGAAAGCGATATCATCAAGATGTTCTTCGGCATCGGCTGCCAGGAGATGACGCTGGAGGAGATTGGCGATAAGTTCCAGCTCACCCGCGAACGTGTGCGCCAGATAAAGGAGAAAGCCATTAGGAGGCTTCGTCAGGATTCGAGAAGCAAACTGTTAAAAAGCTATTTGGGTTGATCGGACCGTCTATATAATGAAAAAATGTGGAAAAATACCCTAAATCAGGTCATTTTTATCATTTTTCCTTAAAAAAACGATTGAGTTTTGGAAATTAGATTTATCTTTGCGATGATTTCGCTTAAGAAAAGCTAATTTTATTAGTTTTTTATACTTTTGCGAACATTTTAAAAATACAAATGTTATAAAAGCAAGGATCATACTCAACAGTATTAACTATAGACATTAATTATCGAGTTATTGTAATAAAACAAATTTTAATTAGAATTTAAATTTATGAAAAAGTTTAGTTTACTTTTAATTACGGTACCTGAAGGATAAAGCTAGTGACCATTGGTATATTGGTCTGGGTGGTGGAACAAACCTCTATCTCACCAAAGCTGAGAACGATGCAGATGCAAGCATAGGCGATCGTTTGGGATGGATGGGCCAGCTTGAAGTTGGAAGATGGAATTCTCCGGTATGGGGTACCCGCCTGGTTATAGACGGCGGTCATATCAAACACGTTGCTGACGTACCTTATGGACCCGAGCAAAACTGGCTGGGCGGTCATCTCGATATTATGTGGAGCATGACTAATGCGTTGGGTGGTTACAATCCTGACAGGGTTTGGAACCTTGCACCTTATCTTGGTATCGGTTACATGTACGGTTTGAACGAAGATTGGAAGAAACCCAATCCTGACGGAGACCTGTTTAAATTTCAAAATCAATCCCTTACCTATAACGTTGGATTAATCAATAACTTCCAGCTTTCCAGAAGCGTGGCTTTGTTCCTCGAATTAGGATGGAGAGTTATGCAGGAATCTTTTGACGGAACTCCTACAGGTGGAGATTTTGAATATGACAGCATGCTTACCGGAACAGCCGGAATCAAATTCGGTCTGGGTGGTAAACAAGATTTCACACCTGCTGAATTGATGGATTACAACCTGATCAACGATTTGAACAGCCAGATCAACAGGCTTCGCGCAGAAAACGAAAATCTCAGAAAGAGACCGGAATCTTGCCCCGATTGTCCTGAAGTGGCTCCTGCTGTTACTGAAAGTGTTTACGTTCCTAACGTGGTATTCTTCCGCATCGACTCTTACAAGATCGACAAGGGTCAGCAAGTTAGCGTTTATAACACGGCTGAATACTTGAAAGCTAATCCTAACGCTACCGTTAAGATCGTTGCTTACGCCGACAGACAAACAGGTACGCCTGCTTACAACCTGGCACTTTCTGAAAAACGTGCTAAAGCTGTAGCTGACGCATTAACTTCGGAATACGGAATTGACAGCAGCCGCATCTCAGTTGACTGGAAAGGTGATACAGAACAACCTTATGCAGAAAATGACTGGAACCGCGTAGCTATCTTCTTCGCTGAATAATTCAGAAGTCAAGAAATATACAATAAAAAAAGCACCTCACCCGAGGTGCTTTTTTTATTGTAATATTCTGAGCCGGAACCGGTTTTACCGGGTATCCGGTTTTTTTCTTAAGGGGAATCCTCCTTACTCCTTGTGCTTATTGTGTGAGTTATTAAAAAAAAGCATCTTGTAATGAACATATGTTCAAAATTATTGTTATTTTTGTAAACGGTTTATAGAAGATTGAACAACCGCATAACACGAGTGAAACAGGTAAAAAATAAAAGTATGCCAAAGATGGATGGAAGCGGTCCTGTCGGACAAGGTCTTGGAACAGGACGGAAATTGGGAAAATGCAGTTTGCTCTCGCCTGAAGAAAAAAAGAAAGAGTTGGGAGTTGGAATGGGTATGCGCCGTAAGGCGGGTGGGGGTGATGGCAACAGAAAACGTAACCATCAATATAAAAAATGAGGTCATCATGCCACGTCCCAAACAAAATCGGAAAATATCCAATCCTCCCCTGATGCAGGGATTCAAGCCGTTTGGTATCCCGCGAAAAATGTTGAAAGAGGTTACTTTGTTGTATGATGAATATGAGGCTATCCGTTTACTGGATTACGAAGGATTGCGTCAGGAACAGGCAGCGGAGCAGATGAACGTATCCCGGCCTACCTTGACGCGCATTTACGAACAGGCCCGCAAGACCATTGCTCAGGCGTTGGTGGAAGGGAACATGGTCAATATTGAGGGTGGCAACGTGCAGTTCGAATGGAAACGACGAGTTAATGCCCATAAATGCAGAAGAGAAATGAAAATTGCAGTGCTGTCTGATAATCGGGCAGAGGGTGGATCGCTGGAGACGGAACACGGGCTTTCCCTTTATCTGGAAACTGCGCAATTCAACTGTTTGCTCGATGTGGGTGCTTCCGACCGGTTTATGCGGAATGCCGAAAAGATGAACATTGATATTCGTGCAGTAGATTTTGTATTTATCTCTCACGGGCATGTGGATCATGTGGGCGGCTTGCCTGCTTTCCTCGAATTCAACCAAACTGCACCTGTTTATCTCTCAGGAAATCTGTTGAGGCAACTCTATTATTCCGAACGAAACGGATTTCACCGGATAAGTCTCGAAGCGGATCTTACACCTCATAAAGACCGTTTTGTCTATGTGGAGACGGAAAATCTATTTTTCCGTGAGGTCACCTTGTCTATGGCCTCTTCGAAGCAATATTCCCGTCCCAAAGCAAATCAGGCCTTGTACAAGGATGCCGGAGAAGGAGTTGTTCCGGATGACTTCAATCACGAGCTGATCTTCAGTTTTGGCCATGAAGATCTGTTCGTTTACACCGGTTGTGCACACCGGGGCATCCTGAATATCCTCGATTCCGTTTCGTTGTCCACCGGAAAAAAAGTGGGGACAGTGATGGGTGGTTTTCATTTGCCCGATAGTGAAGAAGGACGGGTGTATGAATCTCCGGATGAAATAGGTTCAATTGCCTCGGCGCTTAAAACGAATTATCCGGAGACCAGCTTCATCACTGGGCATTGCACCGGGGAAAAGGTTTATGAGCGGCTACGTAATCAATTGGGAAATCAACTGAACCGGTTTTACACCGGATACACAACAACAATTAAATAAAAACGGAAGCATGAAAATAGCAGTACCCACAAAAGAGAACAATCAAATCGATTCTCATTTCGGACATTGCGCATTCTACACTATTTACACTGTGTCTGAAAAGAACGAAATAACGGATAAGCAAATACTCCACTCACCAGCCGGCTGTGGTTGTAAGTCGAATATTGCTTTTGATCTGTCTGATATGGATGTGAAAGTGATGCTTGCCGGTGGTATCGGAGAGGGAGCAATTAACAAGCTTTCATCCTGTAATATACAGGTTATACCAATTGTTCCTGCTGCCGTATCCTGTGGCGTAGCTAAATAGCGTATGGAACTGATTCATTTTTCAATTTCTTCCATGTCGTGCAAATGCAGGTTTAGCGACCGCATCGATATTTGTATTTCGCGGACGCAAATGGCCAATGAAATAATAAGCAGGATCAATGCAACGCCGAAAATGTAGCCGGCCGCATTGTACATTTTGATGTAAATGAAGAACATGCTTACCACGCACAGCAAAAGGCTCATTATGCCGTACACCTGCATGCTCTGGATAAGGTTTAGCCTCTTCCGCAAATTAGCAATTTGCGGAAGAGCTACCGAGTTTTTATCTTCGATCACTTTCTCTTTCAGGTTCCTGACCAGTTGTGCATAGGACAAAAACCGGTTGGTGTAGGCAAGCATCAGTAAGGATATAGCCGAAAACAAGAGCGACGGCGTAGTTAAACTTAATTGTTCCATCTTGTTTATAATTGGATTGTTTTATTCTTTTACGTATACACGCTTTACGCGGGGAGAAATCGAAGTCAGGATTTCGTAAGGGATGGTGTCTATACTTTCTGCAACCTCCAATACCGGCAGGTTTTCCCCGAAGACGATCACCGAATCGCCTTCCTTCGCATCGATGCCGGTAATGTCAACCATACAGAGGTCCATGCAGACATTTCCCACGATAGGGGCATATTTGCCGTTTATCCATACTTTCCCCTTTCTGTTCCCGGATTTTCTGTCCAGCCCGTCGGCATAACCAATGCGGATAGTGGCTATTTTTGCATCGCGGTTAAGGGCCTCTTTTCTTCCGTAACCTACTGTTTCGTGGTTTGGGATTTCCTGAATCTGCAAGATGGTCGTTTTGAGGGTAGAGACGTTCTTCAACCCGTTTAACCCGCTTGCACTCACCCCGTACAGCCCTATTCCCAGCCGGACCATATCCCACTGTGCATCGATAAATCGTTCAATGCCTGCTGAATTGAGGATGTGTTTCCAAACAGGATATCCCAACTTCTCCCCGATTTCCCGATGAGCGGCATCGATAATATCGATCTGTTCCTGCGTAAAGCTGTCAAACATCCAGCTTTCACTGGCAGCGAGGTGGGAGAAAACCGACTTCACCTGCAATCCTTTTTGTGATTTTAACCTTTCCAGGAGTTCCGGTATCTGAGCGGGGAGGAATCCCAGTCGGTGCATGCCGGTGTCAATCTTCACGTGAATGGGGTAGTTGGTTATGCCGCGCCTTTCGGCTTCCCGGATAAATGCGTCCAATATCCTGAAATTATATACCTCGGGCTCCAGGTCTTTCGAAAACAGCTCTTCAAATCCGTTGACTTCCGGGTTCAACACAATTATCGGAGTGGAAATGCCTTCCTTTCTCAACTCAATTCCTTCCTCCGCAACGGCAACGGCAAAATATGCGCAACGGTGATATTGCAGCGTTTTGGCAATTTCTACGGCACCGGCTCCGTATCCGTTGGCTTTCACCATGCAGATAAGTTTCGTTTGCGGGGATATTCTCGATTTGTAAAAGTTGAAGTTATGGACGAGGGCATCCAGGTCAACCTCCAGAACAGTTTCGTGAATCCGTTGTTCCAGAAGCTCGTTGATTTGTTCGAAATGATATCTCCGGGCGCCTTTCAATAGAATCAGCTCGTTTTCGAATTCTTTCCACGTGTCGGAACGGATGAAATCTTCGGTAGAGCGGAAAAAATGCTTTTCCCGGACAGTGAATACTTCGCTGTTCTCGCAAATATCGTGTCCGATCCCGATAAGCTTTTCAATTCCGCTTTGCTGCACCAGTTCAGCCACATGCTTGTATAGCGATTTCGGCAACAATCCCGTTTGCAGGATATCGGAGATAATCAGCGTTTTCCGTAACGACTGTTCCACTTTCCGCTGTTGTTGGAAATCGAGGGCGATCTTGACGGAATTGATGTCAGAATTGTAGGTGTCGTTGATGATGGTGCAGTTGTTTTTTCCCTGACGAACGTCCAGGCGCATGGCTACAGGCTCCAGTTTCATCATGCGTTCGGATATTGTTCCGGGCTTGACGTTTAAGTAAAGCATAACGGCCAGGCAACTGATGGCATTTTCAACGGATGCATCATCGGTGAACGGTATGGAAACGGAGTACTCGAAATTGAGAAACGAGTAATAAATGGTGGTTTTGTTCCCATTTTTCTCCGTTTTACGGATGTAGAGCGGAGCATCGGGATATTTTCGTGACCAGCAAAACGATTTTTGCGACAATACCGTCATGTCCGCCGATTGATTGAGTTTTCCTGATGCGCTTCCCCCAACTTTGTAAAGACACCGATCGTGGGGCGGATAACCGGTTCCAGATACTTCATTTCGTCGGGTTGAGAGATTCCCGCTTCGAATATGGCTAAGGTGGCGTTTTCATTCAGCTCCCAGACAGATAACGGAACGCCGGTTTGGGAATTGTAGCTTCGCGGTGAGCGTGTAATGTTGTAATCCTCTTCCAGGAGCTGATAAAGCCACTCCTTGACAATGGTTTTTCCGTTGCTTCCGGTTATCCCGATCACGGGGATGTCGAATTGTTTCCGGTGATAGGCCGCTAGTTTCTGCAGGGCGTGGAGCGTGTTGGTAACTTTGAGGAAGTTGGCATCCGTAAAGGTTTTCCATTCCGGAAAAATCTTGGTCACCACAAAGTTCTTTACGCCCGAGCCGTATAAATCGGCGATGAATTTATGCGCATCGTTCTGTTTGGTTTCGATGGCGAAAAACAACGTTTCCTGCGGATGGCTCAGCTTTCGGCTGTCGGTAAGCAACAGCGATACCTCACCCTCTGTGATGTGTTGATTCTTTATGCCCAGTATGGAGGCTATTTTCAGGATTGAGTACTTCATTGGTTTATTTTTTCTATTAACTCTTCCGTTTCCCGGAGACAATCTATTTGGGGGTGATTGTGCCGGAAAAGCATCAATCGTTGTAATGTTTGCTTTAAAAATTGACGGTAATTTTCGGTCTGTTCGTTCAAGGGAACGTGTTTTAGTGAGCGGCTGAGTTGACTCCATTCCGAATTGGCATTTTGTGTCTTCTCCCGAAAAAAAGTTTCACTGAACCGCTCCCAGATGTAATCGGTGGCAATGGAGGACGGGTGCATCATATCCCCGGCAAAGAAACGATAATCGCGCAGTTCGTCCAGTAAAATCTCGTAGGCCGGAAAGTAGAAGAGTGCGGTTGCATGCAATTCCTGTAATTTGTCTATTGCCAGGTGGAGGATGGATTTGCTGATCTGATTTTCGTGTGCGCCGTCTTTCCAATGCCGGATAGGTGAAACGGTGAAGATAAATTTTACAGCCGGATTAAGTGCGGAAATAGCATCGATGATGCCGTTCCATTCTTTTACTATCGTTTCGACCGTTAATCTTTTCCTTGAAAAGGTGTCGGACGGAAATTTATGGCAATTGGCAACCACTTCTCCGGTCGATTTCAGCATATAAGCGTAAGCCGTTCCGAAAGTGACGAGGAAAACATCCGTCCCGGAAATACATGCCGCTGATTCGTCAAACGACCGGGAAATGTTCTCCAGACTCTTGTTCTTGTCCGGATGGGAAAACCGGCCGTGGTGCAGAAAACTTTGGTAAACACCGTTGTGAAAAACAAGGTCGGCCTCGTTGAAGTTTCTGCCCGACAGTAACCGTTTTACGACTTCTGCAATAGAGGAGGGATTGTACACGATCCCGAAAGGATTTACATTTACCCGAAACTTATATTCCAACAGCTTGGCGCCCATGTTTTCTGAAAAACAAGAGCCAAGCAGCATTATCCTCGTGGAATGATCGATCCGGAAAGTTGATTCCGGAATGATTACCGGTGTCCTGAAGTCCATCGCTAACTAAATTCTTGTACAAAAATAGCGATTAACCTTTCAACTTTGAAATCTGAATGATTATTATTTGTGAATAAAGTTCAAAGTCTTTCTTCCCCGGGTATATAAAAAAGGAAAGGTTGTCTCACGACAACCAATCTTCATTGTTAACCTTAAATCTAATACCATGAAAAACACGGTGCAAATATAAAGGTTTTTTCTACACTAAAAAAATATTTCCGCGGAAAAAGTGCTCTATTTTGCATCAATTAACCGAAAAGTACTGTTTCGGGTGGATTATAAGTGTTTTTTCACACTTTATTCCACAGACAAGACCAATCCTTTCAGGTATTCACCCTCGGGGTGATAAATGTTGATGGGGTGATCGGCGGGTTGGGTAAGTTGATGGAGGATGCTGACTTTTCTTCCCGAGATGGCGGCTGCGCTGAATACAGCCAGACGGAACTGTTCTTTGCTTATGGCCTGGGAGCAGGAGAAAGTGAACAGGATTCCCTCCTGTTTGATTTTTTCCAACGCTGTCAGGTTGAGCCGTTTGTATCCTTGCAGGGCATTGCTTATGGCGCCGCGGTGTTTGGCAAAAGCCGGCGGATCAAGAACAATCAGGTCGTAGGCACCCGCAACAGATGCTTTCAAGAACTTAAACGCATCTTCCGAAAAAGAGGTGTGCCGGGGCTCTTCCCCGAAGTTGAGCCGGATATTTTCGTCGGTCAGCGATACGGCTTTGGCGGAACTGTCGACGGAATGAACCGACCGGGCTCCGCCGCGCAGCGCGTAAACAGAGAATCCTCCGGTATAGCAAAACATGTTCAGCACGTCTTTACCGGCAGCATACTTTTCGAGCAACCGGCGGTTTTCACGTTGATCGATAAAGAAACCGGTCTTCTGCCCGCGCAACCAATCAATATTGAATTTTAATCCGTTTTCCAGGGCGACGGGGTCTGCGTTTTGCCCGCCCAGCAGGTAACCGTTGCCGGTTTCAATGCCTGTCTTAAGCGGAAGTGTCCCTTCTGACTTGTAAAAAATGTTTTCGAGGTTAGCTTTTCCCAGTACGTGCTGCAACGCGTCAACGATTTTTTCTTTGTCGGCATCCATTCCCACAGAATGTGCCTGGACAACCGCCGTTTTTCCGTACATGTCGATAATGAGCCCCGGCAAGTGGTCTCCTTCGCCGTGAACCAGCCGGAAAGTATTGTTGCCGGCCTGCAACAATCCAATCTTCATGCGCATCCGGTATGCGGAAGAAATACGGCGGGCGTAGAAATCCGCATTTATGGTCTCGTCCGTAAAGGATAAAATGCGGACGGAAATGCTTCCGACCTGGTAGTGCCCTACACCCAGGAATTCCCCGTTGGCGGAAAAAACCCGTACCGTGTCTCCTTCCTGAATGCCTTGCCCTGTTTTGGCAATGGCGCCGGAAAAAATCCAGGGATGAAACCGCTTGAGTGATTCTTCTTTCCCGGGGCGCAGGATGATCTGATTTGTCTTATTCGCTTCCATTGCTGATCAGGTGGTTGTAAATACGCAGGCAGGCCCATGCATCCATAGCCGCGTAGTTTTTTTGGGCTTCACTCAGGGAAGTGGCTTCCCAATTGGAAAGGCGTTGATTTTTAGATATTTTTTTACCAAATAGGATGGCATAAATCCGCTGTAAGCCGTTGTCGTCAATGCCGTATTCATCAACAAAAGACTGCAGGTCGATGAAGTTTTGCGGTTTTTTGTCGGAGCGTTTTCGGATGGCGGCAAAATCGTCGCGAAGCGAAAGCCCTATTTTCTTGATGTCCGGATTACAGATGATTTCGTCCAGTTCATCGGGATATCCGATTTTGTTCAACCGGAAGAGATAACATTTCTCCGTGGTGGAAAGCTGCATCAGCGCCACTTTGTGGGCCTGTCCCCGTTTGAATGCCGGCTTGGTTTCCGTGTCAAAACCCAACCGGGAATGTTTCATCAGGTCAGCCACCGCTTTCTCTACTTCACTTTCGTGATCCACAACTATTGTTTTTCCAGCATAAACCTCTGGTGGAAGTTCTGCCACTGCTTCTTTTGAAATGGTTAATCCCACAAATCCTCCTCGTTTAAATCGGTTTCCAGTAGATTGTCTTTCCCCTCGCTGTGGTAAAGTACGGAATGCAACGGCCTCAATACATTGATCAGTTTTTGTCCCCAGTATGACTGAAAATTTTGCTGGCAAACGAAAAGCGCATCGTTCATCTGATCGGTCAGACCGTACTGGTAAACCGAAACAAAATTTCTTACATCCTGATAGATGTCCGCAATATTCTCCGAAACAAATGCTGATACCGGACGTTCGCTGTATTTCATGTCCTCAACAAAAACATCCAGATAAACATCCTCCTCGCCCATGATCGATGAAACAGTGGCCGATACTCGGGCATAATCCTCCTCTTTGACGAATGTCTCCGGGGATTCATCGTTTATTTCCACTGTTTTCGGCAGAAGCGATGCTTTAATGTACATCAACGGCAAAAGTTTGAGTATCTTATCGATCCACCTTTCGCGCGAAACGGCTTCTCCGTTTTCCAGAAAAGCGCAAAATTCCACGGCGACCGTCACGAAATCGATTACGGTGGGCGAGTAAACTATATTGTCGGATTTCTTATTCAACATTTTATTTACCATATGCAATGCAAAAGTACTCATTTATTTTCAGACAACGATCTGCTCAATGCTCATTTCCATGTTCATTTGAAAAGTTGACTGGAAAAAGTGCAACGGTCCGGTATTGATGAAGGATGTAAGGGGATTTTAACGCTTTCTGTGTTCGAACACACAGTTTTTTTGGTTTAAGTTATCTTATAATCAGGGAGGTAGGGGTAGAATGCGTAGCCCAAACGGTTGGAGTTCCCATTGAAATAGCAGCCAGGATTCAACAGTTCAAACCCGATATCCGCGGCGGATCATTTTTTATTCTTTTTTTTGCTTGATAAAACTTCAACTATTCTTAATATTATATTTTTTTAAGTTTTTTTTAAAAAATATCCTTGATAACCATGAAAGTTCTTTATACTTTTGTGCTCGTACACAATTTGCCAATTCTTTCCCAATGGGTGAAAAATAGGAGATGCAATTTGTGTTTTTTATTCTTGATTCTTTTGGAGAAAGGCAATTCATAAAATTATTTATTTATTTTCCGGCTTTTGAGGGATAAAAAATCCAAGCAATGTTTGTTTATTTGCTCAAAATGTCATGTAATAGCAAGTTATTTCCAAAAAACGTTATTGTACTTCCTGAACTCTTGCTAAAACCGGATTGGATAAATAAAAAAAAGTATAAAGTAGGGATCGTGTGGTAACACCATTCAAAACAACAACTCAATAAATTAAATTTATTTTATTAATCTAAACAAATGAAAAAATGAGATGAAAAACAAATTTTCAAATCTATCCAAGGGGGTTCTGTTCATTTTATTGTGGACATTTTCCCTGTTTATTTTTGCCCAGAATGTTACCGTATCAGGGGTGGTTAATGATGTGAAAGGAGAGCCGTTGATTGGCGTCACCATTCAGGTGAGCGGTACCACACATGGAACGGTGACCGACTTGGACGGGAGGTTTAACCTTTTGAATGTTCCTTCCGATGCAACATTGGATGTTACCTATATCGGGATGCAGGGACAAAAAATACCGGTCAACGGTAGATCTTCCATTGATATAGTTTTGCTGGAAGAAACCGAATTACTGGATGAATTGGTCGTTGTGGGCTATGGAGTCCAGAAAAAGGAAACGTTGGTCGGAGCAGTATCCCAGATCGACAATAAAGCAATAATACAGTCAGGAACTTCCAGTATATCAAACGCTATTGCCGGAAAATTATCGGGGGTTTTGACAATGCAACAATCCGGTGAGCCCGGAAGCGATGACGCGGAAATCATTATCCGTGGTCTTTCAAGCTGGAACGGCTCTTCTCCGTTGGCTCTTGTAGATGGGGTGGAAAGGGATTTTAAAGACCTGGACCCTAACGAAATTGAATCGTTTTCTGTTTTGAAGGACGCATCAGCCACAGCTGTTTTTGGGGCAAAGGGTGCCGACGGAGTAATAATTGTCACAACCAAACGGGGACGAGAAGGAAAACCGGAATTGAACATTTCAGCATCTACAGGAATGGAAAGGGCGACCCATGTGCCCGATCATATCGATTCCTATACCACGATGAACTTGTTGAATGTGGCCCGCATGAATGAACAACAATTCACAAACCTGATACCGCAGTATGTGTTGGAGGAATACCGTCAACCATCCTCTCCACTTAACGCGTTGCGTTATCCCGACGTGAACTGGTTTGATCTTGTAACCCGCCAATACGCACCCTCTACAACAGCCAATATCAATGTCACGGGGGGAACAAGTTTTGTGAAATATTTTGCCTCCTTGGGCTACACGGGACAGGGTTCTTTCTTTGAAGGAAGAAAAGAAGGCCATTTCGATTCCCGTTTTACAAATGATCGTTTTAATTATCGCACCAATCTTGATTTTGAATTGTCGAATGCAACCTCGTTGTCCTTTAACATAGGGGGAGAAGTCGGTATTAAAAATCAGCCCACCATTGGTAACTTGTGGTGGACTTTGTACGGCACCTCTCCGGCCCGTTTCCCGGCTTATTTTCCGGAGTGGTTGTTGGAGGAGTATCCCGACCCCAATTATCCGAACGACAGTGGGATCCGTTATACGGAACCTATCGGCGAATATATGGACAATCCCTATTCGGTATTTAACCAAAGAGCGTTTAACCGTTATCTCGAAACCAAACTATTCACGGATGTTGTGTTTAAGCAAAAGCTTGATTTTTGGTTAAAAGGGCTGTCTGTTCAGGGGAAAGTTTCGCTAAGTACTTATTATCAGAATCTATCCCTGACTTCAGGCAGTGGTAATAATTTTCCGGAATATCAATTTGACTACGACAAGGCCGCCGACGGGCAAAACCCCTGGATTAGAAAAGGGGAAACGGACGCGGTTTACAACATGCCCCCCCTGACGTTGAGTATTGGCGGTTTGCAGGGTGGATATTACCGCGACCTGTACTACGAGATTTCCACTAATTACGCCAACTCCTTTGGATTACATTCCGTTTCGGCTTTGGCACTGATGAATTTCCAACAAAAAAATGACGGTACGGAATTTCCCTATTATAATCAGGGTGTGGTTGGGCGATTTACCTACGACTATGCCAATAAATACTTGGCGGAAGTGAATGTGGGTTATACCGGCTCTGAACGGTTTGCTCCAACAAACCGGTACGGATTTTTCCCGTCCGGAGCTGTCGGCTGGGTGATTTCGGAAGAAGACTTCTTCAAAAACGCGTTACCCTGGTTCAGTAAATTGAAAATCCGTTATTCCGATGGACTGGTCGGTAGCGACAAGGCCGCCAATCGATGGTTGTATATTAGTGATTACATCAAAGATTCAAACGGACACATAAAGGAGGATAAAGCTGCCAATAACCGCGCACAATGGGAAGAAGCCCGAAAACAAGATTTAGGATTCGATATGGGATTCCTGAAAAACAAGATACATCTGGCGGTTTCTGGGTATCCAGTTTAAGGACCTGAACCTGGGGGAAATGAAAAAACACGGTCTGGAGGTTGAAGCAGAGTTCAGAAATACTACTGCAAACGGTGTCTATTATTTTGTCAAAGGGATGATGGGCGTGAATGAGAACAGGATTATATTTAAAGATGATCCTCCATACGCCCCGGAATACCAGAAAATTGCTGGGAAGCCCCTGGGTGGACAGACCAGTGGCGTCCAATTAGCGGGAAACGGTTATTTTACTTCAGTTGACGACATTCATATCCTGCCTTCTCCTTTAGCAATCTCAGGACTTAATGTGGGTGACTATGCGTTTATCGATTACAACGCGGATGGTTCGGTCTCTAACTTGGATGCATACCCTATCCGAGGATCTCTCTATCCTCCGGTTACTTACTCGTTCTCCTCGGGATTTAGCTATAACAATTTCGACTTTAGCTTCCTTTTTCAAGGGAATATAGGAAAGTACGTGGAATACAACCAGCAATGCCAACCACTCCACACTGCATTTCCCCGGTACGGGATACATACGGAACCTGGCTTGGTTGCCGGCAGTAGAAGCAACGGGTTACAGTACGTATATAGAGGGTCGTTTTTGGAGAAAAGCGGATTACCTGAAACTGAAAGAGGTTTATGTCGGTTACTCCTTTGCCCCCAAATGGCAAATACTACCGGGCGTATCCCTGGTCAATCTGTTTATGACAGCGAACAACCTGCTTACTTTTACGAGCCTTATTGAGGGTGATCCGGAAAGAAAGGATTTCAGTAAAGGGTATTATCCGCAGTTGCTTAGTGTGAAACTTGGTGCAAAAGTCTCTTTTTAACTTAATTAAAATGACAATGAAAAGAAATATATACATGATCTTGTTTGTCGGAATGCTCTTTCTTTCTTGTGAAGATTATCTCGACAAGGCACCCGAATCGGGTTTGACCACGGAAGAAGTTTTTTCCAAATATGAGAACTTTCGGTCATTTTTTGATGCGGTGTATACCGGGACCAGCAATGACGACCCAAGCCAGGGGCCGAGCAAGTGGTTTGCGTATAATATTACGACCTCATACAACCTTTACCTGACCCAGAGTGATCTTCGGACTACTTGGGAGGCGTTGACGGAAACGGCCGACATGGGACGTATAAACCGTCAGATGATTAAATACGGACAAATAGAATCCCAGCTTCAATGGTTCACCAATTACCGCGTGGCGCCAATAATGATGTCCATGTTCAAAACCATCCGCATCAGCAATGTCGCCTTGAATAATATTCACATGTTGGCCGATGCCGATACGGAGACGATCAACGATTTCAAGGGACAGGCATTCTTTGTCCGGGCATACTCCCATTTCGCGTTGTTGAGGATCTGGGGCGGGATGCCCTACATCGATTATGCGATAACCGCTGATGATGTATGGGACATTCCCCGCTTATCCAATAACGAAACATTAAAAAGAGTGGCCGCAGACCTGGATTCAGCCGCTTTCTATTTTGAGAAAGCAGGAAAAATGCGCAGGGATCCGGGACCCGGAGAAACAGGACACCTGAATGATCCGGAACAGTGGAGACCCAATGGAGTTGCAGCAAAAGCCCTCAAAGGAAGAGCATTACTGTATGCTGCCAGCCCGCTTAGCAACACAAACGGTCAGAAAGATTGGCAGGATGCCGCGATAGCTTGCTGGGAAGCTATCAAGATCGCCGAACAATATGAATATGCCTTGTTGCCCGCGGCAGACTATAAAACAAACTTCGTCGGTGCCAAATACACCAATGAACAGTTATGGGCATGGAACCATGCCGGGGCGCCAGTAGGATATACAGACAGGGTAAATGTCCAGCTGCTGAATAATGCATTGCGAAATCACTCGACATCCCCTACTCCGGAATGCCCTACGCAAAACATGGTCGATCGTTATGAAACAGTCTGGGGAGATCCTCTCTTTACAGCTGCAGAAAGAGCGGAAGCGGTCGCAAAAGGACACTATCATTTTCAAGATCCTTATGCAAACAGGGACCCGAGGTTTTACCTTAATGTTCTTTACAATACCGCTCCCGTGCCCGGATTCGGAACGGCGAAAATCTACTTTGAAAATGTCAATGGGAAACGGGTATACAGTGAAATGCTCAATCAGAGCCATACCGGAATAACACAAACCGGTTATTACCAGGCGAAATATTGGAACGGCATGAGTGTGAAAAATCGAATTACCGCTTATTACACGGATCCGTTGATCCGATTGGGAGAACTTTACCTGAATTACGCCGAAGCTGCCAACGAAGCATACGGACCGAACGGAAGTGCACCGGGAGCAACCTTGACTGCCTTGCAGGCAGTGAATAAAATCAGGGAGAGAATTGGTATGGTTCCTATTCAGTCCCGGTTTACTACATCCACCGAGTTGCTCAGGGAACGGATCAAAAATGAACGGACAGTTGAGCTATACGGGGAGGGACACCATTACTTCGATATTCGCAGGTGGAAAGATGCCCCGAGACTCATGAGCGAAAAATCACGGATGATGACCATTGAAAAGGTTCCGGTAAGCGATGAATATCCTACGGGATACAAGTACGATGATTCCGGGGAATTGCCACCTACCCGTCAGGTAGCCTGGACTTCGGATGCCATGTACTACTTCCCCTTTCCAATTGCTGAAGAAAACAAAATGAAAAATTTTGCGCCTAATCCGAGGTGGTAAAACAAATAACTTTAATCATATGAAATTAAATATATCAGTTCATACAAATCTAATTTGTATCGTCTTAGCAGCAGTTCTCTTCCCTGTATATTTATTTGCTCAGGATAAGGATTTGCCCGAACTTCGGAATTTCACCTTATCTGTAAAGGACAAAAACGGGAAGCCTTTGGATGAAGTAAATGTGACAGTTGGAGACGGATTGGCCCGCGTCTGGACCAATAACTCAGGTGAAGCTGAAATAACAGCAAACAGCCGCGATTTTATCAAAGTATCCAAACAGGGATATGAGCAGGAGATATTCTCCGCTAACAACATTCCGGAAGTGATCACCTTGACAGAAACATTCCTTTACAAAAGTAATGAAGACGATGTCGTATATCCTTTTCTCACATATAAGAAAAGGGATATAACCGGCAGCGGTTTTGTCCTTAAGGGCAGTGATCTGGAGAGCTATCCTACTTCTGATCTCCGGAATGCTTTTGTAGGATTAGTACCCGGACTGGATGTGATAGAGCTCAGTGGTAATCCATCGCTTTCCGCTTTCGAAAAAGCAGCGGGAAACGATCAGTTATCGTCAAAGGTAGATATGAACATGAGAGGGTACACTCCTCTTTTTATTGTAGACGGACTTGAGGTGGATATTACTGAAATGCCGCTCGATCCGCAGGAAATAGAATCGATATCTGTAATCAAGGATATCGTGTCAAAAACCATGTACGGCCCAAAAGCGGGAGACGGAGTCATTAACATCACGACGAAGCGGGGAAAGCAAAATGAACGTATTGTACGTGCCAGGATAGAAAGCGGAATGAGTGTCGTGGATCGCTTCCCGGAATGGGTATCGGGTTCCGAATATGCCGAACTGAATAATCAGGCCCGCATAAACAGCGGTATGGAGCCTCTGTATTCAACCGACGACATTGCCCGGTATGCGTTGAACAATCCGTATGACTTTGCTCATCCAAACATTGATTTTAAACAGATGTTATGGAAAGATACACGGCCATTTTTGCGTGCAAACCTTTCCAGTAGCGGTGGAAATAATTGGGTGAAATATTTTGCATACCTGGGATATAACCACGAAGGGGATAATTTTAAAATCGGGCCGACCTCCAACTACAACAGAATAAATGCCCGGTCGAACATTGATATCAACATAACCTCCAACCTAAAAGTAAGTATGGGTATCTACGGAGGAGTGACCATCAAAAATGCACCCACCTATTCATCCCTGGTTACTACCGTACCGGAAATGGAAACTTTCTTAGGAGATCTTACCTCCATTCCTCCTATTGAATTCCCTGTTTACGCCAGCAACGAGGACGGAGTTGATCCTTGGTACGCTGTTTCAAGCAGGTACAGCCGAAACCCAATTGGAGACCTGCAGGATTGCGGATATTATTCCGAAATGACGCGTTCCAGTGCAGCTAATATGGCATTGGATTACGATTTTTCGGATATTCTGGTCGGATTGAAATCGCGTACATTTGTTTCGTTTAACTTGCTGAATCTTACCCGTATAGGTGAAAGGAATGACTACATTGCTTATACCGTGACACCCCCGCTTACGCCGGAAGAAGATCCTGTACTGACCAAAGTACGTGATGGAGTAGATAATCCCGAGCAGTCAAAAATGTTGGATTATTATTACCAACGCCTCGCATTCAATCAACTGCTTAGTTACGACAAGACTTTTGGAGATCATGAAATCCAGTTGGGATTAATTTATTCCCTGTTTAACGGGACAAAGGATTCCAGACGTGAACCCGACAGGCAGCAGAATGGAATTTTTACTGCCATGTATGGCTATCAAAACAAGTATTTTCTGGAGGGGGCTTTTAATTACGCGGGTACTTCCAGCTTTGAAAGGGGAAAACGTTACAATCTTTTCCCGGCGTTGGGCTTGAGCTGGGTAATTTCAGACGAGGATTTTCTGAAGGATGTGAATTTTCTTGATTACCTTAAATTACGTGTCAACGGCGGTATCTTGGGGTACGACGGACTGGCGACGGCTTTTTATTATCAGGACAGATGGTCAAAGGCTACGTTGTCCCCTTCTTTCGGGCCGCACAGCGCCAATCAGTGGTTCGGATCCAATACGGAAACGGTCTCAAGGACCTATCCCAACCGAATCGCAAATCACGGGTTGACCTGGGAAAAAAGAAAAGAACTCTCCGGCGGATTCGATATGTTGATGTTTGATAGAAAGCTGCTTGTTGAGTTCAACTATTACAACAATGTTCAGGATGGTGTTATTGGAAAGATGAATTACATGTTACCTTATATTACAGGTTATTCATCAGCGAGCCCCTGGTATAACAAAAATAAATTTCGATACTACGGTACGGAGTTCCAGGTCACTTATTCCGGCAAAACCGGAGATCTCCATTACAGAATAGGTGGAAATGCTGCTTTACACCGAAGCACGGTACTTAAATACGACGAGCCAAATTATAGGGAGCCTTATCGTTCAAGAATCGGACAACCCAAGGATATAATCATGGGTTATGGCTACATGGGACGTTATGCTTCCGATGCCGAAGCTCAAGCCGTAATTCAGAACTTTGACCAGACACTTGCCTCCGGCGACCTGAAGTATATGGATAAGAATGAAGATGGCGCTATAGACGAAAACGATATGTTTGCCATTGGGCACAGTAGTCCAAGGCTGACTTACGGAATAAACGCACGGTTGGAGTATAAAAACTTTGAATTGAATGCAGTTGGTTCCGGAAGAGCGTTTTACGATATTGTCAAATCGAATATCTATTTCAGAAATGGAGTGGGAGACAATACCTATTCCAAATATGTCAGGGACAATATTGATGGAGCATATCCCCGGCTGACCTATCAAAGGATAAACAATAACTTCCAGACATCCGAGTACTGGTTGACGGACGGTAGCTTTTTTAAATTGCAAAATGTGGAATTGGCTTATAAACTGCGATTGAAGAACAAGGGAGCGGGAATTCAAATGATCCGGTTTCATGTAGGCGGAGCAAACCTGGTTACCCTTTCGGAGTTGAAAGATGTGGATCCCGAATCCATCAACGCGGGTGTTACCACGTATCCTTTATTCAGAACTTTTACCGGAGGCATAACAATGTCATTTTAAAAACCGTTGGGTTTAATAACAAATATAATTTGATATGAAGAAAAGAACAATAACCTTTTTAGCCATTATCGGACTCCTGGTTTCCTGTAATGATTTTATGGAACCATACCCTAACGGAGGATACACCACCGATAATATCTGGGACTATCAGGAAATGGCACAGGGACTGATAGTTGAATGTTATACCTATATGTCAACAAACTATAACAATACGGAGGGGGCTTATCTGGATGGAGCGACAGACAACGCCGTAATTACCAATACATCAAATGCGATTCGCCGAATGGCAGTAGGAGCACTGCCCACGTCATCCGACCCTTTCCTGGATTACTGGACACGGGATTACGATGGAATATATTTGACCAACCTGTTTTTGAAAGACAGCAAAGGGTACAATACCCGTTATCTGGTCGATGATTACAAAAACAACCTTGTCCGTACACAGTTACAGGGAGAAGCTTTTGCACTGCGTGCCTGGTTCCTGTGGGATCTCCTGCAGAAATTTGGAGGCAAGGGAGTGAATGGGGAGATGTTGGGCGTGCCGATCCTGCTGGAGCCCGTGGATATTGAAGATGCCAAACAGCTTGAACGAAACAGCTACGATGAGTGTGTAAAACAGATCATTGCAGACTGCGATTCGGCCTATAAATACCTTCCTGTCGCACACCGGGATTTCCTCGTAACAAATGAAACTGACAAGGCGTACGCGGGGTCACGTTATTGGGGTCGATTTGATGGGATTACCACCCGGGCAATCAAAGCAAACGTTTATTTGACCTGGGCCAGTCCACGATTTAATCCCAACAACGATATGTCGCGTTGGGACCTGGCCGCCAAATATGCTAAGGAGGTCATGGATTTTAAACAGAATGTTGACAATGTGACGAACGGTTTCAACAAAACAACCGGTGTTAACTGGTTCAATCCAAACTTTCCGGGAATTGTTTTTGCCTCCCGTTACAACAATGCCAACGATGCGATGGAAAGGATGTTTTACCCCGGTGGTTTCCAGGGTAATGGTACGATGGGCGCTACACACGACCTCGTGGATGCTTTCCCGATGAGCAACGGTTACCCCAAAGAACACCCCGAAGGAGCCGCATTGTATGACCCGCAGGATCCGTATAAAAACAGAGATCCCCGTTTTTATAGCGTAATATTTTACAATCAGGCTCAGGCAAAAAGAAACAATACCGGCGCAGCTATGTACACTTTCGAGAACTGGGAGGAAGGGAAAGATGCCCCCGGTCCAATTACCAACAGCCGCACCAACTACCACATAAAAAAGTTTGTGTTTATGGGATTGAACTGGTCAGACAACAGCCTGAACAGGCAACCCCATTCCAAGTTTTTTATTCGTTGGGCACACATGTGCCTGGCTTTTGCTGAAGCTGCGAATCAAGTGGCAGGTCCGACAGATGCTTCAAAATATGGATTGTCGGCCAAGGAAGCCATCTCTTATCTAAGGGCCAGAAAGACTTACGATAATAACAACGGATTTGTGACAGATCCCTACCTGGATGAAGTGGCAGCTGCAGGGAAAGAAGTTTTCAACGAATTTGTCAAGAATGAACGTCGATTGGAGACCTGTTTTGAGGGGATGCGCTTTTTTGATATGCGCCGCTGGTCAACCTCTCTTGAAGAGTTGAACAAGCCTGTACACATGATGAAAATCACACGCGAAAGCGAAAACGTATTCCAGTATACTCCTCAGGTGGTGGAATCACGCATTTATAAATCGGCTTATCTTCCCATTCCCTACCAGGAGATGTTACGTATGGGAAATTTGATTCAGAATGAAGGTTGGGATAGCTGGAAATAATTAACTAAATGTAAATTTTTTGATAATGAAAAAAATATATACGCTGCTCGTTATTGTCACTTTAGCTTCGTTGACATCTTGTTATGAAGACTATATCAAAGACTTTGATTACAACACTGTCTATTTCACGCAACAGACAAACGTGCGAACCTTTGTGGTTGGTGAGGGGATGCAGATAAATGTAGGTGTAGCCTTGGGTGGAATCCGGGAAAACAACATTGATCGTGAGGTCAATTTTATGTTGGACAACGGGTTGCTTACCGAGGAACTTCTCGCCAGGATGGCGGGAGGAGTCGACCATATCAAGAATTATGTGAATTTGGACTCGGGATTGCATCCGTTACCTGCGGCCTACTACACGTTAAGCAATACCGGTAAGATGATTATAAAAAAAGGAGATCACAAAGGGGTGATTACCATTAAAGCCGATTCTGTCAAATTCCTGTCAGATCCAAAAACGTTGATCGCCCAGTACGCGATTCCCTTTTACATTACCGATGCGCAGGTCGACACGGTTTTAAATGACAAAAGATATTCCGTTATTGGACTTCGTTATGAAAACATGTTGTTTGGAAATTACTGGCACGGGGGGGTAACTGAGGTTAAAGACGCTTCCGGAAACATCGTCGAAACAATTAAATATTACACGACCGTTCCTTCGCCCGAGACCAAGGTGATGAAGTTGCAGACAGTAGCTCCGCATACATTGATCACCAACAGAATCAGCGATCAATCGGGTTCATTTGAAATTACATTGAACGGCGATAATATTATCGTGGGCAAAGCAGACGGTTCAACGGTTGAAGTATTGCCTGACGGCGAAAGCAAATTCAACAGGGCAAAATTGCTTCAGGACAGGAAGATTTACCTGAAATATAAGTACGATAATGGGGACGGTACAACTTCCCATGCAACCGATACACTGACGTTCCGCAACCGGATCAGAGACGGGGTCAACGAATGGCAGGACGAAAATCCGGATAATTACAAGTAATGTCCCGCATAGCGGGCATTACTTATGCCTGAACGCGGAAATTTTTTCGTGTAAGCCGGCTCTCTGGCTTTAGGAACAGCATTTCTTCCGCGAATATCCTGGCTTATAGAAAATCATATTAAGAAATAATTCATCAAACAGCGGTCTAATTTTGCAGTACTTTTATTCAAAAACGATGGAGAAAGCACCTGTCCGTAATTGCGCACTACTGACAATGAAGATTGTCGTATCCCTTTTTTGGGTAGCTACTGCTGTAGGGTATTCCCAGAATAGTCCCGTACCTTTGAGACCGATCGATGAGAAAAGAGTGGCAGAAATCATTCCTCTGCTGGTAGATAAACCGGCAGGATTTGGACAACCGGCACATCAACGTGAGGCGTGGGATCAGTTGATGCAGTCGGGTGCATACGACAACTTCCTGAAAAGCATGGATAATTTCGTTTTTCCACCGTTTAATGAGGAGGACTACTTCTCCCTTTCGAACGGAACTGCACCGTCGTCAGCGCGTGGACTGAATATGATGCGCAACCGGGCAAAAGGATTAGCGCAGGTTACCTGGGCCGAATGTCTTGAGAATAAAGGGCGTTACATAAAGGTGATTGAAGAGGGGTTGAGGGACCTCATCAACCAGAAATCCTGGGTTTCACCCCGGAATGATTACGAGTTCAAAAACTACAACGGTATTGAATACTCCGTAGAGTTGACAACGGCTTTGTACGCACATACCATTTCGCAGACGCTTTACCTGTTGGGTCATCAATTGGATCCTGCCTTGCGTAAGGAGGTAATCGCAGAAGTATACAAACGGGCGTTTTATCCTGTGTTGAACAAAATTAAAAGACAAGACAACAACCGGGAGAATCGGTTCCTTCTGATGACAAATAACTACAATCACGTCTGTTTGGCTGGTGTGGTAGGAGCGGCTCTCACGTTGATTGAAGATAAACATGAACGCGCGGTCTTCACCTACATCGGTGAGTACTATTCGCAAAATGGACTTGTCGGTTTTGGAGATGACGGATATTGTTCCGAAGGAATAGGCTATTTCAATTACGGTTTTGGGCGGTTTGTTCAACTGAGAGAATGCATCTGGCAGGCCACTGAAGGGAAAATCGATCTTTACGATAATCCAAAAGTGCGGAAAATTGCTTGGTATCCCTATAAAATGGAAATTGCCGAAGGGGTATATCCGACGATCTCGGATAGCGGTATCGGCTCCCTGCCTGATCCCCTTGTCATGCATTATTTGAACAGGAGTTTCCAGATGGGAATTGATAAATACGAAAATACCCCGTTATCGGGGAGAACTTCCGATAATCGAATCAGCGTGATGGCGGTTTTTCCCAATTCCGCTTCGAGAAAACCTTTTGTGCCGGAAAAGGAAAAGGAGGATAAGCAACTTCGTTCATTTTTTGATCTCTCCGCCGTGTTGATCGTCCGGCCTCCAGCAGATTCAAACTGCCGATTGGGAGCTGCTATGAAAGGAGGAGATAACAAGGAGCACCATAACCATAACGATGTTGGAGCCTATACTGTTGCGCTCGGTACGGAGATTATGGCTGGTGACCCCGGATCCATACCTTATACCGCTGATATATTTAATGAAAAATACCGGTATACATATAAAACCGTTGGTTCGTACGGTCACCCTGTCCCTCTGGTGGCAGGTATAGAGCAGCATGCAGGAAAAGAGGCAAGAGCGCTGATTCTGGAGAGAAATTTTTCACGACAGAGGGATGAAATTTCAATGGATATCGCTTCTGCGTACCGTGTTGAAGAGCTGAAACAACTGGAACGCACCATGATCTACTCCCGGAAAGGGAAAGGAGAGCTCTCTTTTACTGACCGTTTTGTCTTCGCGGATCCGCAGAAATTTGAAACGGCAATTATTACCCGGTGCGAATGGGAAAAATTATCGGAGCATACTTTTATCCTGAAAGGTAGAGCGGAGCGAATGAAAGTTACCATTCATACCGGCGGAGCCAAATATGCCTTACGTCAGGAAAAGATTGATGAAGGAGGAGTCCCTTACAACAGGATTGGCATATGCCTGGATCAGCCCGCACTAACCGGAGAAATTACGATTAACTATCAACCGATATAAAAGTCACAAACAAATCTTATGATACGGAAAGTTTTTTTAGTTTTTGGGATATGCATAACGGTTGTATCCATGTCTCTTGCAAATAACAACAGAATGGTGCTGGTAGAGGCAGAAAGTTTCGACAGGAGGGGAGGCTGGGTCCTCGACCAGCAGTTCATGGATCAGATGGGCTCTCCTTTCCTGATGGCTCATGGAATGGGCAGGCCGGTCGAGGATGCATCAACCTCGGTAGCTATTCCCGGGAAAGGAGTCTGGCATGTTTATGTCCGTACGTGGAACTGGTGTTCCCCGTGGAAAACCAAGGAAAAACCCGGACGTTTTCAATTGTCGGTCAATGGAACAAGACTGGATAATGAACTCGGCCTGGGTGAGCGGTGGGATTGGGAGTATGCGGGGAGTATCGAGATAAAAGAGAAGCTGAACCGGGTAACGCTGCACGACCTGACAGGATTCAACGGCCGGTGTGATGCCATCCTTTTCACTAAAGAAAAGGAGGTGCGGATTCCCAATGAGGGGGAGCCAATGCGCAAATTCCGTAAAAAACTCACGGGACTTCCGGAACAGCCCGGGAATGGCGGGACATACGACCTGGTAGTGGTGGGCGCCGGCACCGCAGGATTAGGAGCTGCCATCAAGGGTGCCCGCGAAGGCCTGAAAGTGGCATTGATTCATAACCGGCCTGTTCCCGGTGGGAATAACAGTGTGGAGGTACAGGTTGTAGCCAGTGGAGGCCTCAACATAGAACCGTACCCCCGGCTGGGAGACGTTGTCAGGGAGATTAAGAATGTATACCGTCGTCCGGCACATGTGGATAGTATCATCGGGGCCGAAAAAAACCTCACCTTTTTCCCAAACATGCATGTCTTTACCTTGGAAAAAGAGGGAGATAGAATCGCTTCAGTTACGGCCAAACACATAGAAACCAATGTCGAAACTGTTTTCCATGCTCCGGTATTCATTGATTGTACCGGGGACGGGAACATTGGATTTCTGGCGGGTGCCGAATACCGGGTAGGGCGCGAGATGCGCGGTGAGACGCGCGAGACGCTGGCTCCTAACCGCCCCGATAACATGGTGCTGGGAACGTCCCTTACCTGGTGGAGCAAAAATACCGGACAAGAGACAGTATTCCCCGAATGTGAGTGGGCCATACAGTTCAACGAAGAATCCTGTGAAAAAGTAACCCGTGGCAGCAACTGGTGGGAAACCGGCTTCCTGTATGACCAGGTGAACGAAGCCGAATTTATTCGTGACTATCTGTTCCGTGCAATTTACGGGAACTGGGCTTTTCTGAAGAATAACAGTAAGGATAAAGCCGGTTTTGCCAAACTGGATCTGGAAACTGTGTTTTACGTTGCCGGTAAACGCGAATCGCGTCGTTTGGTGGGTGACGTACTCCTCACGCAACAGGATACCGAAGGGGCTTACGTGAAATACGACGATGCCTTTGTGACGTGTACCTACGATCTTGATCAGCATTTTCCAACGCCGAAGAATAGTTTCTTTTTTCCGGGAGAGGAGTTTATTTCGACCATGAAACATTATTTCAATGATTTGGGAACACCGCGCAGATATCTACGTGATGATCAGGTAATACCTCCTTTCCGGATACCTTACCGCTGCCTCTACTCAAAAAATGTGGACAACCTGTTTATGGCAGGCAGGAACGTCAGTGTATCGCACATTGTATTGTCTGCAGCTCGTGTTCAGGAAACAACCGGAATGATGGGAGAGTTGGTGGGGCTGGCTGCCTCGTTGTGCAAAAAGTACAATTGCACACCCAGAGAGGTATACAAACACCACCTGAAAGAGTTGGAGAGCAGAATCAGATAGGAACTTATCATAAATTACAAATTTACGGTCACAATGTCGGTATTTAAAAAGTCGTGCATCCAATTTGAACTTCAAGGTATATAATTTGTTATCGATCTTGTATAAGACTGTTTCACTAATGATTTACACCACTTAAATAAACATAATATGAACAGAAGAGAGTTTTTAAGCTATAGCGTTCCTGCGACAGGTGCGGTGATGTTACTGCCCGGTTTTGCAAAAGCACACTTGATGTCCGAAATAAACAAGCAATTTGATGATAATACCCGATTTGAAGAGTACGATATTGTAATCAACGGTGCAGGACTCTCCGGTTATTTTGCAGCTGTTGAAGCGGCAAAAAAAGGGTTAAGGGTGCTGATCGTGGAGAAAAGGCCTGCTCCCGGTTACGAAATAACAGCAAAAAGGAAGTTGTGGGTTGGAGACACCGGATTCGATCGTTGGGACCCTGAACTGATCCAACTCTTCTTCCCCGTCGACGAAAAGCGGGAAATTTTTGCGGAGGGTGGATCTGGACCCAACAACAGCCGTTTTGATGATGAACTGCTTTTGTTTGCCGGTTCAATCAAAAAAGGGCTACTCAGGAATCTCCTCATACACAACGTACACGTACTGTTAATGACCGATGTGTGCGGAATTGTTACCGATGGCAAGAATGTCTCCGGAGCGCTGCTTGCCTGCAAGCACGGCTTATTTACCGTGAAATGCAAAAAATTTATTGACAGTTCGGATAATCTCATGTTCAGCAGAAACCTGATCCAACAAAAATACAGGATAGAGAAAGCGGGATTTGTGCTGGAACTGTTAGGGGCGGACAACCTGAAGAAAAAAATTGTCAAAGTTCCGGAAAACTTAAGGTTGGTAGGAAACGAGATTCGAATTCACAGGGGGAAAAATGCAAATCATCAGGCTTTTATGGAATTTCAATTTTTACCCGATGCTCAGGATCCTGAAAAGATGGAACTGCAATCAAGACTCATTGCGGGTGAAATTGGCAGAAACCTGAAACTGATTGACGATTCATTGGTTAACGCAAAAATTCATTATTACGCCTATGAAAGCTCAACCTTATTGTCCGGAGAAACGCCTTTGCCCACCGTAAAGTTAGGTGGCTATTACATGTTGGATACGCATCAGGGAGAACTCGACTGCGAACAGGTATTAAGCATACGAAACACTGCAACAGGGTGTGTGGGTAGGATCAATTTTTCCGGAAAAGGGAACAAACAGAAGAAATTACACCTGTCAGGACAAACTTTCCCATTGAATGACATCAACCCGCAAAGCTACAGCGAGAACAACCTTTCCATCCCCCTCAAGAAGTGTAACCGGTCAATTGCCGGAATGATTCATGATTCAACCGAGTGTCAGGTAGTTGTCGGCGGATCCGGCACGTCGGGCGCTCCCGCCATCATGGGTGCCACCGAAATGGGCGCCACCGTGGTTGCTGTTGATTATTTTAACGATCCCGGAGGAACAAAAACCGTTGGCGGCGTAATGGGTTATTACCACGGTTTGCGAAAGAACAGCTTTCTGGATAGACTTGAAGGTGAATCCGATAAATTATCCGCTGAGATCAGGTTCAATAAGAAGCCCGGCCGTCAGTATTACTTCCTGAACTGGTTCAAGGAAAACAACGTGAAATTCTTGCCCGGATCCATCGTTTGCGGCTCAATTGTGGACAACAACCGGGTGAAAGGTATCCTCATATGCAGAAACGGTAAGCTGGAGAAAGTGTTGGGGGATGTTATTCTGGATTCGACGGGAGACGGGGATATTGCTTCCTTTTCCGGTGCCGGTTTTCTTCACGGGAACAGCAGGAACGGAATCACCCAAAACTACAGTCAATGGAACCTGGCAGGAGGAGGGAAACCCCCAACGCACGTAAATTCAGATTACGATATAATTGATAACACGAAGATCGCCGAGCTGCAAAGAGGATTGTTCTTATCCCACTACGAGGCACATTTCTATGATTTTCATCCCTACCTGACCGTCAGGGAATCGAGAAGAATAAAAGGGGAATACGAATTAACCCTTATCGATGCAGCCGAGGAAACTCATTTCGACGATCTGATCACGGTTGCAAGTAGCGACTATGATCCTCATTTTGTCGGTTATGGAGAGTATACCCGCTGTGGCTTTTTATTGCCACATTCAAATATCGTAAAGGTTGAAATCCCGTTCAGATCGCTGATCCCAATTGGGTTGGACGGAATAATGGTCCTGGGAAAAGCATTTTCCCAAACGCACAATGCGCTCCAGTTTACAAGAATGTCTGCCGACCTGTCGGTCCTTGGTTACCTGGCAGGCCAGGTATCTGCAAAAGCGGCAATCGGGCAGTCCCGACTTAAGGATTTTCAACTGAAAGACTTGCAGTCTGAGTGGTTTACCCGGGGTTTTATCCCCAATGAGTTTTCAAACCGAAAGGTTGGAAACAGAATAAACGACCGTGAAGAGATTGATTTCCGGATAAGAAATCTGGGAGAGGGAAAAGACGAGTTCCTGTACGAATGCTGCAAATTGCAAAAAGAAAATTGTATAGCGCAACTGAAAAGCAGCTTTCATTCGTGTTCGAACGATCACGGCAAGCTGTTGTTGGCAAAAGCGCTGGCCTGGTTTGGAGAAAGTGAGGGCAATCAACTGATCCTGAACGAACTGGCTGACCTGTTCAGGGAAGAGCAAGCCAAGGGTTACCCGGGTGGATTTGTGGAAACATACGACGACATACGGGGGCGGGAGAAGAATATGCTGAAAGGACTGTTTTGGAGGATCAACCAGAACATCGCCCTGCTAGCCCTGGCCAATTCTCGTGAAGGTATTGGCATAGTTCGGCATATTTTGGAGAACACGGTTTCCGGAGGAGGTATGGTAAAAAGGGAGAGCGATTATTACGATGAACGAATTGATTTGCGCATTATCCCTTTCTATAACCGCATCTTAAACTTGTGCTTTTTTGCGGAACGGGTACCGGATAACGAATTGATTCCGGGCCTTGAAAAATTGCTCTCAGACAAGAACATCGGTGGGTATATGACCGACAAATACTACGATACGAGATGGAAAGCGTTTGGAGCCGTGCTTGAAACAACCATTGCCTCCGCCTTGGCCCGATGCGGTTCAAAGAGTGGCTATGCCTTACTTGTCAGCTACCTGGATGATATCCATTTCAACCTGAGCGATTTTGCCGCCAATGAACTGAAAGAACTCACCGGCAAGAAGTATACTGCGGATAAAAAATATTGGGAAGAATACCTGAAAAAAAACGCTTTCCCAAAACCATTAAAAGAACTGGTTAAAGAAATTGAGGTCTGAACATGCTGTTCTTCTGCAAGTCATCACCGCCTGCACGGTAATTGACCGGAAAGAAGCGGTCCGCAATGCCGCTTAAAAGTTGCTGAAAAAAATCAGATCCCTGAAATTGAATAGAATTATTGATAACTACGTGTAAAATAGAAGAAAATGATTACATTTATTTTGTCCCTGGCCATCCTTTTAGCCGGTTACATTTTTTATTCCAGATACCTGGAACGGCTGATGGAGGCCGACTCCGGGAGGCCTACCCCGGCTATATCCATGAGTGACGGGGTCGACTTCGTTCCGATGCCCTGGTGGCGCGTTCTTCTTATTCAGTTCCTGAATATTGCCGGTTTGGGCCCCATCTTCGGT
>JALHIE010000185.1 GCA_022840285.1 Porphyromonadaceae bacterium
ATGGATTTCTTTATCTGACCTGTGTGCTGGATCTTTTTGATCGCAAACTGATCGGATGGTCCATAAGCGATCATATGAATGCATCCCATACCGTAATCCCTGCCATCAGGATGGCGAACAGGAACAGACCTTTTGGAGAAGGAATGATATTTCATTCTGACCGGGGCATCCAATATGCCTGCAAACAGACTGTCAATCTGTTGAAATCCTTGAAGCCGGAACAAAGTATGAGCGGAAAGGGCAATTGTTGGGATAATGCCGTGGCTGAAAGCTTTTTCAAAACTTTCAAATCCGAATTGGTCTATGGGATCAAACTCAAAACAAGAGGGCGGATGCGCTTGTGTGTATGTGTATTTGAATATATTGAATCCCGGTATAATCATGAAAGGAGATTCTCAGCATTGGGGAACTTAACCATTGATGAATTCCGGAATCAGTATAATCTTAAAAAAGAATCGATTAAAAATGTCGCTTAACTTTTTGTCTCAAATAAGTTGGCAAGTCAAATCTTCAAGTTTGCGTATAGTTTTTTGTGCTCCATATGCTTTAGCTATCTCATATTTTAAGTCAGCGTATTTATGGGGTTCAGTCAGTTTTCTTAGTGAGTTCAATGTAATCGAATGTTGACTTCTTTCGTAATTGTCAAGCTGATAAGTCGGCAGAATGTAAAAATCCCATTGCTCCATTTTTAGGGGATCGATTGTGTTTTTGTCTTTATGTTTTAAATGGTAAAATACATAAACGTCAGCATGTCTTTTTGGTTCACCACGTTGCATACTTGTTTCTTCCTCCCAACATCCGGTAAGTTTGATTGAGAATGAAATATTAGAAAATTTTTTTTGATCCCAACTTTGAATATAGGCGGCGGATTTAACTTCTATTTTTATCCCATCATTTGTAATCAAGTCATAAGCTTCCCATTCGTCTCTTAACCCAAGTTGCAGTTATCCATCACTAATTTGCTGAAAACAGGCAAATTGATTTTTTTTTGAGTTCCGATTTGTGTACTACGGATTTTCGTTTGACGAAGGGATAGTTTCGGTACCCTAATGCCTGATAGATCGACTTTACCTTTTCGTTTGGTTCGGTACAACGACGCACGTAAATGGTTTCACCAAAGGTGTTTTTCCCATATGTAGTAACCACCTTTTGCGTGTTGGTTATGCGTACAATTTCCTGCCGGTCATGGCGGATCCCTTTGGCTTTCAACTGATAGCGAATGGTATTCACCGGAGAATAAGCAAGCAAACCAAGATACGGATGTGCCCGGGTAGCATCGTCGTTTTTATGATAAATGGGACGTAAATCCAAATCGGTCTTCAGACAGCGAAAGGTACTTTCTACCTCACGGATAGTATTGTAGATGATCCGGAGGATTTCTTCCTCTTTCGTCTTCAGGCATGTCCGGATAAAATAAACGCCCAAACGTTCCTCAGCCTCGATAGAACTTTCTTTTTTCGTTAGAATGATTTTGGTGGCCGTGTCTTGCTCGCTTTTTACCTCAATAGAGTAAAACCGAGCGGCTGAGGGATACTTTTCAATTGCCCTGCCAATGCGTTGATGTACTTTGTCTACC
>JALHIE010000077.1 GCA_022840285.1 Porphyromonadaceae bacterium
AAAATGATTTATATAGTCAACAAATCCAATAAACCCGATTATAACATAGCGCTGGAAGAGTACTGCTTCAAAAAATTGCTGCATCACGATAAAGTGTTTATCTTGTGGATAAACGAGCCGACTATTATTGTGGGAAAGCATCAGAACACAATAGAAGAGATTAATTCGGAATACGTAAAACAGAAAGGGATTCACGTCATTCGACGCATATCGGGTGGGGGAGCTGTGTACCACGACCTGAACAACCTCAATTACACCATTATCTCAAACGAGGATAAGGGTGCCGATTTCGATTTCAAAACATTTTCCAGACCAGTCATCGATACCTTGGCCGATTTAGGCGTTAAGGCCGAGTTTACGGGACGAAACGATCTGGTTATCGACGGGAAAAAGATTTGCGGAAATGCACAGGCATACATGCAGGGAAGGATCATGCACCATGGATGCCTGCTTTTTGATACCGACCTGACCGTTCTTTCAAAGGCTCTTGAAGTGCCTAAAGACAAGATCGAAAGCAAAAGCGTGAAGTCCGTACGAAGTGTGGTGGATAATATTTTGCCCAACCTGCCGGTAAAGATATCGGTCAATGAATTTTCCGATAAGTTGCTGGAGCACATGAAATCTAAATTCCCCGAGATGAAAGAGTACACTTTTTCGGAAGAAGAGTTGGCTGATATAGAGAAGTTGCGTGCTTCGAAATTCGGTGCCTGGGAATGGAATTACGGGCATTCTCCTAAATTTGGCATCGAAAGGCAATCCCGGTATACGGCCGGAAAAATTCAGGTTTTTGCCGATGTGAAGAACGCTCTTATTCAGCAAATCCGATTCTACGGAACTTTTTTTGGAAACAACAGCAACCTGTCGGAAGTGGAAAATGCGCTTATCGGTGTAAAATATACCCCGGAGGATGTCCGCAAAGCGCTTTCCAACATAGAGTTCAACCACTTTTTTGCCGGATTTTCACTGGATGAACTCACGGAAGCGATTGTGGAATAAATCTTCTTGCTTGCGTCATTCGTCACGTGCGCGCAGGGAAAATGGTCTATCGCCCTGCACGGCGGAGCCGGGAGTGCATCCGTAAACATGACCAAAGAACAAATTACCGTTTATGAGACGGAGTTACTCAAGTCGCTCGAAATCGGTAAAGAAATGCTCAAAAACGGCTCCACGGCGTTAGATGCCGTGGAAGCAGTGGTAGTTTCACTGGAAAATAATCCGCTGTTTAACGCCGGAAAAGGAGCAGTTGCAAACAGCGAAGGCTTTCATGAACTGGATGCAGCCATTATGGATGGTTCCAACTTAAAAGCCGGCGCCGTTGCAGGAGTCCGAGACGTGAAAAATCCGGTTAAAGCTGCCCGGTTAGTGATGGACAGCACGGCACACGTGCTTCTTATCAGCGAAGGTGCATCGGCATTTGCAAAGCAAATGGGATTGGAGATAGTGGATAACAACTACTTTACGGTTGATAAAAAAGTGAAACAGCAAAGCGACAAAGGTACGGTGGGTTGTGTTGCACTTGACGTATACGGCAATCTGGCCGCGGCCACTTCCACCGGCGGAATGCGCGGCAAAAAATGGGGCCGCGTGGGCGATGTGCCCATCATCGGTGCGGGAACGTATGCCAATAACAACACGGTTGCCGTTTCCGGTACGGGACACGGGGAGTTGTGGATACGACGTGTGGTGGCTTTTGATATCTCAGCGTTGATGGAATACAAAGGTTTATCGCTTGAAGAAGCGGCCAACAAAGTGATTTTTAATAAAATATCGCCCATGGGTGGTTCCGGGGGCGGAGTTATCGCAGTGGATAAAAACGGCAATATCAGCCTGGTATTCAATACTTCTCTGATGCATCGTGCCTGGGCCAAAAGCAATGGAGAGCAAGGAGCAGACGTACTGAAAAAATAGGACTGATGATTATCCGCTAACCTACTGTTCATTGTCTGTGTGGAATTCACACCTTACTGTTACAACGATTTCTTGAACGATTCGGAGAGGCGGTGATATGCCCTGGTGCGGAAAGCTAGCAGTGAAAGAAGAAGCATAAAGAGACCCGCTAACACAAACGTAAGCGCTATATTCCCTCTCCCAGCAGCCAGCCGAAAGTTTGTTTTCCGGCATCGCTTTCCATAAAAGGAATAATGGAGAATTGCGCAATCGGTCCGATCAGGTAGCTTGAAACTGGAGTGGCTGCAGACTCCACGGTCTGTGCAAAGCCAAAAACCCGACCTTGTTTGATCTTCGGTACGACGGTTTGAATGATGGTTTGTTCTGCAGCCTCAATGAACGGAACGAAAAACATATACAAAAAAATTCCCGCCAGAAACAGCCATGCCCATTCGCGAACGGTAAAAAGTAAACAGATAAGGCTTCCAATAACATAGCCGTAGAGCAACGTCCGTAACGGTTGTTTGCCCAACCCTTTTTTCGTAATGGCCATCCCCCCAAAAATAAAGCCTGTTCCGGTGATGCCGAGAACAATGCCCCACATCTCTACCGAGAACATTTCCAGCCCGTAGGGATCGAGAAGAACCATGATCACTCCGCCGATAAAGTTGTTGAACGTAGTGAAGAAGATAAGGGCCATTAACCCGGGAACGGAACGTATGGCCTTTATGGCGCCTTTAAAATCCACTTGTTTATTGAGGACTTCGGGATCGTGATGCAGGTGGTCTTCCGGTATCGGGACGAAAAGCAGGTGCAACAGAGCCAGTCCCGATAAAATAAGCGTGATATACATGGCCCATTCAAGCCCCAGCCGGCCGATCACCAGTCCGCTGAAAACCGTGTTGGCTATCATTCCAACACCCTGAACCATTCCCACCATCCCATTGGCTCGGGCATAATCCTCTTTCGGTACCAGGATGGATACGGTGGTTGAAAGCGCTATCGAACGAAGGTTGCTGACAAGCGCGCTCAATAAGATGGAAAGGGAGAAAATCCAGAAGGCGGATGACGATATATCGGCAATTTCTTTCCGGTCGAAAAACAAGAAGACAGAACCGGCAAGTAGCAGAAAAATAAGGGCTACAATAGATGAAACAGCAATGACCTCCTTTTTCCGGTGTTTGTCCACAATCGTGCCGAAAAACATTCCCGAAAGGGTGACGAGTGTCATGAAAGTCCCGCTGAGGATAGAGAGAATAAGTACCGAATGCGTTTCCAGGTAAAGCCAGAAAGACAATGCACTCCACAGAAAGAAAGTGGAGGTGTTGGCTACGGCTATGTTGATGAGCACATGGAGAAATCGTTTCATTCGTGTATCCCGGAAAACAGACTTTTAAACAACACAACTGATTTTTTGTTCGGACGGTAATTTTGCAGAAAATGGTTATCTTTACGCGAAAAAAATGTAAAACGTATGGTGTTTGAACATTTACCTGAGGACAATACCGGTCGTTTAGCCCCTGGAATCACCCGCCGGGAAGCTTTTGCGCTGGTGGAAAAATACAACAAGGAGTCGTTTCATATTCAGCACGCGGAGACGGTTGAAGCCGTGATGCGTTACTTCGCCACTAATCTGGGGTATGTTGGTGAGGTGGATTTTTGGGGGTTGGTGGGTTTGTTGCACGACTTGGATTTCGAACAGTTTCCGGATGAGCATTGCATCAAAGTCCGCGAAATATTCGATGACGAGGGCATTGATCCTCAGCTAAAGCGTGCTGTGGTTTCCCATGCTTACGGGTTTACGCAACACGATGTAAAGCCTGTACATCAGATGGAGAAAGTGCTTTACGCCGCCGACGAATTAACCGGGTTAATCGGCGCTGCCGTTTTGATGCGCCCCAGCAAGAGTACGCTCGATTTGACGGTACAGTCGTTAAAAAAGAAGTTCAAGGATAAAAAGTTCGCTGCAGGGTGTTCGCGTGAGGTCATCCGCAAAGGAGCCGATCTCCTCGGCCAGGGAAAAGAGAGGGCGGAGCTGTAAAAGCCCACTGTGCCCTCCCCGCTTGTTTGTTTATTTCTTTAAAAAATCGGTGAGGATAAAAATAGTTTGTCCGTCAACTTTGGCCTGCACGTGCGTAGGATCGTCTGCTGAAAGACGGATTCCGCGTGCCCGGGTTCCCCGTTTTACTACCATGGACGAACCTTTCACCTTTAAGTCTTTTATTACGGTAACATCGTCACCGTCAAAAAGTTCGTTTCCGTTGCTATCCAGTACCTTTTTCGAATTTTCGGCTGCTGTCATGTCTTCTTGCGTCCATGCGTGAAAACATTCCGTACAATGGAATAACGTGCCGTCGAAATAAGTAACCGCACTTTGGCATATTGTACAATGGGGAGTTTGAGTCATGTTGTTCTAAATTGTTTTTCCCAAAGATAGGGCTTAACTGCCAAAATTCAAAATTACCATAATTTCTTGTCCCCGGAAGGGAACAAACGAGATACATATAGTTTGGAAGAAATGCTTTTTTTACAGGTGTGAACCGATTACTCTTTTAAGTGTTTTAGAACTAAAACTAATTATCTGCGAAAAATGGCAATTATCAAAAGTATTCTTGATACGGATTTGTATAAGTTTACCACCAGCTATGCATACAGCAAGCTTTTTCCCCGTGCCTTTGGAGAGTTTGTATTTGTGGACAGAAGTAATGGCGATTATCCCGACGGATTTGATGAACGGGTACGGCAAGAATTGGAAAAGATGTCGGAACTGAGTCTGACGAAAGGGGAGGAGGAGTTCGTGAGAAAAAAAATGCCGTATCTGCCGCCAACTTATATCGATTTTCTGAAAGGGTTCCGTTTTGATCCGTCGGAGGTGGAGGTTTCCCTTGAAGACCGTAAATTAAAAATCCGTGCCACGGGGTTACTTTATCGCGTTACGCTTTGGGAAACTCCCATCCTTGCTACGGTATCGGAGCTGTATTTTCAGGAAACGGAGCAATATCCCGACACGGAATACATGGAAAAAACAGCTATTGAGAAAGCACTTAAACTGAAAGAAAACGGCATTACGTTTTCACTTTTCGGTATGCGACGCCGGTTTAGTTTCGATGTGGAGGACCGGGTTACCGGATTGTTAAAGCAATACGCCGGAGATTCCCTGTTCGGTACCAGCAATGTTTACCTGGCATATAAGCACAACGTGAATGTGTCGGGAACACATCCGCACGAATGGGTACAGTTTCACGGATCAATTTACGGGTATAAAATGGCCAATTACATGTCGATGGAGAACTGGATCAACGTGTACGACGGTGATCTGGGAACCGTACTCACCGATACCTATACTACCGATGTCTTTCTCCGAAACTTTAGCAAAAAACATGCGGCGTTGTTTACCAGCCTCCGGCACGACAGCGGTGATGCCTTTGTTTTTACAGATAAAGTCGTGCGACGGTATGAAGAACTGCGGATAGACCCCAAGTTGAAATACATCGTTTTTTCCGACAGCCTGAATGTGGACAAGGCTATCCTTATCAAGAACTATTGCGGGGAGCGTATAGGGGCTACTTTCGGTATAGGAACGAACCTGACCAATGATGTGGGCAACAACATCAAGGGTATGAATATTGTCATGAAACTGTTCCGATGCAAAATGACCGCCAAAGAACAATGGCACGAATGTGTGAAACTGTCGGATGTGGAAGGAAAGCATACCGGAAGCGAAAAAGAAATCCGCCTGGCACAGGAAACGCTGGGACTCTGAAACGCGTTTTGGACCAGGTGATAAGCTCTCAATAACTGAATTTAGTACTCGAAGGCATACCTGTATTCCGTTGTATTTCCCGCTCCGTCGGTAGCCACAAAAACAAGTTCCTGTGTTTTGCCTTTTTCCAGCCTTGAATCGTCGAACCGGTAAGTATATAGGGAGGATTTCATATCGTGTGAAAAGAGGACGAATTTCCCGTTAATGGTTCCTTTAAAGGCGGATATTCCGCTTTTGTTATCCGATAGCCGGATTTGGATCCTGCGTGAAGCCACCCATTTTTCAGGATTTACGGGGACGATATTCCGTGATTTCTACAATACCGTATTGCTGCTTGTTATCCAGGGTGTCCACGTTTAATTTTATCCATACGGTAGCGTTTTGGTGTAGCGGTACCGGTGAGTCATTCACCCGGTGTATATCGGAGTAATAGACCGTTGAGCCAGTTTTACGGTGTGAAAAACAAAAGCTGTTGTATAGATTTCCAGAAGGTATGTCGAGCATAAAATCAAAGTCAACAAATGTATTGTGTAGTGTCCACGGCATAAAATTTTTGCAGGAATCCGTTTTTGCGACGGGTTGTTTCTGTCCTCCGACCACAAAAGAGTATACAAGGGTATTTCCGTTATGATCTTCAAGTTCATAGCGCATGCGGTAATCTCGCTCTTCGTTGATATCGATAAATCCGTTATTGACTGCGTCGTAGAACTTGAGCGTGTTTCCCGGCTCTATAAATGACTTCATGTAAAAAGAACTTCGTTCCCGCCATTCTTCAAAGTCGATAAATGAATTCAACATGCGCGTCTTACTGAAAGGAAACCTGTCGATGGAACTGCTGAACACCTGCTTCTCATCCACAAATAATCTGACGTGCTTGACACCGTAGATGTTGGATTGACCGTTCATCCGGTCGTACGCTTTTACGGCTACACCGATTCTACCCCATGCGTTTATCGCTTGAGGCGGTGCCAGGGGTATCCCGGACTTGTTTTTCAAAATATTCATCCGTAAGGGATCACTGCTTCCGTTCACGACTCCTTTTCCCTCAACAGGATAAAACGCAATGCCCCGAATATCGGGCTTTTGCGTGTCGGGGATGGCTTGGCTGAAAAAAGAAAGCGGATCCAGTGGGTCCTGCGTCTGGGTATCGCGTACTTCAAAGTGCAGGTGTGGGCCACCGGAACTGCCTGTATTTCCACTCAATCCTATTTGCTGACCTTTTTTTACGATCAGCAAACCCGGTTCGGGGTAAAGCTCCACCCGGTAACTTTCTTGCTCGTATTGCTTTTCTTTCACAAAATCGGCAATAGGGCTGGAAAAACTGTTCAGGTGCGCATAAACGCTGGTATGTCCGCTGGGATGGTCGATGTAGAGTGCCAACCCATATCCTCCAGGGGAAACACTTATGCGCGAAATATATCCGTTGGCGATGGCTACAACCGGTTTGTTTACCGTTTGTTGTGTTTTGAAATCAATGCCTGAATGAAAGTGGTTGCTTCGCAACTCCCCGAAGTTGGCACTGAGTGCCGGAGGAATATCAAGCGGGTTGGTATAGGGATGTTGTGTATAAGCCGGGAAACGAGCCATGGAAAAGAAAAGAAAAACGCATGAAAATAGTATATTGAACTTCATAAATCCTTGTTTGATTTGCAAACATAGGTATAAAAGAGTAAAACAACAATAGGAATTCCGCAGACAATCGATTCATAATCCGTTTTGAAGAACGAAACATACACTTTAAGTGCCGCATTTTTACGAGGAGTAGGCGAGGATAGCGTCAGGTACGGTCATTTTGTTAAATAATACTAAAATAAAGAAATTCATTGGTACTTTGCATTGCATATTACCTTGTTTAATTTATCTTTGTGGTGTAAATAAAAATTTATTGAAAAATGAATATTGAAAATACCCAAAGTCAAATGAGGAAAGGAGTACTGGAGTACTGCATTTTGGCGATTATCAGGCGGAACGAAGCATATCCGGGTGATATAATCGACGAAATGAAAAATGCAGGCCTGCAGCTTCTTGAAGGAACGCTATATCCTTTGCTCAATCGGTTGAAGAACGCCGAAATACTCACTTATCGCTGGGTGGAAAGTACTTCGGGCCCTCCGCGAAAATATTTTATCTTGACAGAGAAAGGTGAAAAATTTTATGATCTTTTAGAATCGACATGGACTGAACTATCCACCGGGGTAAACGCCGTTGTCAACGGCAATTTAAATGAACCTAACACCACAGAACAATGAAAAAAGTGATTAATATCAATTTCCAGGGGCAGGTCATCGCTATCGAAGAAACTGCTTATGAACTTTTGAAGCAATACATAGACAGTCTGAAAAAATATTTTTCGCGGGAAGAGGGCGGAGAAGAGATTGTAAACGATATAGAAAACCGTATTGCCGAATTGTTTGGAAACCGGCTGAAGCTGGGTATCAATTGCATTACCGATGAAGATGTTCAGTCCATTATCTCCAGCATAGGAAGACCGGAAGATTTTGACACGGAATATCAGGAGTCGGTTTACGCCTATGGTGAAACACCTTTTGAACAGTTTGCCTCAACTTCGGAGCAGCCGAAATCGGAACCTGGCGGAAGCGAAAGGCGGCAGACCCTCTACCGCAATGCAGACGATAAAATAATTGCTGGTGTGTGCAGCGGCCTCGCTCATTACTTCAAAATAGATCCGGTGTGGATGCGTATTGTTTTTGTTGTGCTTTTCAGTGTGTTGTTTTGGGTATACCTCATTTTATGGATTGTCTTAAAGCCCAAAGCGCTGGAGACAAATGTTGCCAGAAGGCTTTATCGGAATCCCAATGACCGTTTCCTGGGAGGGGTTTGCGGAGGAATTGCAGCGTACTTCAAAATTGACACGTGGATTCCGCGTTTGCTCTTTGCAGCTCCGTTATTTCTGAATTTGATGGGGATGATCTCTATACCGTTCTTCCCGTGGAACCGTTTTTTTGACAACGTGGATTTCAACTGGAACATCAATATGTCGGTTGTCGTGATCTATGCCGTTCTATGGGTAATTATTCCGAGGGCCACTACCGTAAAGCAGAAACTCGAAATGATGGGTGAGGAGGAATATATCAAATCCATACGTGAAACTGTAAGCGATAACGTGGCAAGTGTGAAAAGCAAAACTGACGACGGTGATAATTATACCAAGCCGTACGCTGCAACAGCTGCTGTTGCCGGTGATTCGGAAAAAGTGTCTCTGGATGCCATGCCGCCCGAGCCCCCACGGTTCCATGCCGCGAAAGCGTCAGCAAACGCAACGGTTGGTTCCGGTAATACGGGTTGTCTGAATGCATTGGGAATCCTTTTCAAAATTATATTCTTTGCGTTCGCCGGAATTTTTGCTGTAGTTACGACGGGAATGATGATCGCTTTTCTTGTAGCCGGCACAAAATTTGTCCCTCTAAAGTCGTTATTTATTGACCCGGGTTACGAAAATACCCTGTTGTGGTTGTCTGCAGGATTACTGTTTGCAGTTCCCATTATATCCATTATCGTGTGGATCGTTCGTCGGTCAATGAAAGCAAAATCACGTCCGGTTATCGGAGTCGTGTCGATTATCTTGTGGGTCGTCGGAATCTTTTCTGCTACTATGCTCGGATTTAAAGTGGCCGAAAAATTTAGTGTGGAGTCATCTGCTGAAAATGTACAGGCTCTTTCTGCTTTTAGCGGCGAAAAGTTATACGTGGATATGGCGGTTTATCCGTCAGACTACTACTCTTTCAGCCGTAACTTCGGACCGGGCCCGGATTTGGATAGTTTTCCCTATTATACCATTAACGAGGACTCCCTGTTATTTTCAAACATTAAACTGCAAATTGTTCAAAGCGCGGACTCGTTGTTTCACGTAAGAACCGTTTCATCGAGTTCGGGCAGGGACCTGAAGATCGCCAGGAAGAATGCCGCAGAGTTCGCCTATCCCTTACATCAACAGGATTCCCTGTTGTTTTTGCCCGAGTTCTTCTCAGCTCCCATTTCGCAAGGCTACCGCCTACAGGGCATGATCGTTGAAATCGCGGTGCCGCTCGGTAAAAGAATTGAGATCGATGAACGGCTGGATGATTACGATAATTTTACCACGAATCCGTCTGTTCGTCGAAAATTGAAGAAAAGCCGCAACAACAAAGCTTTTGATTGGGATTACGGAGAAGAGTACATTCTCGAAAACGGAAGTTTAAACAAAACGGTTATACTTACAGATTCTATATAAACTCTACTTTGCATTAATAACTTCATGTGTTCAAAAGCAGCCGGATCGATTTTCCGGCTGTTTTTTTGTTGGAAATGAGGGCTAAATTCCCTTTTTTTGTAGTTTTGTAAAAACAACAGCAATAGTTATGGAAAAACAAGTCCGGAAACTCGCTACAATTTTCAACCTTCGTTCGGAGTTGGAGGATTACGAAACCATTCACAACGAAATAGAAAAAGGGATTCAGTTCAGAGGTACCAACCTGTGGATCCTGATGTTTGCCATTGTGGTAGCGTCGGTGGGATTGAACATGAACTCTACGGCTGTAATTATCGGTGCCATGCTTATCTCTCCTTTGATGGGCCCGATAAACGGGATGGGGTACAGTTTGGCAACTTATGACTTTTACCTTTTCAGGCGTTCGCTTAAGAACTTCATCTACGCCGTAGGAGTAAGCCTGCTCACCTCCGCCCTCTATTTTTTCCTTTCTCCGATAAATGAGGCTCATTCGGAACTGCTGGCCCGAACCAGTCCCACTATCTACGATGTGTTGATTGCTCTTTTCGGTGGATTAGCCGGTATTGTAGCCATCAGTAGCAAGCTTAAGGGTAACGTCATTCCTGGAGTAGCTATTGCTACAGCGCTTATGCCTCCTATCTGTACTGCCGGGTATGGATTGGCCACACTGCAATTCAACTTTTTCTTCGGAGCCTTGTACCTCTTTGCGATCAATACGGTTTTTATTGCCTTTGCGGCATTGGTAGTATGCCAATACTTGAAGCTTCCCATCAGAAGCATTGTCGATCCCGACAGGAAGAAGCGGGTAAATCATGCTCTTACGGCAGTAATTCTTATTACGGCAGTTCCGAGTGTTTATTTCGGATATCAACTCGTTCAGAATGAAAATTTTATCCAGCATGCCGAATATTTTATCAGTCAGGTTTCTGTAGTGGAGGGGAATTACCTGCAAAAAAACAGCATAACTCCGTCGAATAAAAACGTGGAATTGGTGTATAGTGGCTACGGGCTTTCCCCGAAACGCATTGATTCCATTAAGATGGTGGCTTTTCTTAACAAAATCGATACAGCGAAATTGAGTATCAGCCAAGGATTTGAAGCCTCTTTCGTTCAGGAAAACACAAGAAAATACCAATCGGAGACCGAAGTTCTCAACAACCGGCTGAATGCGGTAACGTTTGCTTTAAAGCAATCTGAAAACAGAATAGACAGCATAAGGAATATTCCGGCCCTGGGGGAAAAGCTGTTATTGGAAATACAACCGCTGTATCCGCAGATAAGCGGATGTTCTTATACGGAAACTTTTTCTTACTTTACTCAAAAAGACAGTATCCGTCGCAGCGACAGGACCCCACTTGTCGTTTTTACCGTGCCCCGGAATGCGTTGCGTGCTACCGATAAAAACAAGATCGAGGAATGGCTCAAAAGCAGGTTACAGAGACCGCAAGTGCTTACCTATTTCGATGAAGTGCGATAAATAGAAAAAAGAGCGCTTAAGTTGCTATAAACAAAAGTTTTATTGCTACATTTGCTGCAATATATCTTGGTCTTCAATGTTTAACTAATACAACGAAATACTATGGCAAGATTACTCATCTTAGGCGCCGGTATATCCGGTCACACAGCAGCATTGTCGGCAAGACGAAAATTGGGGAAAGAACACGAAGTCGTGGTTGTTAGCCCAAATTCGCATTACCAGTGGGTCCCTTCCAACATCTGGGTTGGAATCGGTTTAATGAAAGCGGAACAAGTTATTTTCGAGCTGGCTCCGGTTTACAAAAGAAACCGCATTGTTTTTAAACAGGCGCTGGCGCTCTCCATCCATCCCGAAGGAAACACGGGAACCGATAAGGGATATGTGAAAATCAGGTACGTTTCGGAAAGTGAAAAAGACCGGGAAGAAACAGTGGAATACGATTACCTGATCAATGCCACGGGTCCCAAGCTTAATTTTGGGGCTACTGAGGGCCTGGGACCGGAATTTTATACCGATTCCGTATGTACTTATCACCATGCGGCTTTGACGTGGGAGCATTTACAAACCTGTTTTGCCAAAATGGAAAAAGGCGAAAAGCAGCGAATGGTCATCGGAACGGGGCATCCACTGGCAACCTGCCAGGGAGCGGCCTTTGAATTTGCGTTAAACATCGCTTTTGAGGTAAGCCGGAGAAAGTTGGATCACCTGGCAGAAATAAGTTGGATCTCCAACGAATATGAATTGGGCGATTTCGGTATGGGAGGAGCTTTTATAAAACGAAGCGGTTACATTACCCCCACCAAGATTCTTGCTGAGTCACTCTTTACCGAGTACGGTATTACCTGGACCGTGGGTGCGGGAGTAAAGAGGGTTGAGCCGGGAACCATCCATTACGAGACGCTGGCGGGAGAAGAATTGACCAAAAAGTTCGATTTTGCCATGCTTATCCCCAGTTTTGCCGGGGTTGGTTTGAAGGCGTATGACAAAAGAGGAGAGGATATTACTCCGGTTCTGTTTGCCGCAAACGGATTTCTCAAGGTGGATGCCGATTATACGTTGAAGCCCTACAGTGAATGGAAGACATCGGATTGGCCTTCCATTTACGAGAACCCCACCTACAACAATATTTTCGCTACGGGGATTGCTTTTGCTCCGCCGCATGCCATTTCTAAACCGATGGTAAGCGCAAAAGGAACGGCTATTTCCGCCACGGCTCCCCGTACAGGGATGCCTTCGGGAGTTATCGGAAAGGTGGTTGCAGAAAATATTGCCGACAGGATTAAAACTGGCAGTCGCGAGTACAAACACAAGGCTTCCATGGCGCGTATGGGTGCTGCTTGTGTGATTTCTGCCGGATTCGGCATAAAGAGGGGAAAGGCTGCGTCAATGACGGTTTTCCCCATTGTTCCCGATTGGGAAAAATATCCGAAATGGGGGAGGAACCTCCGTTATACACTGGGCGAAATAGGGCTTGCCGGACACTGGTTTAAACTGATCATGCACTACATGTTTTTGTACAAGGCAAAGGCCAACCCTTTTTGGTGGCTGATTCCGGAATGATTTCGATTATCAATTAAAAACATCGGTATGGATAACAAAAACACAATACCCTACAGCTTGGAATCGTTTGCCACGGTTCCCACAGGTTGGACGAAATTCTGGCGCACCTGCATTTTGTATCAGGTAGTGCGTTTTTTTGTCATTGGCTTTAAAGTGATGCGGATAGTGGTTGGAGGGCACTCATAAACAGGAGGTTATAGCTCAAAAGATGCCTTGACTCCGATTTCCCTGAAGTTGGTTTTATGAAACGAGCAAAAAATAGCAGCATTTGCAGTTTTGAAAAACCGGTTGCCGACGCCGTATCCAAATTCAGTATACGAAACAATGTAGGGGGTATAGAGTTGACTTATGTACAAACGTTCCCGGTTGATATAATCGGAAATCAAAGGAATGTTCCGGATAATAAGAAAAGGGGTCTCAAGCATAACATGTCCCTGCACGTAAGAATCGGATGCGTTGTACAGGTGGCGGTTCAGCAAGCTGAATGTTCCGCCTATCCCGTCTTGCCAGTTGTCGGGGAAGTTATTTTTGGCAAAGAAAGAAAAATCAGCAAAATATTCGGTGCTCTGGTTAACAAACCGCCCTGCGCCCACGCGATACTTAAATGAACTCATCAGCCCGAGAGGGATGTTCTGGCTCATGTCGAACTCCACCCGGTTGTATTGTGATGTGCTGCCAAAAACATCCCGATAGCTTCTGGAAAGCTCAATTTTGAAAGTGGGGAACCGGGAGCGGACGTAAATTTTTTGCCGCCCTTCATATCGGTAATACTGTTCCGGGGTCCAGCTGAACCTCAGGTAAGGCGCGAATGCTTTCTTTGTGACAAAGATATTCTCTATGGGATTGCTTTCTCCGGTGACGGGGGGCAATAACGGGTGACCGTTTTTTTTGGGTTGACGGATGTGGTATTCAATACCGATTGTAGATACAAAACCGTTGAATAGTTCGTAGTCGTTAAATAATTTTACGTAGTAATCCTTGAAATAATTGACGGAAATATCTTCAAATTTGATGCCGCTGTTTTGCAAGTTTTTTTGGATTTCATGAATAAACAGCGAACTGTAGGTCGGGTTCCCTATTCCTACCGATAAGGAGACGTTCCCATGATAAAACGGTTCATAGTTCCAGGTGCTGGTCACGTCGGAGAAAAATTCTTTGCGACTGAACATGTAGCCGGCAAAGGCATTCACGTTGAATGTCCTGCTCCTTTTTAAATCGAAGTTGAAAGACAGTTTTTGCCTGTAGGTCACTCCGTCAATCGATGAATATCCCAGCATCAACGGGTTCAACAAGCCGCTGTACCCGATCATGGTGGATTGTATCTTATACCTCGAGTCCATGACCATCCGCTGTGCAAACTGTTGTACCCTTTTACCGTTTTGCAGTGAATTGTCGATCTTCTTTTCGACCGGTTTTAGTTGATTCGTTTTTTTGAAGTTTCTGATAACTTCCACCTCCCTGGCTTGAAGAGGAATTGCCCTGTTCCGTGCCCAAAAAGCCGAATCGTTGTTGACCGGAACGGAGTCTAACCTTACCCTGAAAAAATCACTGATATTCAGTATCTTTTCTTTTTTCTCCTTTACGCGAAGAGTAACATCGTTGTAATTCATGGAGGCAAGGTGTCGGCTAGCCACTACATTTCCCAGGTAATTTGCCGTGTGGTAAATCACAAAATGTACCGGTAGATAATTGGTTATCCAGGTGTTGCCCATCGTTATTTCAAACGAGAAGTTTGAAAAAGACTCTACGCCTTCGGCGCTGAAATGCACAATGCGCCAGGTGCCGCTTTCGATTACAAAATGGCCTTTTAGCAGTTTTTGATTGCTGTATATCGGATTAAATTCAACGGTGTAATAGGTCTTGTTATTCTCAAACTGCGTTTGCCTCAGGTGATAGGTATAGTACCTGGCAGTAGAGAACCGGACAGGCATAAAGAAACTTTCGGTATTTGTCGTTTCCCCATAGACATTGATGTTCAGCAGGTAAAAAGGGATCATGTCAATGTCTTTCTTTCCTGTCAGCGTCCCGGTCACGTTTTTGATATCCTGCAGGTAATTGTTTGGATAAGTAAACCTCAGGGTACTGAGGGTTTCTATTACCGCTTCGTCCGATTTCGGATCGTGAAGTACAAACCGGGGCACAAGGTGTGTGTACTTATAGAGAAAATTTTTTTTCAATGTTTCCACATAAGTACGCATATAAACATCGGCCGTGTAATTTTCAACCAGGCCGTTGTATTTTTCTGCTGCACTCATCGATCTTTTCAAAACAGTATCAAGCGGGATTGTAGTCTGGCTAAGCATGCTTGAAGTGATAAAAATCGACAAGATCAATATGCTCGATCTGATTTTCATTTCTAAGTTACAAATCTAATTAATTTTAAAAAGAGAATGATTTTAATCCGGTTAAATTTTTTACAAAGCATCCGGCTTTACGGTGCTCAAGGTGTAAATAATGTCAAAAAAGATCTTTTCCATCCCCTAATTCTCAAGTTTTTGCCGGATTTTTTAATTTTTAAGTGAATAATTTCGTATTTTTGTGCTTTATAACATAGTTTTTTAACATGTGATGGGCAGAAGAGCGAAAGAAACAATTGATTTATCATCCACTTTGGCAGATATTTGGCGAGTGCTCTCGGAAGAGGAGCGTGAACTGATCAAGAAAAATGCCAGGTTTGTTCATTATAAGAAAAATGAAACTATTTATATCGAGGAGGAGCAACCCCATGATTTGATGTGTCTGCTTAAGGGGAAAGTGAAAATTTACAAGAGCGGCGTGGGCGGAAGAACCCAGATTATCCGGATGATCCGTCCCATCCAGTATTTTGGATACCGCGCTTTTTTTGCCTTCCACCGTTTGTTTAATTTCGATGGAACTGATCGAAAACATGTTGAGAAAAAACGGTAACCTGGCACTGTTCTTCATTCAGATGTTGTCTTGCGATCTGGGAGTAGCCGATAACCGGGTGGTCAATCTCACCCAAAAACACGTCAGGGGAAGACTCGCCGAGTCGCTTATCTTCCTGAAAGAGAGTTATGGCCTGGAAGAAGACGGCGCAACCATCAATATTTATCTGGCGCGAGAGGATTTGGCTAACCTTTCCAACATGACCACAGCCAATGCTATCAGGACGCTCGCCAACTTCGTAAACGAGCGCATCATTTCCCTCGACGGGAGAAAGATAAAAATAATTGACGAGGATATGTTATTGAAAATAAGCAAAATAGGATAGCTAAAGAGATGAACGCCTATAGTATGCACTTAACAAAAAAACCACAAGTTGTCGTTTTTATTTTCTCGTTGTCAACCCTCCTTTTTGGCGTCTCGGCTCAGGAAAAGGTGGAGCAGAAGAACATGCTTCAGCAAGTATGGAGCGTGGTTACCAATTCTTCCTTATCGGACAAAGACCTGATGGGCGACTGGGGATATAAAGGAACCGCCTGTACATTTGAGACCGAAAACCTGTTGAAAAAAGCCGGTGGTGCTGTTGTAGCCGCTCAAGTGGAGAAGACGTTCAACGAATATTGTACTAAGATCGGAATCAGCGAGGGAAAGTGTGATTTTACTTTTAGAGAGGACAGCACCTATACTGCTAAACTGGGTTTGCTAAAGCTTTCGGGGAAGTTTAGACTGGATGAAGAAAAAAAGATCCTCTCCATGAGCTATTTGCGCGGTTTGGGCAATATGACGGCCAATGTTCACAGGTCTCGTTCCGGCTTAAAACTGCTGTTTGATGCCGATAGTTTTCTCCAAATGATGAAAACTGTGAGCATGTTCACCAAGAACAATTCGGTCGAAATTCTGGCTGCCATGGCCGATCTTTATGACGGTATGCTGCTGGGTTTTGATCTGGAGATGAAAAAACAGCCCTGACTTTCTTTTTGTTTTTTTATGTTTTCATTTTTTTTTAATGGTCAATTTTCGAAAAGTCCTTCTTACCTTTGTGCCGGCAAACCCTAAACATCGTTGAGGATGATCAAGCAAATTACGAAAGCGGTTTTTAAATCTTATTATAAGTCGGTCGAAAAATTCATCGACCATCCTGTAGCTGCGCAAGAGAAGATATTTTCTTACCTGTTGGAGCACGGGAAAAATACGCTTTTCGGTGCAGAAAATCAATTTGGGGAGATTCAGACTGTTTCCGATTTTCAGAAAAGGGTTCCCGTTTCTACTTACGAAGATTTGCGGCCGTACCTCGATAAAATTATTAAACACAGACAACAAAATGTGCTTTGGGACTCGCCGGTAAAGTGGTTTGCCATGTCGAGCGGAACTACAGAAGATAAAAGCAAGTATATTCCTGTAACGCAGGAGTCGCTGGAGCGTTGTCATTACAGGTGCGGATACCACATGCTTGGCTTGTATGCAAACAACTACCCCGATACGGAATTTTTTCTTGGCAAAACACTGGTGTTGGGTGGAAGTCAACAGATTAACAATATTGGCGACAGTACGTTCACCGGTGATATTTCGGCCATCCTGATGAAAAACCTGCCCTTTATTGTCAAACTGGCACGAACACCTGAAGAGATTGCCTTGCTTCCCGACTGGGAAGAAAAATTACAAAAACTATCGGATTACGCAGTAAAAGAGGATATCCGGGCATTCCTGGGGGTGCCGTCGTGGATGCTGGTACTGTTGAAAAAAATTGTCGAAGATACCGGTAAGCAGCTTCCCCACCTCTGGAAGAATTTAGAGGTATTCTTTCACGGCGGAGTGAGTTTCACCCCGTTTCGCGAGCAATACGAAAAACTGATCCCTACGGATAAAATGCGTTACTGGGAAACATACAATGCTTCGGAAGGATTTTTTGGCGTTCAATATTCAAACAAATCGAACGATATGCTGCTTTTGCTGGATAATGAGGTTTTCTACGAATTTCTTCCGACTGAAGAGTGGGATAAAGAGCGTTCGCAAGCCTTAACGCTGGCCGAGGTAGAAGTGGGCAAACAATATGCGTTGGTCATTTCAACCAGCGGGGGGTTGTGGCGCTACAAAATCGGTGACACCATCGAATTTACTTCTACCAACCCCTATTTGTTCAGGATTACTGGCCGGACCAAACAGTTTATCAATGCTTTTGGCGAAGAACTGATCGTGGATAACGCCGATCGCGCTTTAGCTGAAGCCTGCCGGGTTACCGGAGCCAAGGTGACCGAATATACGGCAGCTCCCATCTACTTCGGTGATAATCACGGCGGTGCTCATGAATGGCTAATCGAGTTTGAAGAAAAACCTTCCGACCTGGAACAGTTTAAAATGATCTTGGATGAAAGCCTGAAGGAACTGAATTCAGACTACGAGGCGAAACGCTCGTACAACCTGTCTCTCGGTAAACCCGTAGTGCGGATTCTGAAATCGGGTGATTTTTATAAATGGATGAAATCCAGGGAGAAAACAGGGGGACAGAACAAAGTTCCCAAACTATCGAACGACAGAAAGTACATTGAAAGTATTCTGTCTGTGTTGGATTTAAAATCCTAAAATAGAATAAAATTGGCTTTCGATGAACTAAAACTGAGAAAGTTTCCGTAAATTTGTACGCTAAAATCGATTTTTACGAAATGAGAGTAAAACCTGTATATTTTTTATTGCTTGCTGTGCTGCTGGCTTCCTGTGGCGAATACAACAAGATTTTGAAAAGTACCGATAAGGATGTGAAATACACGTACGCAAAGAAGTATTTCGAAGAAGGTAAATACAGTCGCTCTATCACGTTGCTCGAGGAGTTGGTGCCTTTTTTCAAGGGGACAGCCAAGGCAGAGGAATCGTTGTATTTGTTGGGGCAAAGTTACTATAGTTCAAAAGATTATCTCTCTGCAACGGAGATGTTCACCACATACTACAACACATACCCCAAGGGGGAATATGCCGAACCGGCCTTGTTTTATGCAGCGTACGGTTTATATCTCGACTCCCCCGATCCTAAACTGGATCAATCCAAAACATACAAGGCCATTGCCGAGTTCCAGCGCTATATGGAGGAATATCCTCAAAGCGAACGATCGGAACAAGCCAAAAACTATATGTTTGAGCTGCAGGAAAAGCTTGCCCAAAAAGAGTTGCTGGCAGCTCAGTTGTACCTGAACCTCGGAAATTATATGGGTAATAATTACGAGTCGGCAGTTATTACTGCCCGGGAAGCGATGAAGAGTTATCCCTTTTCGAAATACAACGAAGAGTACCAGATGATCGTTCTTCGTGCCCGTTTTGAATATGCCGAACGCAGTACACTAGGTACTCAGCCCGAGAGATACCGTATGGTGCTTGATGAGTATTTCAACTACAAAAACACTTTTCCAAACGGAAAATACATGGCAGAAGCCGACAGGTACTACAAGAAAGCGCAGAGTAAGATAGAAGCGCTGCCGTCATAATAAATCAATTCATTGAACAAGAGAAATATAACATAGAATTAACATATAAGATGGATTACAGAAGAACAAATGCACCTCAGAACACCGAAACACGCGATGTAATGAAACTTGCTGAACCGGTGGGAAATGTCTATGAGATGGTCCGCATTATCAGTAAGAGAGCCAATCAGCTTTCTGTCGAGATGAAACAGGACCTGGACACTAAATTACAGGAATTTGCTTCATATACAGACAACCTGGAGGAAGTTTTCGAAAATCACGAACAGATAGAAATTTCGCGTTTTTACGAAAAACTCCCGAAACCTTCACTGATAGCCCTGCAAGACTGGAAAGAGGGAGAGGTTTATTATCGCAATCCTGCCAAAGAAAAAGAACAGTTTTAACGAAACAACATGCTTCAGAGAATTCAAACCCTACTTTTGCTGCTCGCGTCGGTCTGTATGCTGGTGGCTACGGTAACCCCTCTGGCCTTTTTTTTCTTTAACGGCGAACCGGTTGTTTTTGAAGCGATGGGGATGTACCGGAACGGTGACCTCGAAAGCTCTACATGGGCTCTTTTCGCTATTGGAGCCACGAGCGCCCTTTTGTCGGTCGCAACCGTTTTCCTGTACAAAACACGAATCCTGCAAATCAGGATATCTGTTTTCAATATCTTTCTGATGATCGGGTTTTACCTGTATTTTGGATTTTTGATTTTTAACATCAATCCTGAAGCCGGATTACAGTTTCAAAAGATTGGTGTCGGCGTGATTATGCCGGTTATTGCCATTATACTGACCTATCTTGCCATCCGCAAGATAGGTGCCGATGAGATTCTGGTCAGATCATTCCACCGGCTGCGGAAATAGTTTATTTTATTTTTCACTGGTGTCCGGTAAAAAAAGAAACGCTAAAATGAAGGGGAACCCCTTTCGGTAATTCCCCCAGAAGGTTTACCTTTATAGTTGCAAAACAAA
>JALHIE010000186.1 GCA_022840285.1 Porphyromonadaceae bacterium
CCGGCTGATGGAAGAGAAGGTGCTGGCCGTGCCCGGTTCCGGCTTCGGCGGGCCGGGGCATTTCCGGCTGACCTTCTGCGTGGGCGAGGATGTGATCGCCCGGTCGGAGGAAGGATTCAGGCGGGCGAGTCGGGGTTAGGCTAGCGCCGGAAACTTGTCCTTGAAACCGGAGGGATGATTTTTCGCTTGGACATGACTGATCTCCTTTGTGTGAAGGTGTAGCCATCACACCTGTTCGAATCTTGGGGAGTACTTTTCAAAAAGCAAGTCAAACGGGATGAAGGCATTTTGCAACGGTCGCAACTCGTTTGTCGTTCTACAGCTTGACGCTGCCCACTGCTCAGTTTATATCGAAAAATATCGGATACAAACTTTATAAGAGTTTTTTTGTAAAGATTGCCAGAGGAGGCGTTATGATTGATTACGGCAACAGAAATATATCTTGGATTGTTAGACGTTATGAGCAATTGTATAATGAGGAAAAAGGTGGATGGAACCTGACAAATAGCGACGATGGCGCTCTAGATTATGCATCTGTTGAAATGGAAGTTGGAAGATTTTATTACGCGTTTATAAACTTAGTCGGCGCAAAATATGTTCTTGAAACAGGAACAAACAGAGGGTATTCAACAGCGCTTATCGCAGCAGCATTAAAAAATAAAAATAAAGATGGGAAATTATTTACATTTGACACCGTTGCACATGACCATCTTTTTAATCAGAAAGACTTTGACAATATAATATTTATTAATGAGAACAGTATTACATGTAAACTAGATATTAATATACAATTAGATATACTGGTTTTGGATTCTGATCATACTTATCATACAGTAATCAATGAACTGATACGATACGAAAAACACCTCCGTATTGGTGGATATATCTTGATGCACGATACACTCTATTATGATGGAGTTGGTTTGGCGGTAGAACAATTAATAAACAATCATCGATTTGAAACGATCACGCTAGAGAGTCCGCGAACACATGGTCGACAATCTCGCTGTCCGGGAGTGAGCATTATTAGAAAAAATTCCGACGATATGCGCTACCCGTTGGTAGAGAATCAAAGGCTGGCTAAAATTGCGCGCAACATGGTTCCGGGCGAAACCGAGCAAGCTGAAAGCTATGTGAACAGGCTCCGCAGAAAAAGGCTGGGGACTGACTTGCAAGCTGAGACAGTCTCGACTTGATCTGCCCCTCTGACCGAAGAAGGGAGTTCCGTTTTGATGGTTCGTTTACGCTTCCATCAAAACGGAACTCCCTTCTTCGTTGGTGTACCCCCTCCACCCCCATCCTTGACTTCCCCCCCAAACCCATGTACCGAACCTCCTCTTACGATATTCGCCGGACGGGGTATTCATGTTCGACAGTCTCTCGGACAGGCTGACAGGAGTTTTCCGGAAATTCAGCGGCACGGGCCGCCTCGACGAAGCCAACATCCAGGATGGCCTTCGCGAGGTGCGTCTGGCGCTGCTGGAAGCCGACGTCAACTTCAAGGTCGTCCGCGACTTCATCGAGCGCGTGCGCGAGCGCTGCCTC
>JALHIE010000187.1 GCA_022840285.1 Porphyromonadaceae bacterium
TTCCATTACCAGGAAAAAACGTTCAGTAAAAACCTCTCTTTAATCGAAAATATCGAAAAAACTTTTTTTGAGGTCAATTTTTTTTCACAGCCTTTTCAAAAAGCCCTTGTAACAATTGTTTCACCCCGTTATACAATCGTTCCTGATGTCTATTATGAAAGAAAAAAGGCAAAAGATCTTTTTGCATTCAACATTCACGGGGAGAGTGGAAAAGTATTGAGTAATTACATTTCTGAAAGCAGCTGTCACATTCTTTTCGATTTGGATGAGAAGGTTTACTCGTTTTTATGCAGGAACCTGTGGAACCCTTCTTTTTTTAGTTATAAAGCCCTTCTTCTTCCTTTTTTCACCAACTATCAGGCGGTGGACGAGCGAAAAAGGTGTTTTGTGGATTTTCACGATGAAATGGTTTCCGTAGCCTGCTTCATGGGTACGAAGTTATTGTCTTCCAACACCTATCCGGATAGGGACAAATACGATGCATTGTTCAATATTGTGAATGTGTGGGAGAAACAATTCCTGGATCAAAACTCCGATCTGTTGATTCTTTCGGGGAACTTTCCGGACAACAAAGAGAGCGTTGACACACTGAAAAGACTCATTAAGCATGTGGAAGAGCTCAACTTAGATACTCCCGGAAATTACAATTACGTCCCTACAGATATTCTTTTGGCTCAACATCTTTTATGCGTATAATCAGCGGGAAATATAAATCGAGGCGGATTCCGGTTCCGACAAACCTGAAAGCGAGGCCCACTACCGACTTTGCCCGGGAGAGCCTGTTTAACGTGCTCAATAACCGGGTGGACTGGGAGGAAACCACGGCTCTGGATCTGTTTTCAGGAACGGGAAGCGTGGCTCTGGAATTTGTATCGCGCGGCTGTCCGTTCGTAGTTAACGTTGAGACGAATCAAAACCATTACAACTTTATTTGCAAAGCACAGGAGTTACTGGGTGCGAAAGAGCTTTTCCCGGTAAAAGCCGATGTGTTCAAATACCTCCAATCGGTAAAACAGAAGTTCGACCTTATCTTTGCGGATCCACCCTACGATTTACAGTACATAGACACGATTCCCGACCTTATTTTCAAAAGAGAACTCCTGAAGCCCGGTGGAATTTTTATCCTGGAGCATTCCAGAAAACAAAATTTTTCCGCCCGTCCCCATTTTGTAGCAGAGAGAAAATACGGGAATGTGCATTTTTCTTTTTTTGAATAATAATCCTACAACGCTCCATATTGTCGTTATCCTAAATACCGAAAGAGATCTAAAACATCACTCTGGATTTCAAATTGACACGATGAAACCTGTTTTCCAAGCAACACCCTGAAACATTGCATCATTTTGATTTAATTTGATTACCTTTGTTTTTTCAAACAAGGCAGTAATTCTCACTGCCCTTTCCTGTAAGAGCAGGACTTCCTGACAGGAAAGACACAAAAAAACCATTATGACTATATGTAACGAAAAAGACCTGCTTAAACTAATCAAAAGGAAAGAATGGACAACGTTGCGAAACGCCATACACGAATTTGATCACCTTGAA
>JALHIE010000078.1 GCA_022840285.1 Porphyromonadaceae bacterium
ATTGTAAACATACTCTCAATCAATAAAAGGAATCACATTTTTCCGACGAACCTGCATTTTTCAGCATTTTGAAAAAATGGGGATTTCGGAGCGGACTCACTTATAGATATCTTCGTAAAATTTAATGGAAGGAAGTTCTTTATTTTTATGGTATTCAATCAAATAAAGAAATACCTCAATCATATTTTCCGACCGGTTTATTGCCTCCACAATCTTATTGTTCCTTTCATCGCGCTTGCCGGCCATGTAAGTCAATAAGACCTCCTCCTTATCCCGGAAATTCTCGTAAAGAGTGCGTTTTGAAATGCCTAAAGAAGACGCCAAGTCGTCCATAGAGACGTTTTTAATACCGTACTGGTAAAAAAGAGTACCTGCTTTTATTACTATTCTTTCTTTTAGTGTCATCGTATTTAAAAAGACGCCACAAAGGTAATCCGAAAAACTCAAAACATCAAATCGGTTTTCCAGGTTTTAACAAACTTTACAATAAGATCTTGTTACAAGCCCAGCTTTTCCCGAAGCCGTTTATATCCGGAAGCACTGATTTTTATTTTATCGCCGTTGCTCAGGGTGAGCAGTTGATTTTGTTTCTCGTACAATTCGATGCGCAGTATTTTTACCGTGTTGACCAAATAAGAACGATGCACCCTTACAAACTGCTTCTCAGGCAAATGGAGCTGGAAATACTTCATGGTTTCTTCTTTCAAAAACTTGACGGAATCGGTAAAAATACGCACATAACCGCCTTCGGCCCGGAAATAAACAATTTCTGAAACCTGAATCATGTTTATCTTTTGTCCCGATCTGACAACAATACGTTCGAGCGGTTGGATTTCTTCTGTGCCAATATCGTCTGGTTTCAACAAATCCTCTTCCGTATCCTCATCTACCGGCTGGGGAGAGGCCTCCCTTTCAGCAAGCCTTACCCTGAAAAACTGTACCAACAGGAGATATATGAGAAAAGCAACGAAAGCTTTCAGCGGAAACATAACCTAAACCCGTCCAAATGGTTATGGCTAAGAAACCAAGCGCAATGTAATTGATAAAACGCTGATAAATTTCCAATGTTTCAAAATTCCCGTACTTGACCACTTTCCAGAGCAGAAAACTCAAACCTGTAAAAAATACCGCATTCATCACCCCGTCCAACATCAATTGATGGAAAGAAAACGTAACAAGCGAACGGAATGCCAACGCCTGCATAAATGCATAGACGACGCACAGAACAGATATCGTCAATATACGCGATAAATTATTCGGAAGAAAAAAATTCATTTTATAAAACGACTTACCGTATTTCACAAACACCGAAAACTATCTCGCCATTGATAAGCAACCGGCGAGAAGTATCGTGATTCGCTGATTTTGAGAAATGTTTATTATCCACTCCCCCCAAAACGGTACTTATCTTAGGCACAACCACCCAATCATCGGGCAGGTACAATTTTATGCCGCCAAATACGGCTTCAACCTGAAGGTACGTATCACCTTCGGGCAGTGATGCCCGGCGCAGATCGAGCTCTACTCCCCCAAAGACAACTTCAATTTGTCCTCCCCGGAACACAGGTTCCAGAAAAATATCTTCGATACCGCCGAAAACAACTTCCCGTACATAGATACCGTCTGTGCCTTCCATTTTATCAACATTCAAAGGCCGTTGTATATGACCATGACGATGACAACAGGCTTTTTTCCCGAACAGTATTTTTAATATAACTCCCGCTCCGACTACTATAAGCAGAACAGGCCAGAAGGTTGCGGTAAAATCTTCGTTAATACCCGGCAGCGCATCAGGATATAAATGAGCGATACGGGGCAATAGGAAAAAAGCAGCCAGGGCCAACCAGAAAAACAGGGCCAGGTACTCTCTCTTAAAAAGGGCAATAATTGCAAAAACGACAAATAAAACAGGCCAGGAAAACACGACGGAACGTAATGCCGGATCGATCCAGCCAAAATTAAAAGCGAGAAACAGCGTTCCCGCTAAAATCAGTAGAAAACCGAAAAGACCGCCTTTGGATCTGCCCGAAAAATTCATTTGTTGTTCATTATTTTCCATAAGATATTTTGTTTAAAACTTTTTCACACAAAGATACGTAGAAAGAGAGGCATCCGGCAAGACAAAATCGATGAAACGAGGTATTTTTTCCGACGAATGAAGTAAAATACCGGATGAATCTTCTGTGGAAAGACACAAAGTCTGAAATCTTTAACACATTCAAACTGAAATTGAAGAAAAACAGGAGTGGCGCATGACTGAAAATATTTTTCCTGATTTTTCCGTTTCTGCCTAAAAACAGATACCTTTGAAGTTTAATCATCAATTAAATCAATCAAGATGAAACAGAGGACCTCATTTACAACTTTTGCTGTCGTTTTCTCATTCCTGGTATTTTCGGGCTGCACCGGTAGTTCAGAAAAAGGAACGTTAACGGTCGACAACTTGTTGTCGAATCCCGGAGAATATGTTGGACAACCTGTCACGGTTGAAGGCCTTGCCACGCACGTATGTGCCAAAAGCGGCATGAAGCTTTTTTTACAAGGCAGCTCCGATACACAGAGTATTCGTGCAGAGTCGAACAGTACACTGGGAAAATTCAACGAAGCGTGCGTAGACAACAAGGTGGTGGTAAAAGGCACATTCGTGGAGGAACGAATTACGGAAACCGATCTTCAGAAAATGGAGCAGGAGATTGTCAAAAGCACAACCGTTACTCACGGTGAAGGCGGTGAAGGTTGTGAAACCGAACAGAAGGCCGAAGGTGTGGCAGTGGGCAGTTCCGAAATGGATCGCGTAAATGAGTTCCGCACACGTTTAGCCGAACGAAAAGCTTCTGAAGGAAAAGATTACCTGTCGTTCTATCATATCGCCGCCGACTCATACAGCATTGTTAAAAAATGAAAGTTGCCCGGCCGTTTTCGGGATTCACGCCCGAAACCATACAGTTTCTGGTCGATCTCAAAGAGAACAACTTTCGCCAATGGTTAGAAGATCACCGTGAGCTTTACGAGATTGAACTGCTACAACCCTTCCGGGCATTGGTAAACACGCTCTCGCCGGCCATACACAACATAGACTCCTTGTTTGAATTCCGCACGCACAAGGTATTATCGCGCATTTACCGCGACATCCGTTTCTCAAAAAACAAAGATCCTTACAACACCTGCCTGTGGATGAGTTTTCAACGCATGGGCACATCGTGGGAAAATTTTCCGGGTTATTTTATGGAGCTTAACACGGAGCATGTCATGCTGGGTATGGGGCTCTTTGCACCCAAGCGCAAAGTGATGGATGTTTTCCGGGAGAAGATTGAAGGCGAACCCGGCACTTTTCGGGAACTGGTTCAGAAAGATGTGTTTGGACGAGGTTTTTCGGTTGAAGGCGAAAGTTACAAGAAACCTGTCCACAACACCCTGTCCGACTTTTTTCAGCCCTGGATGAACCGGAAAGCTGTTTACGTGATGAAGACGCTTCCCGTTTCGGACGAAAGAATTTACAGCGATGCGCTCGCTCTTTTGCTTGCCGACGACTTCACTCATCTTGCCGGTCTATACCGGTTGATGGTGGAAGCCCTGGAAGAAATTGCACCTCTATAAACATACTTGCATGATCTGTTTCCCCAACGCGAAAATAAATTTAGGACTAAACATTATTTCCAGACGTGCCGACGGTTACCACAACCTGGAAACCCTTTTTTATCCTATCGGATTAAGGGATGCATTAGAAATCGTTCCGTCAGACCGGGAAGAAGATTTTCGTCTCTTCCAGACAGGAGCAACCATACAGGGAGATAAGGACGACAACCTGGTCATAAAGGCCCTGAAACTGATTTCGGAGGAAAAAAAGATCCCCGGCATTGATATTCATTTATTCAAAAAGATCCCTTTCGGGGCAGGGTTGGGCGGTGGTTCATCGGATGCGGCATTTATGCTGAAATTGCTGAACGACACGTTTTCCCTGGGTTATACCGTACCGGAATTGGAACAAAAAGCGGCGGAAATCGGTGCCGATTGCCCGTTTTTTATCAAAAATAAACCGGCTTTTGCAAAAGGGACAGGCAATCTGCTGGAAGAATTGGAATTGGATTTGAGCAACTACTTTTTCGTATTGGTAAAACCCGATATCACCGTTTCCACAAAAGAGGCTTACTCCCTGATTTCACCTATGCCGCCGGAAATACCGCTTGGAGAGATCATCCAAAAACCGGTTTCCGAATGGAAAGGATTGCTGAAAAACGATTTTGAGCCGCCTATTTTCAAAAAATATCCCGAAATTTGCAGGATTAAAGAACAATTGTACGCCAAAGGCGCAGTATATGCATCCATGTCCGGCTCCGGCTCATCGGTTTACGGCTTTTTTGAGAAAGAGACGGACATAAGGTTCGAGAATTGTTTGGTATGGAAAAATAAAGAATTATGAGATATAACCTCCTTCTGATCACACTGAGTGTACTATTGCCGCTTTCAGCGCAAGAGAAATTCATGCCATCCGGCATCCATTCATTCGTGCCCATCACTGTTCAGCGACCGGTATTGTTGGACAGCACCGACCTCAAAGACAGCAAATTTTCGGATGAAACGCTGCTCTCCTACTCCATTTCGTTTCCTGGACAGGAACGATTTACTACACTGTTGGAACCCGATACGGCAGGATTTTTCCACCTTCCGAAGCCGGAGAATGGATACGCGTTCCAGTTGCTTTCGTTCTTTGTTACCGGTGACCGCTACGGAAAGGGAAAACTAACCGTTACCTCGCCCAACCCGCTCGAACTTTACGTGAACGATGTAAAGCGTGCCACCAAAACGCAGGTAAACGACAGCCTCCATCAATCGGGGTCGGTTGATGCTTTCCTAAACGGTTTTACAAACAACGCTCGGATCATCATCAAGCTATTGGCATCGGCCGAAAACAAAATCGATCCAGCCGTCAAAATCGAACTGAAACCCGACAAAGGAGATTCCCTGTTGAATTTCTCCTTCAACACCATCGACAAACGCCGCATCTCCATCAACGATATCCTGGAGGGGACGAGGGTAAACAGCTCTTCTGTCTCCCCCAGCGGCAGGTTTGTTTTGCTCAGTTTGAGGGAAACAATAAAAGGCGGAGAGAACCGTAATTATACCGAGATTTACGATACTCGGCAGAAACGAACCGTTTTGTCGGAGACAGCCAATCGTTCACAACTCAACTGGATGCCTAAATCCGACATTTTGTATTATGTAGCGGACAACAACGACGGCAGGACAATGTACACGTTCAACCCATTGACTTCGGAAACAAAAATCATTGCTCAACAGCTTCCAAAAGAAAATTTTCACGTGGCTCCCGACGAAAAATCGATGTTCTACTCGTCCAAAGAGACCCTGTCCGTCACTACGCCTAGTGGACTAAGAAGGCTTATCGGTATTGATGACCGCCAGGCCCATTATCGCGACAGGTTCTACCTCTACCGTTATTTTTTTGAAACGGGATTTGCCCAGCAGCTCACTTTCGGAAGGCAGACCGCTACGTTGAACGACATTACCGATGACGTGAAATACCTGCTTTTCTCTACTTCGGGGGAGGACTTATCGCAGCGCCCTTTCAGCAAAAGCAGCCTGTATATGCTGAACCTCGAAACAATGGCTGTTGATACCGTCTGGAAAGACCAAACATACACCTATTCGGCGCAGTTTTCTCCCGACGGCAAGCAGTTACTGATTCACGGCGCACCCGAAGCTTTCAACGGTATCGGATTGAATGTCAAAGAAGGACAAATCGCCAACAGTTACGACACTCAGTCTTTTATTATGGACCTGGCAACTCGGCGTGTTGATCCTGTAACGAAAAATTTTGATCCCGCTATCAATGCCCAGGAATGGAACTCTGCGGATCATTCCATCTATTACCGCGTGGAAGAAGGAGACCGGGCCAACGTGTATCGCTACTCGCCCAAAACCAAGAAGTTCGACAAACTTCCCTTGAAAGAGGATGTTATCCGTTCGTTCAGCATCTCCGGAAACGGACGGTGGGCCGCTTATACCGGGGTGAGTGTTTCCAATTCCAACAGAAGTTACCTGCTTGACCTGAAAACAAACGAATCTACATTGATTTCCGACCCATATGCCAAACAACTCAACACCCTAGTCCTGGGCGAAGTGAAGGATTGGAAATTCACCAGTTCTTTTGGCGATGAAATAGAAGGCAGGTACTACCTCCCTCCCCTCTTCAATCCGAACAGGAAGTATCCACTTATCGTATATTATTACGGAGGCACAAGCCCTACCTCCCGTGGTTTTGAAAGCACTTATCCGTTGCACGTTTATGCGGCACAGGACTACGTTGTTTACACGCTGCAACCGAGCGGAACCACCGGATACGGACAGGAATTCTCTGCCCGCCACGTGAATGCCTGGGGCGACCAAACGGCTGAAGAAATCATTGAAGGCGTACAAAAATTTGTTGCCGAACACCCGTTTGTAGATGGCACAAAAATTGGGAACATCGGGGCTTCATACGGCGGATTCATGACACAATACCTGATTACCCGAACCGACATGTTTGCCGCATCGGTTTCTCACGCGGGAATCAGTAACATTACCAGCTATTGGGGCGAAGGGTATTGGGGATATTCCTACAGCGCGGGAGCAAGTGCGGGCAGTTATCCCTGGAACAATCCGAAGCTTTACACGGAACAAAGCCCGCTCTTCCATGCGGATAAAATTAAAACCCCGCTGCTACTGTTGCACGGTACCGCCGATACGAATGTCCCCATCGGCGAAAGTATTCAGATGTATACGGCACTGAAGTTGTTGAACAAGCCGGTGGAATTTATCCAGGTGGAGGGTGAAAATCACGCTATCTACGATTACGATAAACGCATCGCCTGGAACAACGCCATTTACGCGTGGTTCGCCAAGTGGCTCAAAGGTTTACGCGTGGTTCGCCAAGTGGCTCAAAGGTGATTCACGTTGGTGGGACTCGATGTTCGGAGAGAAATAGATTTATAAAGCTAATGTGAAGAATCTAAATAAAGATGATAGACATCAATAGAATACGCAATAACGTTGAACAGATTGCCTGTTCCACGGGAGAATTTCTGAAAGAACAGCAAGCACAATTGCATCAATCGGATATTGAACTGAAAGGTACGCGAAATTTCGTAACGCACATCGATACGGAAGCCGAAAAAATGTTGGTGGAAAAATTGGGAGAATTGATTCCCGGCGCTACTTTCCTTACCGAAGAGGGCACCCTTACGTTGATGGACAGTACACTTGGATCATCGATCCACTGGACGGAACCACCAATTACGTTCACGGTGACACTCCGTTTTCTGTAAGTGTCGCATTGATGAAGGACCGGGAGATTATTCTGGGAGTTGTCTACGACCCCGTTGCCGACGAGCTGTTTTCCGCTTCTGCCAAAGGTAAGGTTACCCTGAACGGGAATTCCTTTAAAACCAGTTTGCACCAAACGCTTACAAACGGATACATCGGGTTCGGGATCCCTTATTCCCTTGATGACCGGGGAGAGAAAATACTTAAGAACGCCGCGGGACAATTCCGAAAATGCAGTTTTCGGATCAAAGGCTCGGCAGCCATTGAAATCTGTTATGTTGCCTGCGGAAGAAGCGATGCCTATTTCCATTCAGGCCTCTCACCTTGGGATGTGGCGGCCGGAACCTTTATCCTGGAATGTGCCGGAGGCACATGCACCGATTTTTCGGGAGGCCGCAATTATATTTTCAACAAAGAACTGGTGGCCAGCAACGGAAAGATCCACCAGGAGATAATGGATAAAATCATCAATAACGGAGAAACTAACCCATAACCCGACATGGATAACCAAGTAGTTCTTACCGCATTTCTCCTTACGTTGTTTGCCGGACTTTCAACCGGCATTGGAAGCCTTATTGCGCTCATCGCCAAGCGTACCAATACCAATTTCCTGAGCTTCGCCTTAGGGTTGTCGGCAGGGGTAATGATTTACGTTTCATTTATGGAGATGTTGCCCAAGGCACTCGAAATGCTATCGGAGTCCTTTGGCGAAAAAATAGCAAACCTGTATATGCTTCTGGCACTTTTTGGAGGGATTGCCTTTATTGCGCTTATCGACTTCCTGGTTCCCAAATCGAGCAACCCTCATGAGATGCACGGTGTGGAAGAAATGAAGAAAAATAAGCTGCGGTTAAAACATACCGGTATCATTACCGCACTCACTATTGGCATCCACAATTTCCCCGAAGGGATTGCTACGTTTATGACAGCGATTAACTCGCTGGAAGTCGCTATACCCATTACGGTAGCCATTGCTATCCACAATATACCGGAAGGCATTGCTGTTGCTGTTCCCATCTATCACGCTACAGGAAGCCGAAAAAAAGCCTTTTGGTTATCGTTTTCATCGGGTCTGGCAGAGCCGGTAGGAGCCATTATTGCTTACCTCTTTCTGATCAGGTTCTGGAATCCCGTACTCGATGCACTTATTCTGGCTATAATTGCCGGGGTTATGATATATATATCGTTGGACGAACTACTTCCGAGTGCCGAGAAATACGGAAAGCACCACCTCTCGATCATTGGCCTGGTTACAGGAATGGTTATTATGGCGGTCAGTTTATATTTGTTTATTTGACAAGCACGATTGCTGAGAAATTAATTAACTTTGTACACTATCTATACACACTTTAACAACATCAGACATGACTACCGATATAAAAGCAATTGGAGAACGCATAAAAGGATTGCGCGACGCCCTGGATTTCACGCCCGGCGAAATGGCTCAACGCCTTGAGCTTGAAACAAGTGTCTATCTAGCCTATGAAGAAGGGAAAAACGACATTTCCATATCGCTCCTTAAGCGTATCGAGAAGGAGTTTAATGTGGACCTGGCTACGCTGATGTTCGGTACGGAGCCAAGAATGACCTCCTACTTCGTGACCCGTAAGGATCAAGGCCTCGCTGTTGAACGCGTTGCAGCATATAAATATCAGTCGTTGACGGCTGGATTCACCCACAATATGGGCGACGTCTTCATCGTAACGGTAGAACCAAAAGCAAAGGACACCGATTTTTTCTTAAATATTCATCCCGGACAGGAATTCAACCTCGTGCTCGAAGGAAGCCTACTTTTCCATCATAACGGTAAAAACATCACATTAAACGAAGGCGACAGCATTTATTTCGATTCCTCATTACCCCATGGGATGAAAGCGTTGAACAACAAAGCAGTGAAATTCCTGGCTGTGGTGATCGAGCCATAGGCTGATCAACAACGCAACCTATAACGTGCAGCTAATTAGTTACGCGAACAAATTACGTGAAGCAGAATTTTATGTTAGAAAAATTTTTAAAACAAATCTCGTTTTCATCGCATCAGGATTTTGTAGACAACTATGCAATCCAAGTTCCCGAGAATTTTAATTTCGCCTACGATGTGGTGGACGAATGGGCAAAAACACATCCCACCAAACGCGCTTTGTGCTGGACAAACGATAAAGGCCAACACAAAGACTTAAACTTTTCCCAGTTAAAAAAGTTATCCGATAAAACGGCATCGTTCCTCCTTTCCCTGGGCATACGGAAAGGCGATATGGTGATGTTGATTCTCAAACGGAACATCGAGTTCTGGCACGTTATCCTGGCTATTCATAAAATAGGAGCCGTGGCTATTCCCGCCACACACCTGCTTACCGACAAGGACATTGTTTATCGTGCCAATGCAGCTGACATCAAGGCGATAATTACTTCACAAGACGACAATCTGATTGAGCACGTAAACGGGGCCATGCCAAAATCACCGTCGGTAAAATACCGGATTATGATTGGAAAGAACATTCCCGAAGGGTGGATTGACTTTCACAACGGCGTAGAGAATGCCGTACCGTTTGTGAAACCCGAACAGGTGAACAAGAACGAGGATATCATGATTCTCTATTTCACGTCGGGAACCACAGGACAACCCAAAATGGTCATCCACGACTTTACCTATCCCCTCGGGCACATCACCACCGCAAAATTCTGGCACAACCTGCACGAGAACAGCATACACCTGACCTTAGCCGATACCGGATGGGCGAAAGCCGTGTGGGGAAAACTCTACGGGCAATGGATTGTGGGTGCATGCGTGTTTGTGTACGATTTTGAAGGACGGTTCATCCCTGCCGATGTGCTCTCGATGATTTCGAAATACCGAGTAACCTCACTTTGTGCTCCACCAACTATCTTCAGGTTTCTCATTCGCGAGGAGCTGGACAAATACGATTTATCGTCACTGGAATACTGTACCACTGCAGGGGAAGCGTTAAATCCTTCGGTCTTCGAAACATTTTACCGGAAAACCGGAATCAAGATGATGGAAGCTTTTGGGCAGACCGAAACGGCTCCCACTGTCATTACTTTCCCCTGGATAGAACCTAAACCCGGTTCAATGGGTATGCCTAATCCCCTCTATAAAATGGATTTGCTTACATACGACGGTCGTTCAGCAGAAGACGGCGAGCAGGGTGAAATTGTATTTCGTACCGATGAAGGACGTCCATTGGCTCTGTTTATGGGATACTATCGCGATGAAGAACTCACACGCAGCGTATATACCGATAACCTTTACCGTACCGGCGATATGGCCTGGCGCGACGAAGACGGTTATTACTGGTTTGTAGGACGGACCGACGATATCATCAAAAGTTCCGGTTACCGAATTGGTCCGTTTGAAGTGGAAAGCGCCGTTATGACACACCCCGCTGTTGTGGAATGCGCCATTACCGGTGTACCCGATGAAATTCGAGGGCAAGTGATCAAAGCCACCATCGTTTTAGCACCACAATACAAAGAGAAAGCAAATGACGACTTGGCACACGATATTCAGGAGCACGTGAAAAACGTAACAGCACCCTACAAATATCCACGCATCATTGAATTCGTAAATGAACTGCCAAAAACCATAAGTGGAAAAATCCGACGGGTGGAGATCAGGGGAAAAGACAGTTGATCCAAAACAAAATGCCTATTGAAACGTTAAACAGAAAATTTTAATGATATTCTTATGACACTAGCACGTAAGTCAGCTTGCACCCCACCTTCAACGACCGGATGGGAGTCAACCAGCCTCCCGCTTCGCTCAATTGTCATAACCACTTTAATAAAAAAAATTAAACGATAACAACCGTATGAAAAAAGCATATGTATTTCCCGGACAAGGAGCACAGTTTGTCGGTATGGGAAAAGAGTTGTACGAGACATCACCGTTGGCGAAAGAAATGTTCGAGAAAGCCAACGAAGTTTTGGGTTTCCGTATTACGGATTTAATGTTCGGAGGGACAGACGAAGATCTTCGCCAGACAAAAGTCACCCAGCCGGCTATTTTTCTTCATTCCGTAATTCTCGCTAAAACCATGGGAAGCGATTTCATTCCCGATATGACAGCAGGCCACTCTTTGGGAGAATTTTCAGCGTTGGTGGCCACCGGAGCATTATCGTTCGAGGATGGATTGAAGTTGGTCTACAAACGTGCGTTGGCCATGCAGAAAGCATGCGAAAAAAACCCATCAACCATGGCTGCAATATTGGCCTTGCCCGATGATAAGGTAGAAGAAATCTGCGCCGGGATTGACGAGGTGGTTGTTCCTGCCAATTACAACTGTCCGGGACAGATTGTTATTTCCGGATCGATGAAAGGTATCGAAATCGCCTGCGAGAAAATGAAAGGAGCCGGCGCTAAAAGGGCTCTCCCGTTAAAAGTGGGTGGAGCATTCCATTCACCACTCATGGATTCCGCTAAAATAGAATTATCAGAGGCCATTGCGGCTACGTCTTTCTCCAGGCCCAGCTGTCCAGTTTATCAGAATGTTTCTACAGTTGGTGAAACCGATCCGGAGGTTATAAAAGCAAACCTTGTTGCACAACTGACCGCTCCCGTAAGATGGACCCAATCGATTCAGAACATGATTGCCGACGGAGCAACCGATTTTGTGGAACTTGGCCCGGGAAACGTGCTGCAAGGTTTGGTATCGAAGATAGATAAAAACGTAACTGTTTCGGGGAAACAGTAAAATAGACGTCAGACTAACAGACACTCAAGAGTCTAAAAGCGAAGCTGTCTGATGTCTATTTAAGCTTTGTTAGTGAAACTAATTTGTTAAAACCAAAAATAGAAAATACATTTGTCGCACTATACATCAATAAATACGAAAAATGAAAAAATTAACGATCGTGGCTATGCTTGCCTTTTGCAGCGTAACTCTTTTCGCACAATACGACGGTCCAGCCGCACCCGATTATAAATTGATTGAACGAAACATCAACAACAGCTCATCCAACTTCAATTATTCCGATTTGATGAAACGGTATAAGTTGGGAGACTCCACCCTGACAGTGGATGAACAGCGTCACTTGTATTTCGGCTACGTTTTTCAACCGTCGTACAATCCGGCAGACACCTCGCAGTACAATGCCCGGATGGCTACCGTTTTGAACAAGCAGCATTTCTCGGACCGGGATTACGACGAAGTGTTGCAATTTGCCGATGCTTTACTGGCAGAAGATCCGTTTAACATGAGGGCCTTAAACGCCAAATTATTGGTTTATGCACAAAAGAATCAAGTGGAGGCATATAAAAAAACAGCTCAACAAAGAAACACTGTGCAGCGAGCCATTACCAGTTCGGGAGATGGAATGTCGAAATCGACTCCCTACTACGTGATAAAAGTTTCTCACGAATACGACCTGTTGGGTTTTTTGGGTTTCAAGTTCGGTGGGCAGGATAAAATAGAGAAAAACTGCGACTGCAACTCCCTGACGCTTGCACCCAACCGGTTCGGGGTGGATAAAATGTACTTCGACATTTCACCTACGTTCGATTACGTCAAACGAAAAGGAAGCGGGAAGATTTAAATTCTCTTTCTCTTTGTATTCAAATGACTGTAAAATGCACTTTCAACAAAAAATAGATCAACTGTTTACTGAACAACAAAGAGATTGGAAACAACTAAGGTCTTCCATAAAACAGTTCGATCAGATAAAAGTGAAAGAATTCAATTGGGGAAACGAACTAAAAGTGGATGTCCAGTTCAATCCTTCGCGGATTGAATCATTATCTGCCAAGGTGGACAAGAGCAGCATCGAAGAACGTCCCTGTTTCTTATGCGAGAAAAACCGCCCAACAGTTCAGTCGGGAATACCGTTTCTCGATAAGTACATCATCCTACTCAATCCCTTTCCGATCTTACGTAATCACCTGACTATTGCATTGCACTCGCACGTTCCGCAACGTATCCGCAGAAAAACAGGCGATATGCTGACACTTGCCGAACTCTTGCCCGAGTACATCATCTTCTACAACGGGCCAAAATGCGGAGCATCGGCACCCGATCACTTTCACTTGCAAGCAGGATTGAAGTCTCCCATACTGATGGCCGGAGAAAACGAACTTCGATCCTGTCTGGTTATTGAAAGTACTTCTAAACAGGAGGTCGAAGAACGTTTCGAAGACGTGTATCAATACCTGCAAAGCCGGCAACCCGATGAGGAAGAGCCTTTGTTCAATCTCATTACATTTGTGGAAAACAACCGTTACCTGCTGCATATCTTCCCGCGCAAAGCTCACCGCCCCAGGCAATTTTACGAAGAAGGCAAGCGGCAACTACTTATCAGCCCGGGTGCCATTGATATGGCCGGACTGATCATCACGGCACGCGAAGAGGATTTTAATAAAATCAGAAAAGAAGAGATAGAAGACATTTACTCCCAGGTTTCAATGACGATAATATAACCTGTCTTGATCCTTTCATCTTTACTCTCTGTTCTTTGCTCTCAACTTAAAAAGACATTGGTATGGAATTTGTGGATATTCTTTTAAAACGGATCGAAGGAGAAAATGAATTAAAACGACCGGTAAATGCCCTTATCTGTTTTTCCAAAGTAAAAACGGGAAAGGCCCTGGGTGCACTCATGAATAAAATGGTCCGCTTCAGGCCCGACAAATCATCCGTCACGCTGTTAAATTTAATTGACTCGGAACAGGCGAAACGTATTCAGGACGAGAATGCATACAAATCTGAATTGTTTTCCGATATCATTCAACTGAGCGAAACAAACAAACTTTCTGTCCGCACGTTTGTAAAACAGTCGGAAAACTATGTGGAAGACATCTTGCGTACGGCCGAAGAATATAACTGCAACCTGGTATTGCTGGGGATAGGGAGTTCTGTTTTCAACTCCTCACTTTGGCACAAATACCTCCAATTAAGAGAGGACAACAGTCTTCCTGAAAACACTTTTCAACAACTTGACGAAAAAACGGCCACTTCGTTAAACAATGTATCCACATTGCTTGCCCGCAATAAACTTTCAACCGGAATATTTGTCGAGAACAACTATTCTGATGCCAATCGGCTTTTCGTGCCCATCCTTTATAAAGAAGACGCCTATTCGTTTCCCTATTTTTATCAAATGGCAAAGAACCCGGATGTAACGGTAACCGTGTGGGACGCCATCGGACTTATGGAAACAGATCAAAAGTTTCAGAAGCTTTTTCAGTTTATCGCAAAAAAAAACGATGGGAGGGTAAGGTTATGGGACAACAACAAAAAGATCGAGCTCAACTTCATCCAACAACAAGACCTGATGATCATCGGCTTTAACGGCTGGGAAAAGCTTATCGGTTCGGCGTTGTCGTGGACCCACCACCTCCCTTCGGTCTTAATTATCAAAGACAATAAACAGACACTGAAATGAACTTGAACGAAGCGACAAAAACACATGCCGACATCCTGAATTTTGTCGGAAGCAGTCGGTTAAAGGATGCTTTCGATAGCTTAAAGAAGTGGGCTTCCGATCTGCAAAACTGGACTGCGGCGGAAAAAATATCAGAACTAGAAACCAACTACAAGTATATGATCCACTACCTTGTTGAAGGGAACAAGGATCCCGAACAACAAAAGATTTACCATCGCCTGGTACGCGATATGTACTTACTGGCCGACGATTTGCTGGATCAGTGGCAAACCCGCAACAGTTCTTCCGTCTTTTTTGAAAAAGTAAGAGTGGCGAATGTACGTCAACCATTATCCATAGAGGAGTATCGAGACATTATCATCCGCCAGATAGATACTTTTTCAGTTATTGGACTTTTACCCGACGGCGAGGAAAAGCGGACCCGATCCAGACAAAATGCCGTAAAACAGGAACACACCATACAGGATCTCTTTTACACTGTTTTTTCTTCGCCACGGGCAAAAGAAGAAGAGGTTGAAGCTTACCGCGAATTCCTTGATCATGCCGGCATTCCCGTTCCGGTCAAATGCATGCTGATTTCCTCCCTTACGATGAATGTTCTGCAACGTTTCGACCAGCGGAAAGTGGACCTTTTGTTCGACAGCTGCAGCCACACCGAATCCGAGGTCTCATTGCGAGCCACTGTGGGCATTGTACCTGTTCTCAGGCAATATAAAAACCGGTGGAAATATTATCCCGAAATCACTGGCAGGTTATCGGTAATGGCGGATGATGCGGTTTTCGCTCGCCGCCTCATGACAGTTATTATCCAGTTCATCCAGGCCCACGAAACCGAAAAAATCACCAAAAAGCTTATGGAGGAAATTATTCCTGAAATGATGAAGCTTAGCCCGATGATCGGAAAAAAAATAAACCTGGAAGAGTGGATGGGCGAAAGTGGGTTGGATGAAAAGAATCCCGAGTGGCAAAAAATCCTGGATGAAGCCGGATTAACAGATAAACTGCAGGAGTTTACCGAGATGCAGATGGGCGGTGCAGATGTGTTCCACTCCACTTTCTCCAACCTGAAGAATTACCCGTTCTTCAACGAGATGAGCAACTGGTTTCTGCCGTTCGACAAGCAACACAGTTCCTTGCAACCTTTCTTTTCGGACAAACCGGAGAGTGACAGCCTGCTTTCGACGATGCTCAACACCTCGATGATCTGCAATTCCGACAAATACTCGTTCTGTTTCAGCATAATGGTTATGCCCGAACAATACCGCAAGATGATGGTAGCGCAACTGGGGGCGGAAAGCGAGGAACTGAAGAAAATGGCTGAAGAGGAACTCCTGCTCAATCCGTATCAAAAAGAGGAAACCATTTGTAAACAATATGTTCAGGACTTATACCGGTTTTTTAAGCTTTATCCGCGTAAAACCGATTTTTTGGATATTTTCGCTGCCCCTCTCGATTATCACCGGCTGAAACCGTTCTTTCCTGTTGTTTCGGAAGCAAAGAACCTGGAACGCATCGCCTTGTATTATTTCGAGAAAAACAATTTCAGGGAAGCGGCCGAAACGTACCTGATGCTGACAAAAAAAGGAAACCCTACCAGCGAAACCTGGCAGAAAATTGGCTATTGCCACCAGATGCTGGGAAAAGTAAAAGAGGCGCTGGATGCCTACCTGAAAGCTGACCTTATGGACGAGAACAACCCCTGGGTGTTGCGTCGCATGGCCCATTGTTACCGTTTACTGAAAGAACCCGAAAGCGCATTGCAACATTATCGCCGGCTGGAACAGCTCAAACCCGATGACCTAAATATACAGCTTAACATCGGCCACTGTTTCCTGGAACTCGACGAATACGCCGAAGCACTGAACTATTACTTTAAAGTAGATTTATTGAGTCCCGACAACACCCGCGCATGGCGTTCCATAGCCTGGTGTGCATTCTTATCGCGTAAATTCGATGTTGCACAGCGGTACTATGCCCAAATTATCGAAAACAAACCCAACACCCACGACTACCTGAATGCCGGACACGTGGAGTTCTGTCTCTCCAATACCAGAGAAGCCGTTGAAAAATATATCCAAGCCGTGAAATCAGCAGGCAGCTTCCCCGTTTTTAAATCGCTGTTCGACGAGGATCTGGATGAACTTCAGGAAGCCGGAATCGACATGGAAGTCCTACCCGTTATCTTGGACAAGGTGAGGTATGAGGTGTGTGTGTGAGAAAAAAAGTAAATAAAAAAAAGCCTTCCGGATTTCTCCTGAAGGCTTTTCTGATAAAGGACGGCGGCTACCTACTCTCCCACTTTGTGTGCAGTACCATCGGCGCCATTGGGCTTAACTTCTCTGTTCGGAATGGGAAGAGGTGGATCCCCA
>JALHIE010000188.1 GCA_022840285.1 Porphyromonadaceae bacterium
GCCCAGGGAACAGATGTCGCCAACCTGATCCGCCGATTAAAACTGAAATTGACCATTGAACCCGGACAACTTTGCCCCATAGGCACTTCTGCCACCATTGGCTCGGGAGTTGATGCTCCCCAACTTCTATCGGATTATGCCACAAAAGTATTCGGAGAGACAGTGGGAACAGATGCACTGATCACTGAGACCAGGATCACGCCCGACCGGTTCTTTGAAAGCGATGAAGTGTTAAATGATTTCATCCCTCTCCCCAACAGGTTAAAAGACCTTGTTTATCACGAAAGAGATAATTATGAAACCTATCTGAAAGCTCATGTCGATATTTGGCAACAGGATGAGGCGCATTTGGCAGACGGATTGTTGAAGCTCAAAATTGTGAAAGACCTGGTGGTGGTCATCAACCGGGGAAATGGGATCAAACTGGTTGAGGAGATTACCCGCGAGCTCGGGCTGATCAACGAGCCATTCAGAAAGTTGGCCCAGTGGGATGAGGTGAACCGATACTGTCCGAAAACACGGGTACTGGAATCTCTCCTGGCATTGATTGCAGCAGCAAAAGATGTGGAAAGTGATCGCTCGCCATTTATGTATCTTCAGGTACAACTGTGGGTACGTGAGTTGAGTGGTGTGCAATACACGCTGGAAAGTCCCGCAAAATTTTCATTCCGCGACCAGGTGGATGCACAACAAGAGGTGGCCGCCATGCCGCCCTGGTATTGCAGGGAATGCAACAGTTCCGGCTGGCTGGGTGTGAAACCCGATGACAAAGATGTTTTCAGCAGAGACGTGAATGAGGTATACGAGAAGTTCTTCTCCAATAACAAAAACCTATACTTTATCTTACCCGGTGGAGAACTCTCACCTGCCGATTTTGAGGCTACCGGTTATAATCCTGAGACTTTCCTGGAGTATAATATTGATCCGAAGACTCTCAAAGCTGTGGGTGATAAAGAAGAGGGTTTCGCCATACAGGCATTGCGGAAACTGAAAGAGAACAGGGCCGACCATACCTGCCCCTGCTGCAACAGTGCCAACACGGTGGCGATCATCGGTACCAAAATACCTACGTTGAGTTCTATAGCCGTAAGCCAGACACTGGCAACCGATCTGGATATCACAACTGACAGGGACAGAAAGGTATTGGCATTTACCAACTCCGTTCAGGATGCGGCACATCAGGCAGGCTTTATTGAGAGCCGGAACTATCGCTTTACTTTCAGGGCATCGCTGCAAAAAGTGATCAATGAGTTAAACCACCCGGTAAGACTCAATGAACTTGCCGATAGCTTTATCTCCTTCTGGAAACAGCATGGCGATGAAACGGAGCAGGATCACCAGAGCGGATACCTCTATCGTTTCTTCCCAAAGGAATATGTGGGCAAAGCATCACCCAAAGACTATCTGATTGATTCAGGTGTAAAAAAACAATATGCTGAACATTTTTTAAAAGAGCTCGATCAGAGAGTTCGCTGGGAAATCTACTCCGAGTTTGGGTTTACCTCTCGTGTAGGACGTACATTGGAGAAGACAGGAGCATCA
>JALHIE010000079.1 GCA_022840285.1 Porphyromonadaceae bacterium
TCCAGAATCATAATCCAGGTTTTAAGGCAGCTTGCACATTGATAAGGGGAAGCTCGTTTTTAGAATCAATGGTGCAGCTGCCGTCAACCACGGACCTGGACGGGAGCTTGCCGTGGAAGCGTTCTTGAGATGGCTTAAATTTGGTGGATACTGGCATTTTGGATAAATAAATTTGGTGGGGCTATGTTTTTAGGTTACATTCGTGCATAAAATTTGTAGGCAATGGAAAACCATATAATCTTTTTCAAAAGAAAGATGTACGATACGATGCTCAAATGGAAATCGGAGCGTAATGGAGATACAGCATTGCTGATACAGGGAGCCAGGCGTATCGGAAAATCTACCATAGCAGAGGAATTTGCCCGTAATGAGTATAAATCATACATATTGATAGACTTTTCAAACGTTTCAAAGGAAGTCAGCGATTTGTTCAAGGACATATCCGATTTAAACTATCTTTTTCTCAGGTTGCAATTCATATATCAGGTGCAATTGTACGAAAGAGAATCGGTGATCATATTTGATGAAGTCCAGCTACAGCCGCTCGCAAGACAGGCCATCAAGCATCTGGTGAAAGACCATCGATATGACTACATTGAGACAGGATCTTTAATATCTGTAAGGTCAAGAAGCCGCAATATTATCATTCCGAGTGAAGAGACAAAGGTAGATATGTTCCCTATGGATTATGAAGAATTCAGATGGGCGCTTGGCGATACAGCTACCATTCCGTTATTGCGTAATGCTTTTGAAAAGAAATTGCCGCTTGGCGATGCTGTTCATCGGAAACTCATAAGGGACTTCCGCTTGTATATGCTAGTGGGAGGAATGCCACAAGCCGTCGCTGCATATATTAAGACGAATAATTTTACTGCCGTTGATTTGGCAAAACGTGACATCATAGCTCTCTACGAAGAAGATTTCGGGAAAATAGATGACTCGGGTAGAGCAAAAGCCATGTATGATGCCATTCCCGCTCAACTCAGCAAAAACGCATTGCGTTATCAGGTGGGAAAAGCTGTTAAGGATGAAAAGGTGGAAAGGATTGTGAATGTCGTGAAGGAGATGGAGGATTCCATGACGGTAAATGTTACATACCACTCAGATGATCCGAATGCTGGATTAGCCCTTACAAAGAATGAGGAATACTTCAAGATGTATGCTTCGGATACCGGCTTGTTTGTCACTCTCGCATTCAAGGATAGTGATATTACGGAAAATGTCATTTATGATAAGCTGCTGAATGATAAGCTAAGTACCAATCTGGGATATGTCTATGAGAATGTTATTGCCCAGATGCTGAGAGCGACCGGAAAGAACCTGTTTTATCATACGATTCCATACGCCGAAGGCAAGAAGTATTATGAAATAGATTTTGTCATCCCCCACAAGCATAAGATATCGCCTGTCGAGGTGAAGTCCTCAGGGTATAAAACGCATAAATCATTAGACGTATTCTGTTCCAAGTTCTCTGATCGTATAATGCACAAGTATTTGATCTACACAAAGGATTATAAGAAGGAAAATGGGGTTGAGTATATACCGGTATATATGACAATGTTTTTGTAGCAATTATGCCAGACGCGGTCTGGAGATGACTCTTTCCTCGGTCCACAAGAATGTTGTGGTGAAGCATGACCAAAGGCAAGGTGGCTGATTTGAAATTTCCACGAACTCAGAAGCAAATTCAATTCGATAAACTACTCGCAGTCGCAAAGAAATACGACCTGGACACATTTTCGATGCACATACAATCATTGATTATTTAATTCAGAATCACACTGAAACTATACAGAAAACGCTTGTTGGCGAAAAAATAGTTTATGACAACATTCCCCTTAAAAGTCCTAAACGCCTGGAATAACGTGGCTACGAAAGTATTGACCTTGCACTTATCAAATCGGTAAACCAACTGGCAGTATACAAGATCAAAGGCATCCTCCCCGCCAACATCGCCGACAGCCGGTTATAAATGTAATTTTTTTCCCAGATCCGGGAGGCGCGGGATCTGGGGATCCTGGATAGACTAAGGCAGCCTGCACATTGATAAGGGGAAGCTCGTCCCTACAAAACCAAAGGCAAAGTCGCCGGGCTGGCACGCTACATCCTCGACAAAGACATCCACAAAGAATAACTCTCCCACCTAAAAATTTGCAAATATTGTGTTGCAATAATTGCATATACAAATATAAATACATAGATTTGCAACACACAAAGAAGTTCGTAAAGAGATTTATTCATGAAAACAACCAACAATTTAAAAGCCTTTAGAGAAGCTGCAGGATTTACTCAGGAAAGGGTGGCCGGGTTTCTTGATATTGAAAGAGGAACGCTTTCTAATTATGAACTTGGAACACGTGAAGCACCTGTTTCAATATTAATAAAATTATCAAATTTATATGGTGTTAATCTTTCCGATTTCTATGAAACTGATCCGGAAAAAGTGAAAGATGCCTTAATTTGTTCTTTTAGAATTGAAGGCTTATCGGACAAAGACCTGAAACACGTTATGGATTTTAAGGATGTGGTTAAATCGTACCTTAAAATGGATTATATATCAAATCAATGATAACGGATACCATAGAAATAAAAGCAAGTGAGTTGAGAAGCGAATGGGGTCTATCGCCCTATGATCCTGTACCTATTAAGCAATTGCTGTTGAAATTAAATATTCTGACACTTTTTAGATCTTTAGAGGAAAACTTATCCGGAATGTGTTTAAAAAGAAACGAAAAAAGGTTTCTTTTGATTAATTCCAATCATCCGATAGGAAGACAGAATTTTTCGATTGCCCATGAACTGTACCATCTTTTTGTACAAGAAACCTTTGATGTGCATTATTGTAATCCAGGGAATCATTCTTCAATCAAGCAAGAGAAAGAAGCTGATTTTTTTGCCTCGGTTTTTCTGATGCCGGAAATTGGAATAAAAAAAATGATTCCTGAGCAAGAACTCATAAAAAGAGATGTTTCTGTTGCCACATTACTCAAACTGGAACAATATTATGGTGTATCCGGTATGGCACTATTGGTTCGTTTAAAGACATTAGGTCTAATTACAAAAGAAAAATTTTCTGAGTATCAGGGGTTGCCAAAAATACGCACAGCACGTGAATATGGATATGACCCCGCATTGTATTTGCCAGGAAACGATGGATTGGTTTTAGGAGATTACGGTGTTAAAGCCAAAGCGCTGTTAGACAAGGATTTGATTTCTGAAGGGCATTATATTGAATTGCTTTCGAAAATTGGTGTTGATCCGACTTTGAATAATGAATGACTTTTAGTGTTTGATTATGGTGGGGAGAAAATTGATAAAAGTTATTCTTGATTCCGATGTTGTTATTCACTTTATCAAGGGAGGCTGTCTGAATGTGTTACCTAAAATATTACCCACTTATGCTTTTGTAATTCTAGATATAGTCTTTGAAAGGGAACTTGCTGAAAGACACAGGCCAATTGTTCAAAACACAGTAGATTTGTTAAAAACAATTTCGATTGAAAAGTGGGAACCTCTGGGTGAGGAAAGAAGAGAATTCTTTGCTTTACAGAAGAGATTTGGAGTGGGCGAAAGTGCAGCTATGGCATACTGTAAGTATAGAAAAGAAGTGTTGGCTAGCAGTAATCTAAAAGATATTGTTGAGTATTGTGAAGAAAATAGAATTACCTATTTTACTACAATGGATTTTTTGTGTCAGGCGATAACTTCAGAAGTAATGACTGAGGAGCAATGCGATGAATTTATTGCAACAGTAAAAGCTAAAGGAAGTAAATTGCCTGTAACGAAGATACGTGATTTTTCTCCTCGGCTAATATTGTGATTATAAGAAGTCACTCCCATATGAAGAAAAGGAGTACTTTACAACACTCTTGAAGAAGAACTTTGATGCGGATGTTGAAACAGTTGAGCTTCGATAATCACGGATAGCTTTCCATCCACAAATCAAAAATCGCCGGCCGATTCCATGGAGATTACTTCTAGATTGACGGCCTCAAACTCACCCACAAAGAATTCATCCAGACCATCAGCTGTAAAAGGTTGGAACTTCACGTTGAAGTTTGATAATCATGAAACGGTTTCGCAGATTTTAATTTTTGATACAAACAGGAATAGCCAAATACTGAAAGATATTGAAGTGAACATCTCTCGTTTTAAATCGATATTAATTCTTACTGAGAGGAAATCTCATGTAAACGTTCTCAATTTATATTTAAAAGAAAGATACGAAACTGTTGCCATATCTGGAGATGATTCGGAACGAAGTCGCAAAAGCAAGCTGGAGCAAATTGAACAAGGCCATTTTCAAATTATTATTTCCACCGGACAATATTTTGGTGAAGGAATTGATGTCAGTGAGTTGGAATGCCTTTTTATTGTCTATCCTTTTGCTTTTGAAGGGAAGTTAGTTCAATATATTGGCAGGATTCAGCGATCTGGTAAGGCTCCTGTAATCTTCGATTACCGGGATTCAAAAATTGATTACTTTGAGAAGATGTTCAAACAACGTAACAGGTATTACAACAAACTGAGGTAATTTAATGGCAATCAAGGCGAAACGTGAAATGAGCAAAGACGACATTCTGAATGATATACTGGCACATACCGCTAAAAGCAAGCTGGATCAGTTTATCAGGGAATATGCCCACGATAACGAGAATTTTCAGGCCTTTTTCATGGAAAAATTTTCTCCGAAACCCAAATCAAATTCCAGAATGAAGCCACAGGAAGATTATATGAAAACCATTCAAAAGGCTTTTATTAATAGTGGAATTAAGTCATACAGCAGGTACGGAAACAGAATCGAAGATTTTGGTTTTGATGCCTGCGCTGTTAGCGAAAAATTGGAGCATTTATTGGAAAAAGCCCACTATAATATTCGGCATGATAACAGAGAGGAAGCCATTTGTATTGCGCAAAAGTTGATTGAAACCATTCCCGATTATTGGGATGAGGGATTCGACTACGAATGTTTGGTTCCGGAAGTATACGACAAGGCGATTGATTTGCTGGAAGAGATGTTGAATGAAAAACTTTCGAATGATCAGGTAGAATCGATCTTTAGTTGGTACGAAAAAGTAATTGGAGATAAAAAGCATGAATACGTGGGACAAAATACTTCTTTGGAGGTGTTGGAAAAATATTTTGTTTCAGATGCTGTAGGTGGTTTTGATCGTGTGCTGCGCATCATTAATCGGCGGATAGCGAATGCCGGGGATTATGAGCAAGAACGAGCTGTGTTGGATAAGATATACCTCTTGGTTGAAAATGATCGGGAGGAGGATGCAGATCAAACAATCGGGGAGTTCCTGTTTTATCCTGAAGTCCGGAAGATCAAGTTAAAGCGTATGCTGGCAGAAAATAGGTATGATCAGGCCATTGAATTGCTGCAGGAAGGAATTGTAATTGCTAGAAAAAAAAAGGAGACAGGCATTGAAAGTGAATGGTTACAACAACTGTTATTCGTGTATAAGCAGTTGAATAACAGCAAAAAAGTTCTTGAAATTACCAAAAAATTATTTGTGCAAGGGACGGAACAACGTACCTGTTACAAGTCGCTAAAAAAAATCACACCAAAAGCAGAATGGCATGAAATGCTGTCGTGGATATTACAGAACTTATCTGAGAAGGGTTTTTATAGCTCCATTGAATTGAAGGCAGATATTTTCATTGAACACCAGATGTGGGATGATCTTTGGCAGCTTTGTCTGAGAAGGGGCATAGAGTTTCTACGTCAATATGAAAAACACCTACTTCCCCGGTACGAAAAGGAGATTCTGTCAGTCTATCTTAAATATGTTCAGCAGCAAGCTTCCATTACAGATAAGAAGGCGTACATAATAGTAGCCAACATGTTGAACCGAATGAAATCGTTCGATGGTGGACCTGCGCTCGTCGGGCAACTGGTCAATCAATACAGGCATATTTATAAACGCCGGATCTATATGATGAAAGAACTGGACAGCGTAAAATTGTGATGGTTGTCGTATATGGCAACGGGAATGTTTAAGAATAAAAAAACTACTTCAAACATAGAAAGATAATGCAGGAATATCCTAAAGGTCTTGTACTACTATTTACTCCTGGACAAACGAAGATGTCTTTGCACTTCATGGAGGAACGGTAATAAATTGCAATTATTTCCACCAGAACATATGTTTAACGATTCATAATAAATACTATGGGAAAAACGTATAAAATCAGACTCTCACTCAATCACAGCAATCCGGAGATATACCGTGTCATGCTGGTGGACAGCGAAATAATGCTGTCGCAGTTTCACGAGCTTATCCAGATAGTCATGGAGTGGGAAGAGGAACACCTTCACTGTTTTGAAGTGGGTAATCATTATTTTGAGCCGCGTTATTCAGATGATGACATGTGGAAGGAAGGCACGAATATTGACTATGCCGGCATTATGCTATCAGAGGTGCTTAACGGCAGCAGAAAGAAGATAGAGTATCAATACGACTTCGGCGACAGCCACGAAGTTACGATCCGGCTGCTGGATATTATGGACGAGGAGTGCCCCACTCCAAAATGTCTGGAAGCTGTGCTCCGTGCACCTGTAGAGGATGTAGGAGGCATTGGGGGCTATTACCAGATGCTGGAAGTTCTGAAGAATCCAAAGGACGAGGAATACAGGTCATACCGTGAATGGTTGGGCTTGGAAAAGGGGGAGAAGTTCCGTACTAAAGCCTTGCCGCTGAGCACTCTTAACCGTCAGATGGAGACCCTTGTAAAGACAAAGCACTACCAGATGCTGAAAAAGCAGAAGAAGCAAGGTACCGCATCGCCACGAAAGACCGGTATAAACAACCATCAGGCAGAAGGTCCTATCCGTCAAATTCATGACTTTCTAGATGATTATCAGAAGAAACACGGGAGCTTTGATTCCCTTGAACAGGCGAATAAGGTTCTTGCCGGGTTTATAAAGAAACTCAACGAAAAGAAATAGCGGAAGATAGCAGCCTGCACATTGAAAAGGGGAAGCCCCGGCTTTCAAAAAGCTTCCCGTTCTTAGCCACCAGGCGCACTTTACCCCCGTTTTCGCACCTGGTGGGGCTCAAAACCTGCCCACCAGGCGCACTTTTGCCGGGTTTTCGCACCTGGTGCTTTCGTCAGACTCGGCAAAGATTTTGTAAAGTGCTCTGAATGTGGTGTTTAACAAATTTTACATTTATTGACAATTGTGACCAGGCGCACTTTACCCCCGTTTTCGCACCTGGTGGAGCTCAAAACCTGCCCACCAGGCGCACTTTTGCCGGGTTTTCGCACCTGGTGCTTTCGTCAGACTCGGCAAAGATTTCGTAAGGTGCTTTGTATGAGGTGCTTGGCAAAAGTTGCGTTCTCCCAAAATATTGACCAGGCGCACTTTACCCCTGTTTTCGTACCTGGTGGGGCTCAAAACCTGCCCACCAGGTGCACTTTACCCCTGTTTTCGTACCTGGTGGGGCTCAAGACCTCCAGATCATAATACAGGTTTAAGGCAGCCTGCACCTTAATAAGTTGAAGCTCGTCCCGCAGAAGAAGAACCAGGTTGAGTAGGGTTTGTGAGGTATTTCCAGATTAAAAGGCAGTCTGCACATTGATAAGGGGAAGCTCGTCCCGCGGAGGGAGGGACCCGGTTGCGTAAGCAACTGGGAGGCCTTCCCCGATCAATCGTGCAGCTGCCGACAAACCGCAGACAACCAAACCGCAGACAACCAACCAGCTGCCGCAAAACAGCTGCCGCAAACCGCAGACAACCAAACACCTGGCACCAACCACCAACAGACCAGCTGCCGCCAACCAACGACCAACGCCAACCACCACAACAACAGACCAACCACCAAACCCCCAAACCAACCACCCAACCCCGCACCCCAAAACTCGGCAAAACCCAAAAAAAAACTAAAAAAACATAAAAATGTGCGGCATCGTAGGATACATAGGAACTAAAGACGCCACCCCAATCCTTCTAAAAGGCCTCAAACGCCTCGAATACCGAGGCTACGACAGCGCCGGCCTGGCAACCATCAACCAGGCAAACCAACTGGCCGTCTACAAAACCAAAGGCAAAGTAGCCGACCTGGCACGCTACATCCAGGGAAAAGACACCTCCGGCACCATCGGCATCGCCCACACCCGCTGGGCCACCCACGGCGAACCCAGCGACATCAACGCCCATCCCCATTACTCCCAATCCGGGCAACTGGCCCTGATCCACAACGGCATCATAGAAAACTACCCCGTCCTGAAAGAAACCCTCCTGCGTGAAGGCTATACCTTCCAGAGCGATACGGACACCGAGGTGCTGGTACAATGGATCGAGTACATGCGAACTACCCGCAACACCGACCTGTTCCACGCCGTGCAATTGGCCCTGACCCAGGTGGTAGGCGCTTACGCCATAGCCGTCATCCAACAGGACGATCCCGACACCATGGTAGCGGCCCGCAAATCCAGCCCGCTGCTCATAGGCATAGGGGAGGGGGAATACTTCCTGGCCTCGGACGCCTCGCCCGTCATTGAATACACCAAAAAGGTCGTCTACCTGAACGACCAGGAAGTAGTCTGCCTGCGCCGGGACCGGGAGCCGGAGTTCTACAACCTGCAACAGGTGGAAAAAGACCACCGCATCATAGAACTGGAACTCACCCTGAGCCAGCTGGAAAAAGGCGGCTACCCGCACTTCATGCTCAAGGAAATCTTCCAGCAGCCCCACACCCTGCGCGAATGCATGCGCGGACGCGTCAACGTGGAAAACAACTCGGTTACCTTGTCCGGAATCCTGGACCACCGCGAACGCTTTGAAAAGGCGCGGCGGATCATCATCGTCGCCTGCGGCACCTCGTGGCACGCCGGCCTCATCGGCAAATACCTGATCGAGACCTTTGCGCGCCTGCCCGTGGAAGTGGAATACGCCTCTGAATTCCGCTACCGCAACCCCGTTCTCTTTCCCGATGACATAGTGGTGGCCATTTCGCAATCCGGCGAGACGGCCGATACGCTGGCAGCGGTGGAACTGGCGCGCAGCCGGGATGTCTTTGTCTACGGCGTCTGCAACGTGGTGGGCTCCTCCATTCCCCGACGCACCCACTCCGGCTCTTATACCCACGCGGGGCCCGAGATTGGGGTCGCCTCGACGAAGGCCTTTACCGCGCAAGTCACCGTCCTGGCCCTGATGGCCCTGGGCATGGCCCGTGTGCGCCGCTCCCTGACCAAAGCCCGCTTTGAAAAGCTGGTCGCCGCCCTGGCCGCCATCCCTGCCAAAATGGAAGAAACCCTGCAGACCAGCGACTTCATCCGCGAATTCGCCTGCATCTTCACCTACGCCCGCAATTTCATCTATTTGGGCCGGGGCTACAACTACCCCGTGGCGCTGGAAGGTGCCCTGAAACTAAAGGAAATCTCTTACATCCATGCCGAGGGGTATCCAGCCGCCGAGATGAAGCACGGTCCCATTGCCCTCATAGACCAGGAAATGCCCGTAGTAGTGGTAGCCCCCAACAACAAGACCATGTATGATAAGGTGGTCAGCAACATCCACGAAATCAAAGCCCGACAGGGCCGCGTAGTCGCTATAGTTACCCGCGGCGACACCGTCATCCGCGACCTGGCCGACTACTCCATAGAAATCCCCGACGCCGAAGAATGCTTCGTCCCCCTTCTGGCCGTCATCCCCCTCCAGCTCCTGGCCTACTACATAGCCACCATCAAAGGCTGCAACGTAGACCAGCCCCGGAACCTGGCCAAGTCAGTAACGGTGGAGTGAAGGGGGGGGGGTGCCGCTGCCGGGTGAGGGGGCTGCCGGTGAGGGCTGCCAGCGCGGGCATCTTCAAGCTGCCGCGCCACCTTGATTTTGCTAATTCTTAAGTATCAGTTAATCAAGCAATTAAATTTTCGCTGATTAAAAATGGCGCGGCAGCTTGAAGATGCCCGCGCCACACTTCGTCCTCACACATCGTCCTCACACATCGTCCTTACTCCTCTAAAGACCTTATGGAATTCTGAAGTTCTATAAGGTCTTTTTTGTACGCGGTTTTTTGAGACCAGACTACCCAGAGAATGACGAATGGAACGAGCGTTACAAGCAATATTCCCGTAACCAGCAATATTTTTGGTTCAAAAACCATTTCGTTAAAGGAACCATAAATACGCAATTGGGAGTACAAAACGGCCAACAATAGCCCCAGAGGGATGGCAAACATACTCCACATAAGCTCAAAACGCAGGACCCCGGTAATTCTTTTATAATACCTTATGAGCACTGCCCGGGTATTATCAGTAAATACGGGATCTTTCTTCATTTTATTGTAATACATACCGCTGTACAATAAATTCATCGTGAGCAGCAAGAAAAAAGATCCAATAAGAAGAAGTATCTGTGAGTCCTCTAAATGAAAGAGACATAAGACAATAAGACCTGACATGAAAAAGGCATTCCAGTACAGGCCTATCCGGAATGTTCTTTTGAGTCGTTCCAATAACAATCCCGTACTCTTTTTGTTAAATTTTTCAATTCTTTGGGTTGCTTCTTTTTCCAGTTCCTTCTCAAAGGTATTCCATGATTCCAGTAAATGGTCCATTATTTATCCTCCTTAATAATTGATTTAAGTTGTTCTTTGATACGATGCAGTTTGACGGCTGTATTTCCGACCGATATTCCCATCATATCGGCAATCTCCTTATTGGCATAACCGTCCAGATGTAAAGTGATTATCATGCGGTCTGTTTTCCCGAGACTTTTGATGGCCTGTATTAGGGCAGACCTCAGAAGATTTTCGTTGACAGGATCTCCGGATAGTTGATAAGCATATTCTTGAGATATCTCTTTGTCCTTGTGGGGAGCAGCTTTTATAATGTTTTTCCGCCTAAATACAAGTGCTGTATTAAGACTCACTTTGTAGATCCAGGTAGATACTTTTGATTCCTTCCGGAAGGATGGGTATGACCTCCAGCACTGGAAAATTATTTCTTGAAAAAGGTCTTCTTTATCACATTCATTATCTGTATACAAGGCAACGATCTTATGAATGATCCTTTGATGTTGGTTTATGACAGATAAAAAAACATCTTCCCGTACCATGTTTGACATATTTTACTCGATTGGTTCTGCATTATTAGTATCAATAAAAGCACAATTATTACAAAAAATGCTTCAAATGACCACTGGTGGGGCTCAAAACCTCCGGAATCAAAACACGTCATAGTCTAAATACTCTTCAAACTTGTAGTAGTGGGGCTCAAAACCTCCGGAATCAAAACCACCGGAATATTTCCGAACCGGACTATTAAAGGCAGCCTGCACATTGATAAGGGGAAGCTTGTATTAACCAACGGGCTGCCCACAGAGTGCTCACATGTTTTCCATCGAAAATCCTTTTAACTCAACCTTATAAATTGAGAGTTCTTTTTTGATGGTTTTGATTTTTTCTTCCAGTATTTTCAGATTTATCTTTTCAGGATTGCGCTTTATTTCAGCAACAAGTGCTTTCTTATCCAGTTTATTGAGTGCAATCAGATCAATTTCGTTCTGACCTTTTTTGTCCCAATACTTGCCAATATGGGTTACTCGTTCACTTTCGGCTCTCTAAGGTCAATCCACTATATTGTTCATAGTTTATTGATATGTACTCCCTTAACAAATCGTACTTGCCCATTTCCAACAAGGATTGATTGGGGAAAATAAAGCGAAACCAAAAACTTAAATAATTATCGTTAAGGCTCCATCTGGTCTTTCTGCTTTCTGGCTTTGAAAACAATGGTTTATTTTTGGTGATCAATGAGAATGTTTTTTCCAGATTGACAAGATAGGCTCCGGTATTTTTCTCAATAATGGAATCTATTTCTCCTTGCGTGGTTTTACCAGATGCAATTAACTGAAGTATGGAAAAATAGGTGCCGTATTCTTTGCCGAATTCTGACACCAGCAAATCTTTTCCTTCTCCCAGAAATGGAGAATCGGGGCGTGTAACAAAATCCAGCATTTGATGAACTGAAGTTCCGCCGGCTTCCATCAAGAGGGTAATATACTTTGCCACGCCGCCGGTAAGAGTATACAGACAGAGTAAATCTTCCGGTGTAAAGTTTGGGTTATAATCACCGAGGATTTCTTTAATAACGCTTACAGAAAAAGGCTGTAGGACGATTTTGGAAGTAAGCCGGCCGAATAAAGGTTCTTTTTTATCTTCAAACAGTTTCATCATTATGGAATAGATTGAACCGCAAGCGATAAAGTTGATTTTCGCCTCATCTTTATACTGGTCCCACAGATTTTGAATATCGCTGAAAATGGAAGCATTGACCTTATCAAATTCCTGGAATTCATCAATGATGAGCGTGTAGTGTTCTTTTGTGGCATAAATCATTAATTGCTCAAAAAGATCACGAAACTGCGTAATGGTACCGAAGATACGCATTCCCAATACTTTTTCTGCATCGCTCTGAAATTGAGCACATAGCATAGCTTCGTTTTTACGGGAAACGAACAAATAAAGATATTTTTCTTTTTTATATGATTCCAGTAATAAGGCTGTTTTTCCTATCCGGCGACGTCCAACCAATACTGTGAAACAGGTACTTTTTTTTGATTGCTCCAAATTGCTGTGGAGCAACTTCATTTCTTTCTCTCTGTCGTAAAATTTCATAAATATATTTTTGTAATGGTTGTTAATATAATGACTGTTACAAAAATATATATTTTTTTGATAAACTACAAAAAGAACTCCCAAAACGCATCCAACAGAAAATTCTTTTTGGACATAGCAAACTTTTCCCGGATTCGGAAAGCCCGTAATCCCGGGCTCCTGGACGGGGTAAGGCAGCTGCCGCCAACCATCGACCCGGATGGGAGCTTGCCGTGGAAGCGGTCTGGTGATGGCTCAAATTTGGTGGATACAGGCATTTTATGTGAATAAATTTGGTGGGGGAGATATGTGATGTTAGCGCTGTGTGGGATGTTGGCGCTGTGTGTGATGTTAGCCCTGTGTGTGATGTTGGCGCTGTGTGGGTCCCGGCCGTAGCTGATAATATCGCTCAAAGGGTACCGCAAATAACGCTGGAAAGAGTACTGGGCATAGCGTTCCAATAGGTACCGGCGTAACGATCCAAAGGACACCGGGCGTAACGATCCAAAGGATACCGGGCCTCGATTCTGGCGGATAATGGTCCAACGTTTTGGAGGATACCGGGCCAAGATACAGGCGGATAATGGTCTAACGTTTTGGAGGATACCGGGCCAAGATACAGGCGGATAATGGTCCAACGTTTTGGAGGATACCGGGCCTCGATTCTGGCGAATAACTTGGTGGCGTTCTCAATTCATATGATAAATGCATCGGGCAGACGCTGCTACTAAAGTGCATCTTCAGAAGACTGCCACTATATGACGCTGCCACCAAAGAAAAGGGAAGCCTCGGCTTACATAAAAAGCTTCCCGTTCTTTAGGTGGCAGTGGCCGTTTGAATTGGAAGACCCACACACACCAGGCGCACTTTACCCCCGATTTCGCACCTGGTGGGGCCCAAAACCAGCCCACCAGGCGCACTTTTGCCGGGTTTTCGCACCTGGTGCTAACGTCAGACTCGGCAAAGATTTTGTAAAGAGCTTTGAATGAGGCGATTGTGAAAAATTCACATTCTTTGACAATTACCACCAGGCGCACTTTACCCCCGATTTCGTACCTGGTGGGGCCCAAAACCAGCCCACCAGGCGCACTTTTGCCGGGTTTTCGCACCTGGTGCTAACGTCAGACTCGGCAAAGATTTTGTAAGGTGCTTTGAATGAGATATTTGTGAAAATCTGCATTTTTTGACAAGGAGCACCAGGCGCACTTTTGCCGGGTTTTCGTACCTGGTGGGGCCCAAAACCTCCGGAATCAAAACCCCGAAGATTTCCGAACCGGTCTATTAAAGGCAGCCTGCACATTGATAAGGGGAAGCTCGATTCTCAGAGTGCAATGGTGCAGCTGCCACCAAACAGCATTGTACAACCATTATTCTATGTTCCGTCAACCCACTGTGGATGATGATACATGGGATGAGATACAAAATACAGCATAGAGAGGGACTGATTTTATATTATTTTCGAACCCAAAATTCTTTTTACTGATGCGTATGGAGTATGGCGACTTATATTTATTTGCAAAAATTCCTAAACTTCTTGAACGATTTTGGTGTCCTTTCTTAACTTCTACAGGGATAACGCTATCCTGTATTTGAAGTACAAAATCAATTTCTGCTTTTCCCTCGCTTTGCCAATAGAATAAATCATACCCTTTATTTGCA
>JALHIE010000189.1 GCA_022840285.1 Porphyromonadaceae bacterium
ATTCTTCACCATCATGGCCGACACCGGCAGCTTCGGCCCCTTCGACACCGCCTTCTTCTTCGCGCCCGAAAGCGACACCGACCCGCTGGCGCGGTAGTCTACCTGTCGCACCATAGCAGCAATGCAAAGTTCACTACTTATGCATTATATAAGCATTTAACATAAAAGCTGCATACATAGAATAGTGTTCCTCGGTCCGTCACTTCAAGAAAACCTCCTACACTGCGAGGAGCGTCATGAAGTTTGACAAAATAAAAGAAACTACAACAATACTTGCAAATATATCCCAGGTCATTATCGTTTTTGTTGCTATTTTTGGGTATTTTTACACGGTCATCCCTGTATATCAAAAAGAGTTGTTAGCCGAGGCCGTTTCAAGCCAACAACGCACAATAGGAGAACTTGAACAAAAAAATAAAAATATTATGGGGGTAATACTAGAGAACGAGTTAATCCTGTCGGAACAAAAAACTCTAATAAATTCAAAACAAACCCATATAGATACATTAACAGCGCGCATTGATACCCTTAGAAAAGAAAACGACTCGTACGTCCGCGATCGTGTTGCCATAAATGCAACCCTACGCAAATTGCAAGCAGATACTAATCTAAGAGCTCAAGAATTAAAACTTCTTGAATCAAAAGTATCACAACACTACCGAATTGTTTTCATTGAAAATATGAAAATGAAATCTGCTTTTTTACTTTTTAAACTGCATTCTAATGAGCCACTATCCACAGATAAATACTCCGAAGAATATATCAAAGCATATTCTAAAAAATTCCCCACGCCATATGAATGCATAAAAAGCAGCCTAGATAACAACTCTCACGGCACAGACAGCGCTTACTCAATTATTCCAGAATCTGTGATACAGACACTTTCGAAAGAATTCTCCGTGTTACTTGAAGAGAAAACTGATTTAAAAAAATCTTCATTTGAAGAAAACCAATTGCTCGACATTATTGCTGACCTAAAAAATGAAATCGCCACCATCCCTGAAGCAACCCCAAGAAATGAAAAAATCACAAAAAATCTCCTCATTGAGAGAAAGCACCATGGAGACTTCATTGAATTGGTCAACAAATTCAAAAAAGAGGATATCCAGCGCATCTATGCATTTTGGGATGCTCTAAAATAACGCAATCCTAAGCCACTTGCATCCTAGTTTACTCTGCCACCTTCTCAGTAGCATTCGCCAGATACTTTCTAGAGCTCCGCATCTCCTACCCCGTCCCCATACCCGCCCGGCACTCCCCGGCCAGCCGCCCCAGGGTGCGCAGCCCTTCGGCCATGCGTTCGTTCCACAGGCCGTTGCAGCCAAGGCGCAGGTAGTTGGCGAACTTTTCCTGCGTGCTGAACACGGCTCCCGGAGCCACGGATATCCCCGCCTGCCGCGCCCGGAAGAACAGTTCCACCCCGTCGGTGCCGGGCGGCAGTTCCACCCACAGCACGCCGCCGCCCTCGGGCCGGGTCACGCCGGTGCCGGGCGGAAAGCAGTCGGCCAGGTGCATGCGC
>JALHIE010000080.1:0-12339 GCA_022840285.1 Porphyromonadaceae bacterium
TTTGATTTGAGAAAATCAAGGCTGCGGCTGAGTCTAACCACGCCGTCTTTGTGGTAAAAGAGTTTGATTTCCGCCATGATGTTTCGGTTTTTAATCGATGAATAATCAGTTCTTGTTTTCTTCCAAGAAATTTTTGCCGGCTAAGGGTTCGAGCAGGTTCGTCAGCTGTTCGAATTGTTCGATCGACAGCTGCTCGGGACGCTTTGTGAGCATCGGGTCGTCGGGCAAAGGACTTTCTTCGGGCAGCAGCGATCTGATGGAGTTTCTCAGCATTTTCCTTCGCTGGTTGAAACTTGTTTTCACTACCGACTTGAACAGTTTTTCATTGCAGTTGAGCTGCTTTCGTTTATTACGTGTAAGCCGCACAACTGCCGATTTGACCTTGGGCGGAGGAATAAACGCCTGTTCGCTCACCGTGAAGAGGTACTCGATATCGTACCAGGCCTGCAGCAAAACACTGAGTATGCCGTAAGCTTTACTACCGGGTGAAGCAATCATGCGTTCAGCCACCTCCTTCTGTATCATACCCGCACAACAGGGAATCAGATCCTTGTTTTCGAGCACTTTAAAGAAAATTTGCGTGGATATATTGTAAGGATAGTTACCAATAACACAGAATGGTCCGTCGTAATATTCCGCAACATCCAGGGTCAGGAAATTTTGCTGCAAAATATTTCCGTTTAACGAAGGAAAGTACTCCTTCAGGTAAGCAATGGACTCCCGGTCGATTTCCACAACCGTAAGGTTTCTGCCTTTTGACAGCAGAAATTGCGTGAGCATACCGGTACCCGGCCCTACCTCGAGAATGGGAAGCGGAGCAAAAGCGTCGAGCGTGTCGGCAATCCGACTGGCAATTGCTGAATCTTTCAGGAAATGTTGCCCGAGGTTTTTTTTAGGTTTTACCGATATCATTGTCAATTAGCGATTATTAGCTATCTTTACGGTCGCAAAGGTAAGGAATAATTTAAAAATTTTGGCAATCAACGGTCAAAAAAGGATAGAACAATAAGTTAAAATAGTGCTTTTTAGCTTTCTTTTTATGCCTTTCGCTCCTACTCTAGAAAGACCCTATTCAGTTAAGATGAACTCAAAGCGCATACAGGATATTCTAAAAACAACATTATCACTTGCACTTGGCGTAGCTATAATCTGGCTGCTCTATCGCAAAACCAATTTAAGAGAAGTGTGGGAGATTGCAAGCTCCGCTCATTTCGGGATTATCGCTTCATCGCTCGTGTTCGGGCTTTTGGGCAACTATTTTCGCGCATTACGCTGGGAACTTTTCCTGAATTCCCTGGGATACCGACCCAAGCGGGAGAGCATTGTGTTCGCCACCTTTGGAAATTATGCCGTCAATTTTCTTTTGCCCCGCGCTGGAGACCTGTGGCGATGTGGGATAGTAACCAAATACGATCAGATCCCTTTCTCCAAAACTTTCGAAACTTTTTTTGTAGATAAAATCCTCGATATCTTGGCGGGTGTTGTTCTCGTTATCATCAGCCTGGCGCTTTATGTCGACTTCTTTGTATCTTATTTTCATCAAAACCCCGGCTTTGCAGAAAACTTCACGAAATTATTTACGTCCGTTTGGCTGTACCTGCTTCTCATACTGATTAGCGGCGGAATCTTTGTCATGTTTTTCTACTTTAAAGAAAACCCTCTGGTAAAAAAAGTCAACAAGTTCCTACAGGTTGTCCAGTACGACATGGTGCTGATTGCCAAGATGAAATCGAAAGGGAAAATAATTATTTACACCGTTCTCGCCTGGTTGAGTTTTTATGTGTATTTTTACATTTGCTTTTATGCGATCGTATACGCCATGAGTAACGTCGGCGTGGCAGTACCTGTTCAGGGAGGTGTTGGAACGTGGCACTTCATGGTGATCTCCTCCCTGGTTATCTTCGGGGTGGGTTACGAGGAGGCGAGTGCATTTGCCGGAGCAATCTTCACCGTTCAATCGGTCTGGATCATCCTTTTGGGAGTAATGGGAATCCTGGCTCTTCCGTATGTAAAAAGAGAGAAAGAGAATTTAGGGATACCGGCTATAGAAAATCAGAAACAATAAATAGAAATTATGGCAACATCAGAAATTTTAAACTTAAGTCCCCAAGGGGTCTGGAAATACTTCCACGAACTCAATCAAATTCCACGCCCTACCGGACAGATGGAAGAGGTCACGAAATTTGTAATGAATTTTGGCAAATCGCTCAACCTGGAAACCAGGCAGGATAAAACAGGGAATGTGCTCATAAAAAAGCCTGCATCAAAAGGGTACGAAAGCGGAAAAACCATTATCATTCAATCGCACCTGGATATGGTTCCCCAAAAAAACGCTGATGTTACCCACGATTTCTCCAGAGACCCCATTCAAACGTATATCGACGGTGAGTGGGTGAAAGCCCGCTCCACAACGTTGGGAGCAGACAACGGTATCGGCTGCGCCATGATGATGGCCGTACTGGAAGATAACCTGCTGAATCACCCGCCTATAGAAGCTCTTTTCACTGTGGATGAAGAAGTGGGAATGGACGGTGCCTTTGGTCTGCAGAAAGGCTTTCTGAGCGGCACGGTCATGTTGAATTTAGATACCGAAGAAGACGGCGATCTCTGTGTTGGTTGTGCCGGAGGGACAGACGTGAATGTCTCTTTCCAGTTTAAGCCCGATGAAGAAATTGAGAAAGGCGACGTGGCTTTTAAGATAAGCCTTACCGGGCTCAAAGGCGGACACTCGGGAACACAGATCCATCTGGGACATGCGAATGCCAACAAACTGATGAACCGGTTTCTCAAAGACGTTGTGAGAAACTACGAAGCCCGTCTCGCAAACATTCACGGAGGATCACTGAGAAACGCCATTCCACGCGAATCATTTGCCGTTGTCACCATCCCCGAACAACTTTCGGAGGACCTGGTTGATTTGGTGAATGAATACGAATCGCTTTTCCGGGAAGAATTTTCAGGAATTGAAAGCTCCATCTCTTTTAAAGCTGAAAAAACCGACGTGCCGGAATCGTTGTTACCGATTGAGGTTCAGGATGATTTGATCAATGCCGTAGAAGGTTGTCCAAACGGAGTAATCAGTATGCTTGCCGAATTTCCGGGTGTAGTAGAAAGCTCGCTCAACCTGGCCCTGGTTCAGTCGACGGAAGGACAGATTGAGGTGAAACTGCTGGTCCGAAGCTCCTCGGAAAGCCGGAAAGAATGGGTTTGTTCATCGGTGGAAAGCGTGTTTATGCTTGCCGGAGCAAAAGTGGAATTCGACGGTGCTTATCCCGGCTGGCAACCCGATGCCAACTCAGAACTACTGACCACGATGACGAAAATATACATGGAGAAGTACGGTCAACGTCCCAACGTAAATGTTATTCACGCCGGACTGGAATGCGGAATCATTCAGGCAAATGCCGGACACAAACTTGATATCGTTTCATTCGGCCCCACCATCACCGGTGCACATTCGCCCGATGAAGCCGTTCATATCGCAGCCGTCGGAAAATCCTACGACTACCTGTTAGCTATTTTGGAACAAATGAAATAAATTTCTATTCTGCACGCACTTCTTCCCAAAACAACCATCAGATGGCAGCAAACAACACACTCATTGTTTATGCTTCCCGGCGCGGAGACGAGGAGAAGTGCGCGCGGGAGATTTTCAATTTGATCGACGGTAAAGTAGATATCTGCGACCTGAGTAACAGAGAATCTTTTCCCGATGCGTCAACGTATGATACTGTCATTATAGGCAGTTCCGTTTATCACGGAAAAGTTTTGGAGTTGGTCTCTAATTTTTGCCGGATAAACCTCGACATACTTACCCGGAAGCGTCTCGGGCTTTTCATCATATGTCCGGATTCCGGCGAAAGGGCAGAAAAAGAATTGCAGGAAGCTTATCCACCCGATCTTTTTAACAGTGCCATTGCTAGGGACTACTTCGGTGGAGAGATCGATCCTTACAGGCTGTCCATCCTGGAAAAAATAATAACGTACCGGCTGTCCGGACCAAGAAAACCGTCGATCCCTGCCTCCCGGGAAAAAATTAAAAAATTTGCCAAAAAAATGAACCCGTCCCATGCCTCTCAAGAGTAAAAGGTACATATTTCTACCGCTGGCTTTAGCTGCTTATGCTATCGTGATGGCTGTTATCGGATATCCCAACTACAAACAGTCGGGTAACCTCAACGAGTTCTGGATGATTATTGGTGCATGTCTCATTTTGGCAGTTTTACTCCATTTCGTTTTAAAACGAAGAGAAAAAAACCGGGAGAAATTCAACAAGTAATTCTTTTTTCTGTCACAAATCTAATCCCTTTTCGTCTTCTTTTTAAAAGGAAGACAAATCTTATTTTGCAATCACCAAAAATTCTATTTTATGTACAAACGTCTATCACTCATATTGCTGTGCGGATTATTGGCATTCTCCGCCTATAGCCAGTCGAAAGTATCGTTCGAACACCTGTACAACAGGTTTGCGCAGGAGAAGAACGCAGAAAAAGTTAAAGTGGGCGGATTGCTGATGTTTCTGACCAAGCCCCTTGTAGCGAAATACGCTGACGGTTTAAATATTTCGAGCGTTCATGTTCTCGCTCTGGATGAATGTTCGCAGGATGTAAAACTCAGGTTCAATACGTTGGCTGAAAAACTGAATGATGACAAATATGAGGTTCTGCTGAAAGCAAACGATAAAGAAGAAAAAACAAGAATACTCGCACGATTTCAAAACGACGCAATCCGGGAGCTGGTCATCGTTTCCATGGGTAATGAACCGACTCTCGTACGCATCAAAGGAAAAATTAAACCCGAAGATGTACAAAAATTAGTCAACCCGGACGACAATGAGCAATGAGGAATTTAAAAAGCGTTTTTTATCCTTTCATTCGTTGATTTATCGAATTTCGTGCCGTATTCTCGAAAACGGAGATGACGCTGATGATATTACGCAGGAAGTGTATATAAAACTTTGGGAACAGAGGAATAATCTTGGAAACATCCGTAACGATGAAGCCTTTGTGGTAACCCTGACAAAAAACCTGTCCATTGACTGGCTCAGGAAAAATCACCGCAAAACGACATCCGTTGTTGACAACAAAGACATAAGGTGTGAAAACAGGGAAGAGGAAAGAATGGATGCCCGGGACGAATTATCCAATTTGATGAAATGTATGAGCACTTTACCCAAAACACAACAGGAAGTAATCAGGCTCAGGCACTTCGCTGATCTGTCGATCAGAGAGATAGCCGAAGCCACTCGTCAAACGGAAACCAATATCCGGCAACTATTATCGAGAGCCAGACGTACAATGAAAGAAAAATTAAACAGAAACGGAAATGAACAGCAATGATATCAGAAAATTAGTAGAAAAATTCTACGAAGGAAAAACTTCGTTGGAAGAGGAGAGAACACTGGCTGATTTTCTTCTACGGGATAACGTGCCGACGAATTTTTTCCAGACAGCAAGCTGTTTTGGGCCTTGAACACGCATTCGATGGCAATAGCGTCACTCATCGACTCGTTTAAAGAGGAACAACCGTCGGATAAAAAAATAAAGATGTCCCACGCAAAGTATTGGGCCATTGGCGTTGCAGCATCGTTCGCGCTTATTTTAGGAGTAAGACAGTTTCAAAAAAGTCAGCATGCAGAGTCTACACTTTTTACCGACACTTACAAAAATCCTGACGATGCTTATCGGGCTACCGTAGAGGCCTTACAACTCTTTTCGGATAATTTCTCCAAGGGAACCGAATCGGTTGAAAAAGCCAACATGCATCTGGAAAAAGCACAAGAGATAATCAAAAAAACAATCTTATCCATACTGTTACTGGCAGGTTTCACATTTACTTTTGCACAAAAAAACCCGTTTGAACAGTTCTCCGAAATGGACGGTGTAACATCGGTTTACATATCAAAGACGATGTTGTCCATGATTCCCAAAAATTCTAAAATGAATTACGGAGGAGTAAACGTGGGAAGCTTTTTAAACAAATTGTCATCGATCCTCATCCTTACATCCGAGGATCAGAAAATTGCCCCGCAAATGCTTTCCATGGCTAACAACCGCGTGAAAGGACGTGATTACGAACTGTTGATGCGCGTGAAGTCGGACGATAACGATAACGTCAATTTCTTTATGAAAGGTAAGCCCGAGGATATCCGTGAGCTGATTATGATTGTTGCCGGAAATGACGGTGAAAACGTGGTGATGCAGTTTTTGGGAAATTTCACACTCGACGATATTCAGAAAATGACAGAAGGGTTCAATAAATAACCGTCCCTTCCGACAAGATCAAATCCGTTAAGCAAGGTAATTGCTTGACGGATTTTTTGCGTATATTTGTCCCTCCATCATGTATCGAGATAAAATGAAATTCTACGGCATCTCCCTTTTCTTGTTTTTCAGCATTGCCTTGTCCGCTCAAAACACGCAGTTGCAGTATCGATTCAGGGTTTACCTGAAAGATAAGGGAAATCCGGTATTCCCGGTTTCCGAGCCTGAAAAGTTCCTCACCCCGAAAGCTATTGAGCGTAAAAAGCAACAACAGGTAAAAATAGATCAATCGGACCTCCCTATTTCTCCCGACTATTTCAATCAATTGAAAAATGCGGGCGGGAAGCCGGTTTCGTACAGCAAATGGTTTAAAACCATCGTGATTCAATTAAGAGACAGCTCTCAGATCAACGCTATTCTACAACTCCCGTTTGTGGATTCTGCCAGATATGTTTGGCGGGGTATCGAACGGAATTACCGCAACCCTGTTCGCCCCCGACTCGGGTGGCCCGATTGCCCGGAAGAAAGCGGAGAGGAAAATGGATTCGGACTTACAGAAAAACAATTTGCGCTCCACAATGCCCAACAGATGGTGTTGAGTGGATTCACCGGAAAAGGCATAAACGTAGCCGTTATCGATGCCGGATTTACCAACGCCGATGTTATCCCGCAATTCGGGGATGTTAACTTGGCAGGGTTCAGGAGTTTTGTTCCCGAAGGCGATATTTTTGCATCTAGCGACCACGGCACCAAAGTCTTTTCGACCATGGCGGCAAACCTGCCCGGGGTAATGGTGGGATCGGCTCCTTCTGCGAGGTATTATTTGCTTCGTTCCGAAGACGTTGTGAGTGAGTTTCCCGTGGAAGAGGATTACTGGGTACGGGCCGTTGAATATGCCGACAGCATCGGGATCGACCTGATAAATTCATCGCTGGGATACACCGCCTTCGACGATACTACCCTGAATTATAAACCCGAAAGTTTAGACGGAAAGACATCTTTTATGACCCTCGCTGCCGATAGAGCTTACGAAAAGGGAATGATCCTGGTCACAAGTGCGGGGAATGAAGGCAATAAACCGTGGCAGAAAATATCGGCTCCAGGCGATGCGCAACATGCCCTGACCGTGGGGGCAGTCGGAACGGACAGCCTAATTGCTTCGTTCAGTTCAAAAGGTTTTACGGCCGACAACCGCTTGAAACCTGATATTGTTTCCGCAGGAAAAAATACGGTAACTATAAGTAACAACGGCTTATTAGATTTCACGAACGGAACATCGCTTTCATCGCCTTTTGTAGCCGGACTTGTGGCTTCGTTGTGGTCGGTAAATCCCAGCATGAACCGGGCGGAAGTGCTGGATATTGTGAAACGATCGTCCGACCGGTATAACCGTCCCGATTCTGTTTACGGGTACGGTATCCCCGATTTCGGGAAAGCGGTAAGGGTCGTTTTAAGCAAACTGGAAACCCACGAAAAACTGGTTGCCGAAGACTGTTTTTCCATATCGCGTACTGCGAAAAACAGTTTCGAGATAACCATTACCGAGCCCGATTTTTCATTCGATGCCTACACGGTAAATGTGTTGGATGAATCGGGTAACCTGATAGCAAAACACGAGTTTGAAAACGAAAAGCTCATTGTTCCTGTTCAACAGGAGGTCAAAAAAGCTAATCAATTCATACATTTCGTCTTCAAATCACCTTTTACACAGAAAACGGTCCGGTTCAAATTGTGATCCGGGACTGATAAAACAAACCAAAAATAACGGTATGCCCGAAAATTCACTTTCGTTATCGGAACTCAACGGTCAGGTGAGTGACGCCATCCGCGACCACCTGCCCGACACCTATTGGGTACGTGCCGAAACCAGTGATGTGCGCCTCAACCGGAACGGGCATTGTTATTTAGAGTTTATTGAAAAAGATGCCAGGGGGCAAAACATTGTTGCGCGCGCGCGTGGAGTTATTTGGAACAATGTGTATGAAATGCTTTCGTCCTATTTCGAGACGGAGACAGGACAGCCATTTGTATCGGGATTAAGTATTTTGGTACGGGTCTCGGTGGATTTTCACGAACTGTACGGCTTCTCTCTCTCGGTGGTGGATATAGATCCTTCGTTCACTATCGGCGAAATTGCCCGAAACCGGCAACTCGTTCTCAGGAAGTTGGAGGAAGAAGGCGTCTTAACGCTTAACAAAGAGCTTACGTTTCCCGAACTGACGAACCGGATTGCGGTAATTTCATCGCCAACAGCCGCCGGGTACGAAGATTTCTGCGATCAATTGGCAAAAAACCCGTACGGGTTTGTGTTTTATACCCGGTTGTTTCCGGCAATCATGCAAGGGGAGCGGAGTGAACCGTCGGTAATCGCTGCCCTGGAAAAAATTTACGCCCACAAAGAACACTTCGATGCCGTTACCATTATTCGCGGCGGCGGTTCTTCGTCCGATTTAAGTTGTTTTGATTCTTACTATCTGGCAACCAACTGTGCGCAGTTCCCGCTTCCTGTAATCAGCGGAATCGGCCACGAACGAGACATCACCGTGATTGATATCGTTGCTCACACACGGGCAAAAACTCCGACAGCAGTAGCCGAACTCCTGATTTCTCACGCCTCCAAAACGGCCGTCGAGTTGATGGATTTACAGCAGCGTCTGGTAGAAAAGAGCGGCCTTATCTTGCAAAGTTTGCAGGATAAGCTGGGCGAATTATCGCGTCGAATGATCCATTCCTCCCGTTTTTTTGTCCGGGAAGAACTTTCTGTAGTGCAGCAGTTATCGATTATTCTCAATCACCAAGCCAAACGTTTGCTACAAGCAGAAAATCACTCTGTGGCCGAAAAAAGTCAATACATCCACATGGCGTCACCCGAAAATATCCTGAAACGGGGGTATACATTGACATTGAAAAATGGAAAAATCATTAAATCGGCAACGGAGCTTTCGGAGGATGATATTATCGAGACCCTTTTTACAGATGGAAAAGCAGAATCAATAATCACTAAAAAGTAATACTGTCATGACAAAAAAAGATTTCTTCAGAATCGTGCTAAGAATTCTCGGACTCTATTTCTTGGCCATGGTGGTTTTTAACTACCTTCCCAGCATAGTGGTCTTTTTTCACAGTCTGCCCCTTCTTAGCCTAATTCTGGCCATAGTTGTGGTTTCGCTGTTCGCATACATTTTTTTACTGCTTATTTTGAAGCCTGATCCAGTTATTAGAATTTTCAAGTTAGACAAAGGATTCGACGATGATGCGCTGTCTGCAAAGCGCATAGAATTCGTCAACTTATTAAAAATAGCTATTATAGCCACGGGGTTATTTCTAATCATCAGCCACTTGCCAACCTTTTTAACTCACCTCCTTTTTCTTTTAAAGCTAGTAGTAAAGAACCGGAACGAAATAACGGACCATGTGGAAAGCGCGCTCCTGACCGATTATATCTCTTGGGGAATAAAAATTTTAAGTTTGATAGTCGGTTATCTGATGATAACGAATTACTCGGCTATTGCTCGGTTTATCATAAAAAAAGATTCAGAAAAACAGTCAGATAAATGAAAGAATCAGCCCTTACCTACTCACAGGCCAAACAGGAACTCGAAGAGATTGTTTCGGCGATTGAATCGGGGGAATTGGATGTGGACGCGTTGACCGAAAAAGTGAAACGCGCATCGGAACTCATCGCATTCTGTAAAGAAAGACTCACAAAAACCGATGAGGAGTTACAGAAAATATTGGATGAAATCAATTAAGAGTTTATGATCCCGGAACAACACTTCAGCGTAGTTATCGTTGCCGGCGGCAAAGGGTTGAGGGCAGGCGGAGAAATCCCGAAGCAGTTCCAGCCCATTGGCGGGAAACCCATATTGATGCGTACGGCAGAAGCCTTTTACAATTTCGATTACCGGATGCGAATTGTTATTGTTCTGCCAGAGGAGTTTCGCTTCTTCTGGGAAGAACTTTGTGAAAAGCACGGTTTCCGGATACCACACAGCATTGTCAGCGGGGGAGAAACACGCTTCCACTCCGTGAAAAACGGACTGGAAGAAATCCAGAAAGACGAGATTGTAGGGATTCACGATGCCGCCCGACCGTTCATCCCTAAAGAAGTGATCGGGAGATGTTACCGGGAAGCTTTTGATTTTCGTTGCGGAGTCATTCCGGTTATCGAGGAAAAGAATAGTGTCCGTATTCTTACTGCATACGAGAGTAAAGCTCTTGACCGTAAAAAAATCCGTGTGGTGCAAACTCCGCAGGTCTTTCCGGCCGATTTGCTAAAAAATGCCTACGAAACACCTTACCGCGAAGAATTTACCGATGACGCTTCAGTGGCTGAAGACAGTGGAATTCAGATAAAATTGGTGAAAGGCGATGAAAGAAATATAAAGATTACCACCCCACTCGATCTGAAATTTGCAGATTATTTATGTCGGAACAACCTTGTTTGAGTAACTTTTTGTAAACAATTAAGCGGTTATTAACCCCTATTTTGTACTAAAAGCACTATTTTATTGAAATAAACTTCTCAAAATGCTATTTTATTGTGACTTTTTCTCTATCTTTGCCCTAATATTTTAAAACGAGTTCCCATGGAAAAAATCGACAAACTAGACAGGCAAATACTTGAAATTATTTCACAAAATGCCCGCATCCCATTCAGAGATGTTGCGGATCAATGCGGAGTTTCACGCGCTGCCATTCATCAACGTGTTCAGCGTATGGTGGAAAACAATGTCATAACAGGATCAGGTTATCATGTCAATCCCAAAATACTCGGATATGCTGCAAGCGCTTATATCGGTGTGAAACTCGAAAAAGGATCGATGTACAAGAACGTGATTCCCGAGTTTGAAAAGATTCCCGAAGTAACCGAGTGTCATTTTACAAGATTCAGGAAATTCCCGGTGTTGTGGCTACAGAAACCATGATTTCACTGAGCCAGAGCGTAAAAAGAGAAATTCCTATCTTAAAAGAATCTCCACGCGAATAACCAAAAACATTAAATAAAGTTAAACAGACGGCTTTTTTCGTGCATAAATAAGGTTTATATTATAAATCGATTTATATTTGCGTCGTATTTTGATTATAAACTTGAAATAACTATTCACTAAAATATTAAACAAAATGGAAGACAAACAATTAAATGAAAAAGAAAGTCTGGAACTTATCGCTCAGATGATCCGCAACACGCAAAAGAAAATGGAAAAAGGGAGCGGTATTCCGTTCCTGATTTGGGGCTATGTCACCATAGCCGTTTCATTAACAGTGTGGTATTTACTCGGTAAAACCGGAAATCAGAACTGGAATTTCCTCTGGTTTGCCATTCCAGTTATCGGATTTCCCGTAATGCTGCTCGCCCTGAAGAGGAAAACAACTCTTCCCAAAACGTATATCGACAAAGTAATCAGCTATGTATGGATTGTCATGGGGGTTTCGGCGTTGATCCCTTCGATGGCTGCAGCCGTAATACACAATTTTCCGGTACTGTTTTTGGTAGTCTTGCTTATTAGTGCCGGGACGGCTATGACGGGACTTGTTATCAAGTTTAAGCCATTGGTTATTTCCGGTTTTGGAGGGATGCTTTTGTCGATTCTATGCTTGATCCTTCGCGAATCGCTAGATTCAATCCTTGTCTTTGCTGCTCTTTTCTTGTTAGTCCAAGTCATTCCCGGACATATTTTGAATTATAAAAACCGAAAAAACCATGTTTAAGGAACTAGATCCGCTCCTTCATTCCGAACTTCGACTGGCAGTTATGTCAATACTGTTGTCGGTAGATGAAGCCGATTTTGTTTACCTGAAAGAACAAACAAAAGCGACCTCCGGCAACCTGAGTGTGCAGATCGACAAGCTGAACGAAGCTGGATACATTGAAGTGGAGAGGGGATTTGCGGGAAAACGCACGCGTACCGTTTGTAAAATAACGCCGGTTGGCGTGAAAGCTTTTGAAGATTATGTGGAATCTCTAAAAAGCTATTTGAAGCTATAAGGGAAAGACAACGGAAAGAGAATATAACTTCTAAAAAAGACGAAAGCCTGAAACTTTCGTCTTTTTATCTTTGTCGGGATGAGGTGA
>JALHIE010000080.1:12367-22156 GCA_022840285.1 Porphyromonadaceae bacterium
ATAAATCGATCGAAAAAAATGTTACATTTGCATAACTATTTGCGGCAATAGCTCAGTCGGTAGAGCATTAGCTTCCCAAGCTGAGGGTCGCGAGTTCGAGTCTCGTTTGCCGCTCGTTCATCATCAAGCACTTATCGGTTTATTCCGGTAGGTGCTTTTTTCTTATAACAAACAAATAACAAACATGCGCCCAGAAAAACAATGAAAAGAAAAACAACGTTATCTACTGAAATCGAATAATAAATAGTATGTTTGCTATTCAAAATCATGGATTATGGCACGTCCCCGCAAATATACCTTTCCCCTTTCCGATCTGAGAGGATTTGAAGATGTAAGGCTGGAACTTAAATCCAACCCTGAACTTGATGGTCTTGATATTGAAAACGCAGTTATAACCCTGAAGCAACGTAAGCAGTCATATACCGCACAGCCTGAAAACCTTAAAAGAGCCCTTGTATCACTTGAACGATATATTTCCCGAAACGGTATCACCGAACCGGTCGAGTTGAGCAAGCGTGAAATGAGCGATATATTATGCATTTCCCGTCCGACCGTTGATAAGTGGATCGATGCGGAGATTATCAAGGCAGAAATCCCTGAAACTGCAAGTGACAAGTTCAGCAGCATTCAGTATTATCCGCATATCTTTACTACCCGATCCATATTGCAGGGATTGAAAAAGTTGGTAGATAAATTATAGTTATACAGTATCTTATAACTGTTGCCACCTCTCATTTCCAGATACTCCCCCTTTCTATTTATATTTATTTAACCGAAAATAATTACCACTTTACGTTTGGCATCGAGTGGCTTCGACTGTCTCCGGATTGACTTATATAGTTGTTAAAAGGTAAAGTTTAATCCTTATTATTACTTTACATTTGTCTATGAATGGCATCGAGTTACTTCGAATAAAGACATTTGTAAACCGATTTTGTGATTTGATTTTCAGTAATATACGACTTTACTTTGTGCGATGGATTTCTATTTATAATTTAAAAGAAAACGTAATGGAGAAAATTATTATCACAACACCCGACGAATTGAAAGCGCTGGTAAAGGAGGCGGTACACGGGTTGCTACCGGCACCGGCAGAACAAAAGAACGATACGGATGCCGCCAACCTTGTGGAGATACTCGCCTTCCTGAAAGAAAACGGTTATCCCACATCCAGAGGGAAGATGTACAAGCTCACTTCCGCAGGAGATATCCCGCACCGGATGTATAACGGCAAACTTGTCTTTTCACGGAAAGAGGTACTGAAATGGGCTGCAAGCCAGACACGAAACCGACATGACTATAGTGAAATCACCCGAACCGTTGCCCGTAGCGCACGCAGGAAAATGAAATGAGGTCATGGGAAATAAAAGAGAATATATCCGTGTCGGGACAACCCTGTACAAGAATGTAAGGCGACCACTGATCAGTGGCGATTTTATCGAGGAGAAGATTGTCTGGAGCTATGAAGCACTACGGCAGGATTACGGGAAAAACAGTCTCCCCGAAATCGGGAAATACGACGGCTTTTGCATCATACCCAGTCATATAGACTACCGGCAGGTATATGGAACTTTCCTCAACCAATACGAACCTATTGGCCATACACCATGCGAGGATGATTTTCCTTATATTCGGCTATTTCTGGAACACATTTTCGAGGAACAGATAGAGTTGGGATTTGACTATATCCAACTATTGTATGTCCGTCCGACACAAATGCTGCCCATCCTCTTACTCGTTTCCAATGAAAGGGAAACAGGCAAGACAACGTTCCTGAAATTCCTGAAAGCATTATTCGGGAAGAATGCCACATTCAACACGAACGAGGATTTTAAAAGCCAGTTCAATGCCGACTGGGCAAACCGGCTGTTGATCCTTGTTGATGAGTTGCTGTTGAACAGGATGGAGGATACCGAGAAGATAAAGAACCTGTCAACAGCCGGAGATTACAAGATTGAAGCCAAGGGGAAAGACCGTCGTGAGATCGAGTTCTTTGCCAAGTTCGTACTCTGTTCCAATAATGAAAAGAACCCGATTATCATCCCGAGGGAAGAAATCCGTTTCTGGGTTCGTAAAGTCAAACCGGTCGAAAAGGATATAACTTCCCTGAAAGAGTTGATGACGAGGGAAATACCCTTTTTCCTTCATTTTCTGAAGAACCGAAAGCTATCCACCCAAAACGAATCCCGCATGTGGTTCAAGCCCTCGTTGCTTGAAACCCCTGCCCTGAATAAGATAAAGAAATACAATTCGAGCAAGGTCGAGATTGAAATGGCCGCCTATTGTGCAGAGGTCATGGAGCGGCTCAACCTGACCAGAATCTATTGTTGTCCGAAAGATCTCCTTGATGTCGTACGGAATGCAGGATTGAAGGCAGACCTTCCTCAAATCCGGAACATTCTAAAGGATAACTGGAAGCTTCGTTCGGATCATAACAGTGACTATACATTTTATAGTATCGGCCTTAGCGGGGAGATAAGTTCACTGGATAGAAAAGGACGGTATCTGGAGGTAGGGAAAAGCGTGATCGATAAAATCTTGTTGTAATGTTTTCCTTTCATCGTTAATTGATTAATAATCAATGAAAACAAAATGACAACAATAGCACAACAACCGTACCACAAAATAGGGATTGTCGGGAACAACCGGCAACGGAAATGATATTTGTTGTGGATATGTTGGTGTTGTAATTTATTGTGATACAATAGGTATTGATTAAAAAACAACAAAACAACAGAAAAAATAGAAATATGAATACGGACAATATAAAAAACATACAAATAAGGGATTACCTGAAAAGTCGAGGATTTAACCCCGCAAAGGAATATTCCGGTTATGGAATGTACAGGAGCCCATTCAGGGATGAGAGTACACCGAGCCTCAAAGTCGATTATGCCAAAAATCTATGGTACGACTTCGGAAGCGATGAGGGAGGGAGCATCATCGACCTGGTGATGAAGATGGACGGATACACTTTTAATGACGCCATCGAACATCTAAGGGAACAGCCGTTCATACCCGTGGAGGAACAACTATCCCTTTCCTTTCACCGGAATCCTGAAAGGAACAGCGGGATCACCCTGATGGAAGATAAACCGCTGGAACATCCCCGGCTGTTGGAGTACCTGCAAATCCGGAAGATCAATGCGGATATCGCACTGGAACAATGCAGGGAGATACACTACAGCGCAGCAGGAAACATCTACTATGCCATCGGCTTTGCCAACGATGCCGGAGGCTATGAACTACGCAACCCGGCATTCAAGGGATGCATCGCCCCCAAGGATATCACCCGTATCCGGCAGGAAAGCGGAAAGGAAAGCTGTTTCGTTTTCGAGGGATTTATGGACTACCTTTCCCTACTTACCATACGCAAGCAGCTCAATCCCGAATATCCAAGTTCGAACCGGCATGACAGTATCATTCTCAACTCGACGGCAAACCAGCAGAAAGCATTACCGCTATTAGCGGACTACCAACAGATACATTGTTTCTTTGACAATGACAAGGCAGGGATGACCGTTTTCAGGAAACTGCAAAAGGAACTGGGTTGCCGTGTGCGGAATTCCTCGCACCATTATTCGGGGTACAAGGACTTGAATGAATACTTGTGCGCAGGGGCACATTTGAAACACAGCCGATCCCCTAAGCAGCCAGTCCAAAAACCAAAAAGGGGATTAGGAATTTAATGCGGCAAAAAATGGGATACCTTATGTTTCCGGGAGTAGCAAGTTTATGTTTTGGTAGTACCAAAACCCGCTTGCTCCCCGAAAAGGGAGAAGAAATCCCGATGGTCTGGAATGAAATCATAATGAAAAATGACATTGAAAACTAAAGTATGAACACGATAAAAAGGGGAGGGAGACCCGCCAAGAAACTGGGAGAGAAACGCAGGTACACCGTCAGCGTGAAACTCGACACGAGGGAGTATTTCTCGCTAAGGACAAAGGCAAACAGTGCGGGGATCAGCACGAGTGAATTTATCCGGCAGTCCATATCTGGGAGCATGATCCGTCCACGGATGACACCCGAAATGAACGACCATATCCGCAAACTGTCAGGGATGGGAAATAACCTGAACCAGATCGCGAGGAGAGCGAATGCCGAGGGGTACGCCAATGCAAGGGGAGAATACCTCCGTCTGGCAGTCAAGATCGACGACCTGATAGAAGCTTTACGCAATGATGGCTAAGATCACACAGGGAAGTTCTTTTAAAGGTGTGGTGAAATACGTCATCGATGAAAGGAAAGATATGCAGATACTCGCAGCGGACGGGTTACGCCTGAAAAACCTGAATACCGTCATCGACGGCTTTGTAACGCAGGCAGGCATGAACGGCAGGGTATCGAAACCGGTCGGGCATGTCTCGCTCGATTTTTCGGCACAGGACAAGGAAAAGCTATCCGACAAGGTGATGGTAAGAATCGCCCATGATTACATGCAGCGGATGGGGATCACCGGTACACAATACATCATTGCCAGGCATTTCGACAAGGAACACCCGCACATCCATCTTGTCTTTAATCGGGTTGACAATAACGGCAAGACCATATCCGACAGTAACGACCGTTACCGGAGCGAGAAGATCTGCAAGGAATTGACGCACAAGTACGGATTATACTATTCCACGGGCAAGGAGAATGTGAAGCAACACCGCCTGCGTGAGCCGGACAAGACCAGATACGAGATATACGAAGCCCTTAAAACTTCCGTCCCGAGGTGCAGGGACTGGAAACAATTGATAAGAGAACTTGAAAGATCAGGAATCAGGACGGAATTCAAGACCAAAGGCAATACCACCACCGTGGAGGGAGTAAAATTCAGAAAGGGAGGGTACACGTTCAACGGCTCGAAAGTGGACAGGATGTTCAGTTACTCGAAAATCGACTACCAATTAAAACAGAACGTCCGACAGTCCATGCGGCAGGATCAGGCACAATCGATATCGGCAACGGTACACAACAGTACAGAATCCATAGTATCGGGATTGGGAGGACTGTTCGACATCCGGCCTGCAAGCGGGCATGATGACGATCAGGCATACCTGTACCAGCAACCGAAAAAAAAGAAGAAACGCAGGTACGGCCGGCAGATGTAGTCTACATAATGCAGTCAATATCTCAATAAGTCATGGCATCATGATCTCATTAAATAGTACTTCAATGCATAAATGCAAGGGTGCAATAAAATATCAAGGTAATAACACAATAACACATTAAAGAAATGAAGAATAAAGACGTAAACGAGATATACACGCTTTTCGAGGAAATCAGGGAGATTGTAAAGGCAGGGAACAGTAATAGCGCTCCCACCCAACCCGAAATACTCGGCTTGTCGGCCATCGACGAGTTATCCGGTAAACTGGATGAAGCCATCAGAGAAATCCGCAAACCGGTTAGGACTGAATACCACCATATTTTCAGTATCGCTTCCAGTAAGGTATTTTACGGGATGATCGGGTTATGTATCATGTGCCTAATTTTATTTTTCATCGTATTCTACCAGCAGAAAGAAATCACTACCTGCAAGGACAACGATTTAAAGTACCGTTACGTCCAGATGCAGGGAGAAATCACCCCTGCAGGTGTAAACGATCTCGACAGTATTTTCGAGAACCGGAGGGATAGCGTGAGAATGATCCGTAAACTGGTGAAACAGCACGAAAAAGCAGTTATCGAAAAAACCAGAAGGTTGGAAAGGGCAAGGCTGAAAGAACTGGAAGCAGAGCAGTTGAGACAGGATGTGGAAAATTTCAAACACAAAAAATAAATTTCACAGCGATCAAAAAACACACTTTTGTGTGTTGTGTACACTATTTTTCTTCACGACCTTTGTTGCAAAAATAAGACAATATGGAAGAAAGATACAGTAGGAACCGAATTTATGTCCGCCCGGAAGAACAGCAACTCCTCAAGCATTTCCGCATCCTGCTGGGTGGTGCAGGTATCGGCAGTATTATAGCCGAGTGCGCATTGCGGTTCGGATTTGAAACCATTACCATCGTGGATGGCGACGTGGTGGAAGAATCAAACCTCAACCGCCAGAATTACCGGATGCAGGATATAGGTAAACCCAAAGCCGAAGCTTTGAAAGAGCATTTATTGAGTATCAATCCAAATGCTGACATTACGGCAATAAATACATTCATCGATGCCGGCAATGTGGAAGAACTGGTTAAAGAACAAGATGTTGCCATAAACGCATTGGATTTCCAGTCGGATATCCCGTTTGTTTTTGATGAATGGTGCCAGAAGTATAATGTCCCGGTCATACACCCCTATAATCTCGGTTGGGGCGGATTGGCATTTGTGGTGGAGCCTACAGGCCCGCAACTGAAAGACTTTACCGATAAATGGGAGAACTTTGAAGTACAGCTTATAGAGCGCATTGTGAATTACTTTAAACTCTGGGTACAACCCAAGCCGTGGATTGAAAAAATCATCACCCAATACAAAAATGAAAAAAGTATACTTCCGCCACCGCAACTTCCTATCGCTTCGTGGATAGCCGCCGGATTGTGCACCAACCTGTTGTTTTGCATTGCCACGGGGCAAAAGACAAAACGCTATCCAAAATTTTATCTGTCATCCATTATAGATGACAGGAATTAAACAGGGGAGACAAGTAAAGGTATTGTAAAGCTTCGAGCTCCACTTTGAATTATACTATATCAGCCTGTGGTGAATGGCAAAACCAAGGGCTTCGGTTATGTTACCCACGTTTAATTTCTCAAACAGTAACCGTTTATACCCCTTGATGGTATCGACCGACTTATGGATCTGTTCAGAAATTTCGTTCATCGTGCAGCCTTGTGCGGATAACCGGAGCACCTCTTTTTCATAATCCTTCAGTTCTACACCCGCATATTTGACCCATTTTTTATTTTCCGGATGATACCTCCAGCGCGAATTACAACCCTGACGGGAAATCTCGATATTACCGGCTTTCGTCTGTGAGGAGAGGGATACCGAGCATAACGCCAACCATATCCTGCCGTCCCTTGTCAAATGTAGCGGTGTGATTTCATGGTGGACAAGCATAGCCTTGCCTGACGGTTGTTTCATATGGAAATCGTAACCAAGCGTATATTCCAGCCGGTTCACAGGCGGAACAGACTCCGAGAACAAAAAACCTGCCCGGTTGATTTCCAGTAGAAGTGGCAGGTCTGCATCCGTCACACGTTCAAGATAAAAATCGTATCCCATATCCCTGACCTTTCCGGCAGGCATACCACAAAGGAATAAAGGGTTTTCAGACACATACAGGAAGTTTTTCCTGAAATAGTCAATGACGTAAATACTTACATAAGTAGTTCGTGAGAACGCATCCAAAAACTGAATATACCTTTCCATGGGTGCATAGTCCTCATCAGGGACAAAAAGAATTTCATTCTCCTGAATGAAAAAATCCTCTTTTTTAGCCATACAACACTCCTTTTAATAAAAACAGACGGATCTTACATCCGGAACTTAAGAAACACACTTTTGTGTCATTCCCTTTTGCCCCGACAACTGTACTTTTGTGTCCGTAAATATAAAAAAATAAATCTAAATAATGGATAAATTCATTACATTTTACGACAAATATACCATCTGGCAATTGTCGGAGGATAGTTTGCATGAACTTGCCGGATTTGTGGTGCGGGAAAACTACAAGCATCATTCCAATAGCCGGCCCAATATTCATTTCGATGCAGAAGTCGAAGCAGTATATCGGGAAGAAGTGCGTTATTTTAACCATTCACGGATATTTGTAGCAAAAAATAGTGAGAATAACATTATAGGAGCCATCCGCCTGATGCTGTGGGATGGGAGAGAAACACTGCCCATACAGTCTTTATTCGGCATTCAATGCCTAAACGATATTTCACCCGATGATAGTTGTTCTGCAATTTGGCATATAGGACGATTGGCAGTCAATACCGATATCGGCCGTCATGGATTGTTACTGTTCAAATCGCTGTTGCTCTATGCCATGTACCCGATTTGCAACAGAAAGAAAGGGATTGTGTTTGCAGAATGTGATAGCAAACTGCTGCGAACAATGAAACTAATGGGTATTCGGGTGCATAGCCTTGGCAATGGGATCGAATACCTCGGTTCGGAAACGATCCCCGTTTATTCCACATATGATGACCTTGTCGGTTTTTTTCCTGAGAACCAATCTTTCTACGGTATCAATCAAGCCAGTGTAGTTGCTTGAAATACAATTGTAAGGAACAACCAAGTGTCATTACGACGGCTTTTTTGGATCAGAATTGAAAAATATTCCGTAAAACCAAATGTTTTTTGCCCAAAGGAAAAAACACACAAAAGTGTGTATTTCGATAGTGTATGCCAAAAACACACTTTTGTGTATAGTAAATGGAAAAACAAGGGTATAATTTTGCATCAGTAAAGCAAAAAAATGAATTAATCAACAGATTTTTATAGTGCGCAATATGGAAAGAAGGTTGTTAAGATAGTTCATTGACAAATATTTATTCATACCCTGAGTACTTGAATACAATATGTACGGTATGGGGACAAAAAAATTACAATTATGAGAACAATTCTTTTTACATTGCTGGCATTAACATGCATGCTACTATCCTCTTGTAATAATGAGTTGGATGAACAACAAGTAGCGATCACCGATGAAACTAATACAGTTTTTAGGCAATCGGATGGAATTCTTATGTTTGATAATGAAGCAGCATTTTTAGAAGCTGTCGAAAAAGTGAGAAATAATGAAGTTGGAACTGCCTCTTTTACCCGTTCTGCTTCCGGGGAAGAATTTATTTCTTTATTTAGAGAATTTGATCAGGCTATGACTGAAGCAGACGATTATTACCAACGTGAGGGAGGATATGAAGAATTTAAGGTGAAATTCCCCAATCTGTATTATCCTGAATACGAAGAAGATTATGCAGCGTTCCTGCCAGTAAGTGACGAGGCTATTGCAAAGCTATTAAATCAGCAAGGTAAAGTTATAATAGCTGGAAAAGAGATAGATATGCGTGATGTTTTTTCTTATGAAAAAATTCAAGAATTAGGATTAGGTATGCCCGAAAATGTAAATGTTGATGTAGAGGAAAATCCCAATACTCGCGCATTTACAGATATAAAGTATCTTACCTTGGATAAAGAAAATATGAATAAAAAAAGAAAAGCTTGGATTACTTTGAGAGGAATTGAGGTTAGTGATAAAAATTCAAAAGACGGGTCTAAAGTTAAACTAGGAAGAGTTGATTTATGTTTTAGGAAGAAAGGGGCTGTTCATTGGTATAATGGGAAAATGACATCAAGGGGTTATTGGTATTCAACAAATGGCGTTCGAACCCCCATAACAAGTCAAGGTCTAAAAGAACTTGAATATTCCCCCCATAAATATTATGTTTCTGCATCCAGGTATTATCAAACTATAAAGCCATCAGAAGTTGATAAAATTAAATTGGAATTCGCATGCGGAGAAGATTATCCTAAATACTCTTTTACAGGAATTTATACTGTAGATATAAATCATTTAATGTCACTAGATAACGGTACGGGTTTTGGGGAAGACCTTGCAAGTTTTTTGGTTAATTGGGGCCTGTGGTTAATACCTGTAGCAGTAACCATTATTTTATTATAAATTCAAGTTTCGCAAGTTGCTAACTTGCCAATTTTAGTTCATAAAAGTTGATAAAGTGAGCCAGATTATCCGATTTGTTAATGATTGCATCGAAGATCTCTTCCTCTTCAATGGAGAAGATCCCGGTCATGATTTTCACCATTTCAAGGATAATGCCCCATATCCTCTCCGTTACG
>JALHIE010000190.1 GCA_022840285.1 Porphyromonadaceae bacterium
GCGTCTTCTTGCGAAGCAACTATGCAAATGTCCAAGTTATGTCGATTTAAAACTTCGCGAATTTCTTCAAACATTATATTTATTTGTTCTTGAGTTTGTGGTTCCAGGTCGTTTAGGGCAGCCATGTCTTCCACGATCATAGTGAATCCGGCACCATACAGCTCATTTTCGGATATCATTTTAACCTCAGAACAAAATACGGATAATAAAAATCTGGAATTCCATCTACCTTAATTAATATACCTCCACTACCACAATGATTTGAAATAACTTTACCCACTTTGCCAATGGCATGATCCATTTTAGGATTCCAGTTATTTAGCCAACCGCTTTCGTGGTTTTGTGCTCTCCTAAAAATATGGACACGATCGCCCATTTTTGCCCCGAATAATTTCTGAGATTGCTCATAATCGGGTATATGGTTCTCTGACATAACTATGTATTTGGTATATTGTGTTTATATACTTTTTGGTTGAGGAAAAATTTAAGAAAATATTCTTCGCGGGAATTCGTATTCTCTACGAGTTTTATTCCAGGCCGTGGTTAAAGTAAAATATCCAACAATTCTAGTCATATGGGATATTATTTTTTTACCGCAAATTATACAAGTTTCAGAATTGCCACAAACTGTAACATGACCATCTTCGCACTCGCCAAAAGAATAATTCACAGCCATGTGGGAAACACCGTGCTTTACAGAATATTCTATAAGATGTTTCATAACAGCTGGATCTTCTATTCGGTCACTAACATTAAGATGAAGTATTCCACCGCCAGACAAAATATCCTGGAACTTTCCAGTTAGTATTATTCTTTCTGGCAAAGGCGCGTCGACAATCAATGGTATGTATTGATTGCTATATAGTTTGAATGGTATTTTATCTTCACCAAATAATATCTTGTCTTTTTCTACAAGTTTTACAGCAACCGACTCGCCTGGAATTTCTTCAACGTTAAAAGAATTTCCTGTTTCTTCGCTAGCAACTTTAGCAAAATCCTCAATGAAGTTCAATACTTCTGTTGTAAACTTTATACCGTCATTAGACTTAATATCAATTCCCATGAAGTAACAACATTCATATATGCCAATTATGCCAATAGTAGAAAATAATCGTTTTAACGTGAACCAACCCAAAGGCTTAAAGAACTTCAAAAACCCCTGATCAATCCGACGTTGTAATATTTCTTCACGATGCACAACAAGAAGATCCTTACAAATTTCCAACTGCTTGGTAAGATCAGCAAAGAACTTTTCATGATTACCATTAGCCTTCAAAGCAATTCTGGGTAAGTTTATGGTAACTACCCTATGAGAACCTAAATTTAGGCCACCATTGCCAAAAGAATCTCCTCTTGCTTCCATGCGAGATTCATCATTAATTAGTCTACAACAACTAGCTATTTTATTTCCAGTATTTATATATAAATTAAACGTACCATTTTTTATATTAACACACGAAACCCAATCAAGAAAATCTTGATCAATAATAGATCTATCTTCTCGGCAAGCAATGTT
>JALHIE010000191.1 GCA_022840285.1 Porphyromonadaceae bacterium
ATATCCTCCCTTCTGGGAACATGCCACCGCATGGACCTACAAACCCGTTCCGGTACCCTACAATGACATCATGCGTGCCGTCTATGCCAATTCCGACAAAGAACTTACCGATTTGTCAAAGGAAGACTGGTACACCTGGCTGTTCCTGTACTGGCTGTTTGAATCCAGGCAGGTTGAAATAGGCCTTGAAAATCCTTACGGAGGCCCCGTGATTACCATCAATGCCAGTGGCTACACCGATGCTGCAGAAACAGTTCTGGAAGACTTCTTTGGCGAACTCAAACCGAAAGACCATTTACAGATAGTGAAACCTGCCCCCGGTGTTGCTTATGCTGCTCCTTTCTATGTCACATACATGGTAGGCCCGAGCGACAAGCCCATCAAGGATGCCATCAAAGCATACTACGATGCTGTTGAAGGTCTTGGAAATATGGAAACAGCCATGTTCGATCCTTTTAACAGGGTATGGAAATCCTATGCCAAACATAAAGACGCCAATAGCGGCGCAGAATTTGAAATGACCCGCACTCTGGCAAACACCACATACTTGTACTGGAAGCCATTCCTTACAAGAATTGCACCTACTCCCGGCACTTATACCCCGCCGACTTACATAGATACACTGGATGACGGCGAAACACAAACTGCCCCCGTTGATGTTAATCAATTCTTCTTTGTGCTGGAAGCTTACAAAGACCTGACAGGTCCCATCCCGTCCCTTGATTTTGACATCACCTATCTGGACGATGACTGCAACCTGATCGTTTCCTATGCAGCCCTGAAGGCAGCCGGTGAAAACTGCGGATATCAATGGTCAGAATGGGTAGGCGATATGCTTCTCTGGGAATGGGCTGATAAGGCATCTTATGCTAAAGGCCACTATTTCTATGCCATCTATCAGGCCCGTGATTACCAGGCATACCTGGATACCTACAATAGGGTAAAGAATGGAGAATACGAAGCTTTGATTGGCAAGATCCAGACCCTGTACGATACCCAGTGGGCAGCCTACAAGGAAGCCGAAGCTTACTACAAATCACTCAAGAAGGCTTATGACGACATTCTTGGCGGTATTGATGAAGCCATGGACATGATAGACATCTATGAATATTACATTGACGAATATCTGTTGCTCATCCAACAGGCCATGTGGGCTCATAACGGAGGCAACTACGCATGGGAAGGTTTGCTCGAGAACCTGTCACAGGCCAAACACGCACTTATGGCAAAAGAAAATCAGCTCCGCGAAATTGAGGAAGCCATGTCTCTCCTTGAACAAGGTCTGCCTATACCCAGCTTCATGGGTCTGATTGAAAATGAAGCCGCCCGCTACCAGGCACAGATTGACGCCATCCTGGTTGACATTGACAACCTGCAACAGAAGCTCGTTGTCCTGGAAGGGATTCGCGCCAAACTGCTGGAAGATTTTCAATAAACCATACGGATAAGATTTGCGTATAATGATTAAAAAACTTAGCATATTTCTGATAGCTGTTCTAACGGT
>JALHIE010000081.1 GCA_022840285.1 Porphyromonadaceae bacterium
GCAAAACACTACATAACCTGTAGTTGTTTGCAAATGTATGTAATTTATTTGGGATTTTTAGCTTTGGTACATAAAATATGAAAAATCTGAATTGAAATTTTTATCTTTGTAGTCGTAAATGCTATGTTACCCTGTGTAGTTTTTCAAATTCCTAAGCAAAACTTAAAATCGAGTCATTTGTATATCTTATGGTGTCTTCTTCTTTTAAGGTACCTTGAGGACTGTTTATTTTTGCTCAGAATTTACTGTATTCCTGTTCCCGAAAATACTGTAGGTAATGTTCCCAAAAAACTGTACAGGATTTTCCCATTTTCACTGTATTTTTAATTCCTGTTTACAATACTGTTATTTCTGTTAATTTCTCTATCAATTTTTGCTTTTCACTACTTCCTGTTGTCGAGAAACGAAGTAACGGTAAATCATATTTTACTAAAATACTGTCTTTTTTCTTGTCCCGCTCGGTTTGATCTGTTCCTGCTTTGTGATACTCAAAACCATCAACTTCTATTGCAAGAATAGGATTTTTGCCGAGTTTGTTGTAAATAAGAAAGTCCAAGTGGGTGTTTGGGTGTCGTGCATATTTTTGTTCTTCTTCTGTCAGTTTGGAAAAATCTCTGATAACATTGCGTAACGGAAAATGCAAAACCACATCATATTTTGAGAATTTGTCTTGTTTTAGAGTGTTTGAAATAAGTGCGAACATTAAGTTTTCGCTGTCATAATCAGATTTGTTACCACTTTTTGCAATAATTTCGGCTCTTTTTTGTTCGTAACCTTTGTAAAGGTAGTCGAAAACAGAACACAACGAACTTTCTTTTACAGAAAAGTTGTTGTATTCAATGTAGCGAATTAAGTCCGCGATATTGCTGTCTTTATCGCTGTCATTGCCGTTCACAACCAAAATAAGTTGCTTGATTGCTCTCGAAATCGCCACATTTAAACGGTTTGGATTGTCTGTAAATTCAGAAATCTCATTATCAACTGTCGAAAGAATTATAACATCGTTTTCTCTGCCTTGAAATTTATCAACCGTGTCCGCTTTAATTTGTGTCTCGCTGAATGCTTGTTGTAATGCGTTTGTTTGGTCGCGATATGGTGTAACAATGCCTAAATCAACGCTTTCAAGTTTTTCTTTTGGGATAATTTCGTTGATGATCACATCAATCTGTCGTTGATTCATTCTCCCGCGTGCGTGATTGCCTGCGGGAGTTTTATAAACAACCAAAGGTTCTCTTTCACTTTTTGTGTCAGTGAGAATAACAAGTTGATTATCGTAGAATTTTTGGTTGCAAAAATCAATTATTTTCGGGTGGCAACGGTAATGTTCTCTCAAAAGTGTTTTTGGAATATTTGGAAAAATTTCCATAATTGAAGCAAGTAAACTATGATTTGAATAGCGATACGGCTCTGCAATGGCGAAACTATCAAAAACCGCATCGGTTTTTTCTTTCATTTTGTCATCAACCACATTCGGAAGTTGTTTTAAGTCACCAACGATTACTGCTCTTTTTGCACAGGATAAAGCGAGTGCGCCTGTTGCCAAATCCACTTGCGAAGATTCGTCAATAATCACGAAATCGTAAATCATATCCTCTGCTAAACTCCTTCTTAACGAATAAGTTGTACTCATAATTACAGGATAATCTTTGAGAAATTTTTCTGAATTTGAACGCAAGTGAATTATTTCATACTTATCTCGTTTGTTGTAATTATATTTTGTATAAAGTTCATACTTAAAAAGTTTCATTGAGAGTTGGCTGTATTCCTTCATTTTGTCGTCAAATGAAAAATGTTTGAGAGAACTTTCCAATGTGTTTTGTAGTCTTTTTAATTCTTCAATTTTTATCTGATAATACTTTGATTGACAAAGAAGTATTATCTTCTCAGCAGGTATATTAAATATTTTTCTTTCTTTTATTCCATATTTAAAACGATATAGTAATTTACGCCACCAAGTTAGTTTTTTGTTTGTATAACTTTGGTTTTCAATGGCTACCCAGAGAGCAAGAAGATTGTCTGCTGTTGTACTTTTCAAAGAATCAATATCGTTTTCAGTGTTGTTTTCTTCTTGAAAATGTTTATATTCAGTTGTTATACTGTCGATTTGTTGTTTTAATAGAGCCAATTCATTCTTTTGAACAAGATATCCTGAAAGTTTGTTGAACAGGTTTTGACAAGAACGTTTTATATCTGATTTTTCTTTATCTGATAAATTGAATTGTGATAAGTCGGGAATATCTGTTTGAGAATCAATAAATTCTTTTTTATTTGTTGAATTTCCGAGCAAAGCGGCAATAAATTCAATACCGTTCTTTTGTAATTTTTCATACACATTTTTTGTTGCCGAATTGTTGCTCGAAACAACAGCAACACTTTGTCCGTTTATTACAGCATTGGCAATAATGTTCAAAATTGTTTGCGTTTTTCCTGTTCCCGGAGGTCCTTCTATAACACTCAAAGACGAAGAAAATGCTTTATTTACCGCTTCTTTTTGACTAATATTAAACCCAAACGGAAATAATTCAATTGACTTGTTAAAGTTATTTACAGTTGGCTGAACTTTGTTTAGAAAGTTTGCAAGTATGGAATATTTGGGGATAAATGTGATTCTTGAGTAACTGTCGGCAAGTATATTTTTCCCTTCTTCGGTCGTTAGCCCGACAGTATCAGCAATTTTGGTTAGATACTGAAAAAGATTTTTGGATTTTTCTGTGTCAATGGCGGATTTTACAATTTTGATTTTGCTTGTTGCATAGGCGTAAGGTTTTGGACTGTTCTTGAAGGTTACGAAACAACGATTACCAACAAACGAATAGGATAAAACGCTGTCTGTCCTATCATGTCCGTCAATATAAATTAGTTCGTTTTTCTGAGATATCACCATTGCATTTTGGTTTAATAAATACGACTGACAAATCTCTTTTCTTTATTATTATTCCATTGTACTTGAAATGTTCTCCCGTTTATTTGGTTAAGTAACATGAAGTTGTACATATTTTTTGTAGGGTGAAGGGTAAACTCGCCGTTTACTTCTTCATCTTCTGTCCATACAAGTGAACTTGAATTTAAGATTAGTTCGCCTTCGTAGCCATCTTCCGATATAGTAAAACTTGCGTGTAGCTGTTGTTAGCTGCATGTGCCGTTGTCTGTACGAAGCAATGTCTCTCCATTAGTTGAATGTGTCCAATGTTAATTTATATTCTTTTTCTTTGTCGAATTGAATATAGTGATAACTTATCTCATCAGGAGCAACTTCATTCAATAATCCCAATAATTTTTTGTCAACTAACGGATGAAGTGTCGGAGATAAAAAATATGCTTTTATCTTTTTTGTTGGTGGTATTTTTAAAAGATGCTCGTTTTTATCAAGACAATTTTCGTGCTTGAAAATTTGTGTCCGCACCGATTGCAGAACGCACACATAGAAATACAACTCTGAAATTATTCCAACCTTTTCATTGTTGTCCGCTTTCAACTCAAACACTAATAACTCGTTTTCTTTATTAAATCCCCAAATGTCAATTGCACTTTTGCCACCTGTAAATATTGACGTACTTTTTGAAACTTTGTTTTCAAAAACTCCAACCGGTAGCTGTCTGTAAAGGGAAGTGGCATTTGAAATATTCATTAAAGGTTCTCGCAAATCCTTGTTTACAAAACGGTCTTCTAAATCTGCCTCTGGATTTGGTGAAACCTTGTCGCCTCGTTTGCTCTGAATGTTTAACAAGTACTTTTCCGCTTGTTTTATTTTTAAGTCGTCAAGAAATGTTTGGCAATCCCTGTCAATAGAAAACCAAGAGTTGAAATCTTGACTGAAATGTTTTAGGCGAAACAAAAAGCGTTGGTAATGTCCATTATCAATTAAGTTGGGCTTATCCCAACTGATAATTATATTTTGATATTTGCCCCATCTTTTAAGAACCAATGCCCAACCTTCAAAAGCACCATCATCTTTTTGCATATTGGATGAAACAGCGTTGCTTGATAATTTCATTATTGCTGTATGCCCTACAATGTTGAAAATTATTCCACTTGGAATTTTGATATTTCGTCTTTTGTTAAAAATCAAAAACTCTTTTTTTATTTTTTCTTGTATCTCTAAATTGGAATTACTCATTGCTATAAATTTTAGATTAAATATTCTTTACCGTCCTCCCAAAGTGTAATATTATTGAAACCTCCCTTTTCAAATTCTGTTTTAAATTTTTCAGGAAATGCTGTGTGTATGGGAATTATTTTATTTGAATTTATTGTTTTTGCAAACTTCATTAAATCAGGAACAGTGGCGTGTCCGCTTGTATGAATAGATTGAAATAAAATATCGCTGTCGTTCTTTAGTGTGTTAATTTTATCGGTGCAAGAGTTTTTGTGTTTTTCTTTTAAATATCCCTCCCATTGTGAATATATAATATTTATTGTCCCTTTGCTGCGTAATTTATTTACCAGTTTTTCATTTGGGCAACGGACAAAATAAACGAAATCAGAAGGAGTCTGAAAAACGGCATTTCCTGTTCTTTGTTTTATTACTCTTTTACGGAAGTCATCAAATTGTTTGTCCTTAATTTTTTCTAATTGGGTTGGGTGGTCAAAGACTTTAATTTCTTGCCATTCAATTGCGGGAATGTTTTTAGATTGTTTTCTTACCATGTCTAAAATCCAAGCTGAATACACATCAATTACAAGATACTTTCCAGTCCTTTTACAAGCCCTGAAAACAGAAATTAGTCTGTCAATGTTTTGTGCTGAACTTATTACAAAAGATAAATTTGTCTGTAATTTGATTGTATTGTAAATAGCTTCTTCTACGCTATCCTCTGTCAAATAAAGGTGGTTTGTTCGCTCAACCATTGTCCCTTCAATGAGAAGTAAGTCAATATTTGCAGGAGGGTTTTCAATTTGTTTTTTGAAAACAATATTTTTTCTTCCCGTTGCTCTAAAGTCACCGCTGTAAAAAACTCGTTTATTATCTGCTTCAATTAAAAATGCAAATGCTTCTGGTGTCGAATGATCTGTCAGGAAAGGAGTAACTATAAATGTGTCGGCAATTGTAAATTTTATCCAAGGTTTAATTGTCTTAAAGTTGCCCGATAAAAGAGGAATGTCCCTAAATATTTTTGTTGCATTTATTAAGTCCAAAGACAATTCGCCAATGAAAATGGGGACGTTAGTCCTCACATTTTCCATTAGTCCGAAATGGTCTTGATGTGGATGCGAAATTAATAATGCGTCAACTTTATTGTTAGCATAATCAATCTTTGGTTTTTTATCGTCAAGTGGCGCACCAAGGTCAACCCAAAGAATTTTTCCGTTGTCTGCCTTTAACTCTACGCAAGACCCTCCGATCTCTTTTGTTCCTCTATAAATTTTAACTTTCATCTTGTCTATGTTTCTGTTCGCTTCATGCTCCGAACTTTTCAGGTTAGCACTGTCCCTAGGCATTGCAGCTAACGGTTGAGTGTATGAAGCGTTGGTGGATTGCGGGCTTCATCCCTGTCTGCTGACACAAACGCTGATTCGAAAGGGTGATTTATTTAAGCATTTAAATAACAATGCTATATGCGCAATATTGGCGCTAGCATTTCTTATTCTTAATCCGCAGCCCATCTATATTCAAAGTCTTCTTGTCCAATTAATAAAGTGTCATTAAGTTTATTTTTAATCTCTTGTCCGCCAGGTATCATTGGAAGCATGTTAAAATAATTCCTGATCGCAAAATTAATGCCTGCTAAACAAGTCTTGGCTTTTATCCAGTTTTGAGGCGAGAATACTCTGTTTTGTGGTTGTGGTTCGTTTGCTGCTGCTTCAAGAGCCATGTTAAGACTAATTCCACTAATTTTCACTATTTCAGTTATCATATTCGTTTGAGATGCTTTTTCCCAGCATTTGTTTGGATTTGGTACTCTATCTGCAAGATTATTTGCAATAGAAAAACATATTGAAACAGCATATAAGTGATGATAAGGTGCATAAGCTTTCATGGCGAGTAATGTTTCATTTAATCCAAGTGGATTTTCTTTACTCCATGATTTATTAATCTCTTGTATCCATAAATTCAATGCTTGAGCATTTTCAGGTTTATATTCCCTTTTAAACAATTGCTCAAAATATTTATCAAAAATCTTAGTCTCACTATATGAAATATTTGGACGTTGAGAGTGCCATGCAATTAAGTATTTCCCTAAATCCGATAAATCCAAAACATATCTTTTGTCTTTATCAGCTGGCGCAATTTCGCCACGTTTAGTTGAAAAGTATCCAAATGTATATTTCTGCTCAAATGATTTCTTAAGATTTAAAACACGCTTATCATTGCTCCTTAAATCTCGTGGTTTTACAGCACTTTGGGAGTTGGTATTAATACTAATTCTGTCTGCTCGGTCTCTTTGCGGAATTTCATAGAACCTAAAAAGAACAAAAGTGTCATCCAACTCTTTTACTCTTTCACTACAACTCAAAATTGTATTCAATGATTGACAACCATTAACAACACTTAATCCATGCAATTTTAATTGTCTGTCGTTTAATTCTAATTTGTTACAAATTGCAGTAATCCCATTATGAAAAAAGAAAAAATCCCGATGTTTATCGCTATATATTGTCTGTCGAATTCCCTTATTAACTGTATTGTTTAAACCAAGACTTTGTCGAACATTTTTTTGAAAAAGGGTCCCATCTTTTATACCCGGTATTTTAATACACTCTTTAAGTGGAAGCGCAGCTAATAAAACCTGTGTCCCTGCCATTGTAACTGGCATAACGTGACTTATAGCTAAATCAATTGTATGATTAATTGATGGATTTTCTCTCTCTAGTGCAATATCATATCTTCGTCTTATTTCATCTTGGTCAATGACTGTTATAGAGCAAACAATATCGTCTTTTTCTGATAGTTCAGCTAATTGTTTTTGAAACGTTGCTAAATCAAGTTTAGCGGAATTTGTTAAGTAGGAAGTGGTAATTAATTCAAATGCGATTTCATAATCATCTTCAAGTGCCCTTGAAACTTCAGATAATTTTCGTTTTAATTTTCCATTTGCAACTTCTTGTAGTCTAACTAAATCACGCAATTGAATCCAAGATGATAAAACTTCCCTTAGTGGTTCGGCATCGACACTACCATTCCCAATAAATTTGCCTTGTAAAATGAAAACTGTTGATTTATCGTCATCGATTACAATTGCATCAATCTGTTTATCATCTGCTCCATCGGTAATATCATCTTTAGTCTCATTTCTGTCGCGAAGATGGACGTTCCTTAAATACCATGCAACAAATCGTTGTCCATCGTTTGGAAAGTTTTGTTGATAGAAATCCTGCTTGATTTCGTCCTTAATTTTTTCAATCATATTCATAATTTATCTTAATTTGCAGAGTCTTTTTAATATTACCACCAACGTTTGGCGGTATGAAAAGTTGCCGATTGCGGGCGATTTCCTGTCAAGTTACACAAAAGTTGAAGCGGGCTACAACCCTTGAAATACCTACTATCCCGGCAATTTTTTATACCGCGTGTTACAGGGCGTTATTTATTGCCATTCAGCATAATAGAATCCATTTTTCCCACTACTCAAGTCACACCAAATCGAAAACTTTTGTGGTTTTTGAAGTGCTGTAAATCGATTTCCTTTTTTGTCAGCAAATTGCAACATTCCTACTGTATATGTCTCTCCTGCTTTTAAATTATAGCCTTTCAAAACATAGTCTCCATTGAGTTCTAATTTTGCATTGTTGTAATCAAAACTGTCATTGTTTTTAATTACAAATTGTGTTCCTGTGAAACTAACTGAAGCATTCAAGTCAACGGTTGAACTTTCTCCATCATCTTCAGAACCATAGGCAAGAAAAACAAACAGTCCGATTGCTAAAACTGATAAAATGTAAGTAAATTTCTTTTTCATACTAATTTGATTTTATGTTTATAATTTAAAAATTTGATTAAAAATATTCCAGAGAGTCCCCCAATTATGTACAAAATCATATCAACGAAGTCGTAAGTTCCGTTTATCACTCCAATTTTTTGAGATATTTCCGATAGAACACCTAATAATAAAGGAATCAATAAAACAATAATGCTTTCTCTATTCATTTTATAATTCCAAATTACTCCAAGTAATACGGTCAATGAAAAAGTCCAAATCCATGCAGGAGAATTGTAAATAATCCAATTATTTAAAAACTGCTTAAAGTCTGTTTCATGTCGAAGTTTTGCAATATTTTCACCAATTCCAATTTGATTGAACCAGTCAAACATTAATAATCTATCAGGTCTTGTCAATATGTAAATCAGTCCACCAATTAGAATTGGCAAAGCAACGAATAGAATTATATGTTTCGTAAAGGTCTTTTTCATAATGCCCTGTAACGGTCGGCGGTATGAAACGTTGGGGATTTCGGAGCTGCGAACCTATCAACCGATAAGAACCTTGCCAGCGAGCGATGCACTTGGCATACCACTTAAACCCCAATGTTTTATGACCGCGTGTTAGGCAACGTTAATTTTTTCTTTTTTCTTGTCTAAAACTGTAAATATTATCATTAGTATAGTAGCAATTAATGCCATTATAGAACCAAAATAAAATGGCGCATTTGAATTAACCTTATCATACAATAATCCTGCAATTAAACTCGCAGGTAATAAAGTAATTCCAAGTACAGCATGATAAATTCCAAATCCCGTCCCTTTTAAGTCTTTACTAACAATATCAGAAATCATTGCTTTCTGGCTACCATCAGTCAATGCACTGTAAAATCCATACAGCATAAACAAGAAAATAAAAACATTTATACTATTAAACCTACCGAAAAAATAATAAACAATTGCATATACTATAAAACCCAGAATAATCAATTTTTCACGACCAATTCTATCAGATAATTTTCCAATCGGTATGGCCAGCAAAACAGATACTGTATTAAATATCATATATACAAAAGGAATGTATGATTTATCTATACCTGTTTCGCTTGTTTTTACAAGCAATAATGCATCTGCTGAATTACCAAGAGTAAACACGAAAATTATAATAAGAAAGAAATAAAACTTTTTGGGTAAAAGTTTTAATGAAATCTTATTGGTGGTTTCTTTTTTTTCTGCCTTTGCTTCTTTTATGAAAATAATAATCGTTAATACACCAAGAATTGCTGGAATGGTTGCTAATAAAAATATGTAAGAATAATTTAATGGAAAAATAGATAACAATAAGAAAGCAATCAAAGGACCAACAATAGCCCCACTATTATCCATTGCTTTCTGAAACCCAAAAGTTTTACCAGCTTCATTTTTTTTAATAGAGCCACTTATAAGGCTATCTCGTGGTGCCGCTCTTAAACCTTTTCCTATGCGTTCAAAAAACCGAAAAAATAAAATCTGAATTGGTATTCTTGCTAATGCATATAAAGGTGTTATAATGGCTGTAATACCATATCCGATAATCATGAATGGCTTGTTTTTACCAATCTTATCACTCCAGTACCCCGAAATTGCTTTTAATAATGATGCCGTACTTTCTGCAATCCCTTCAATTAAGGAGATAGTTGTTTTTGATGCTCCTATCGACAATAGGAATAGTGGCATCACACTATATACCATTTTGGTAGATGTGTCTGTGAAAAAACTTGTTAATCCGGTGAAAAAAGCATTTTTCTCTAATCCAAATATTTTTTTCTTTTCATCCATTTTATTAGTCATTCCGCAGTGTCTTTTTTAATGTTGCCTAACG
>JALHIE010000192.1 GCA_022840285.1 Porphyromonadaceae bacterium
TTGAAAAGGCTGTGAAAAAAAATTGACCTCAAAAAAAGTTTTTTCGATATTTTCGATTAAAGAGAGGTTTTTACTGAACGTTTTTTCCTGGTAATGGAACACCGACTTATCGGCTGGTGAAAAGATACAAAAAGAAAATCCATCCGGCATAAGCCGAATGGATAAAGTATACTTTTCAGATTGAGCTAAATCAATATTTTCCGGTAAAAACATAACCCAGTGCAGTGTTTACTGCTGAAATTATTCCCAGTTTCCGGCGTTATTGTTAGCCACTTGAAGGGATCCAACCATCATACCCGGATACCTGTCTCCTGGACGATCCAACACCTCTTGGATTTTCTGGTTCAACAGTTTCTTGTCCAGATCGCCCAAATAAGCCGTGTAAGGAGTTTTTGCTTCGAAAACCTGTACCGGATAACCAGAGGCTGTAATCAGAGAATCCACTGCCATTTCAAATTTTGCACCGTTTCCGAAAGGAACGAAGGCCAATGAATCGGGATTGATTCTTCTTTCCGGGAAAAGCACTTCGGCAGCAGGGGCATAAATCGAGTCGCGCATGAGTTGAGGAGCATTTTTACTTTCATCCCACAAGCCTGCATGATGCCCATGGCTTTCGCTTCGGTCATTCCGGCCTCTAACTGCTCTTCGGTAAGGTCTCCCGAGCGGGCAATAGACGCCACTTTGCCGGTTTTGATGAATTCTGCCAATTCATTGAAATCTGCCGTATATGATCCTTTTTGCGTACGGTAAGCAACCTGCGTTGTGCGAATATCAACCAAGCGTTGGATGACAGCGTTGTCGCGACGTTTTACCTCTGCATTGAAGTCAATTGGACCTTGAATACTTTTCCAGCAAAGGAAAGCTAATAGGATGATGGCTGCTACTAAAAGCACTCTTACTACAACTTTCATGGATGTTCGTTTTTAATTTTTTATTGAGTTTTTAAATTATTATTTTTGATTTTAGAGTACAAATTTAGAAAAAGAATAATAAATGTGCTACATTTACCACAAAAATAACTCAAAAAAATGATAAATCGCGCTTTCGATTTTACTGCCGATCAACGTTCTGCGGTTGCAAAGATAGTTGATTTTCTTTACGCTCGATCAAATAATCGGGTCTTTTTGTTGAAAGGATACGCGGGGACGGGTAAATCTTCCCTCATTGGAAGTTTAGTTAAAACAATGGCGCATTTCAATCAAAAAACGGTTTTACTGGCGCCGACCGGACGCGCAGCAAAAGTTTTTTCTGCGTATGCTGACCAACCGGCTTTTACTGTTCATAAGAAGATCTACCGGATGGACAAGTTTACCGAAGGTCCCGGTGTTTTTTCACTGGCAGAAAACAAACACAAGCACACACTGTTTCTCGTGGATGAGGCATCGATGATCAGCAACGACAGCAGTGAGTTTTCCGTTTTCGGATCGGGCAGGCTACTGGACGACTTGATGGAGTATGTTTACTCGGGCGAGGGAAACCGGCTGCTGCTCATTGGGGATACAGCTCAATTGCCGCCTGTGCAGCAGGAGTTCAGTCCGGCCCTTGACGAAAAAACGATCGAATCTTTTTTTTTCGAAACAGTTACCTGCACACTCACCGAAATAGTGCGTCAATCGGAAAAATCGGGAGTTTTGGTCAATGCAACGATGTTGCGTAACGCCTTGCAGAATGGCAATACTGTTGACTTCCCCAAATTCAATGTCGATGCGTTCAACGACGTGAAAAGAATAACCGGTACGGAGCTTATCGACGAGATCGCGTCGGCTTACCACCGTGACGGTATGGAGGAAACCGTTGTGATTTCACGTTCCAACAAACGGGTAAACGCTTACAATATGGGTATCCGGAACACAGTGCTTTACCGGGAAGAGGAACTTTCGCCCGGCGATCTGCTGATGATTACAAAAAACAATTACCATTGGGCAGGTGGTATTGAAAATATTGATTTTCTGGCCAATGGAGAGTTTGTGGAGGTGATGCGTGTTCGCCGGGAGGAGACGATGTACGGATTCCGTTTTGGCAATGTCCTGCTTCGGCACAAAGATTACGGTATGGAATTTGAGGCAAAAATCAATCTCGACAGCCTGCATACCGAGGTGTCCGGCCTGACCCGTGAGCAAAACGAGCAACTCTTCGCTGCCGTAATGGAAGATTATGCCGATATTTCCCGGAAAAGTGCCCGGTACAAGAAAGTGAAAGAAAATCCTTATTTCAATGCGCTTCTTGTGAAGTATGGATACGCTGTTACCTGCCACAAAGCACAAGGTGGAGAATGGAAAAACGTTTTTCTGGACCTGGGGTACGTGAATAAGTCGCATATGGGAGATAATTTCTACCGTTGGCTTTACACTTCAATAACAAGAAGTTCACAAATGTTATATCTTGTGAATTTGCCAAACGATTTTATTGAACAAAACAAATAATGATTACTTTTGTGG
>JALHIE010000082.1 GCA_022840285.1 Porphyromonadaceae bacterium
ATTCATAATGATAATTAATTGAAGTTATTACGCTTCAAAATTATCACTATTCTAATTTACCGACAGGTTTAGTTCAACGTGTTGTTTACGCAATAAATATACAACTTTCGTAAATACCCGATTTATAACATTCGCTTATATATATTAACATTAAAATATTTTGCATTTATATCATATTGTATTTGTGTTTGTTATGTTTTAATTAATTTTTTTTATATTTTTGCATATACGAATGTTTCACAAAATCGAAGACGATGAAAACAATGGATTTATTGGAGGAGTTTGAACGAAAAATGATTGTTCAACGATACAGTTCCAACTCCATTCAAAATTACAAGAGTGCGGTGAGGAGTTTTTTACAGCTGGCTGAAAAGAAATACAGCCATCCGCTGGAGATAACGGAAACGGAAATTGAGAAATATATATACTGGAAAATTGAGAAACATCGCATCGGAGCATCTTATCAACGTTTGATCGTGGCTTCAATAGACAAGTTTTATCTTTCCATGTTCAACAGACAACTCAACCTAAACCATCTGTATCCCCGCTCGAAGAACAAAAGTCTGCCGGTTTACCTGACTGCCCGGGAGGTCCGCAGGTTGATGGATAACGTGACCAACCTGAAGCACAAATGCGTCCTCCAGCTGTTATATGGATGCGGACTGCGGTTAAACGAACTGCTTCACCTGAAACTGACCGATGTCGATTCGAAAAATAAAATTATCCTGATTAGAAAAGCCAAAGGAGGAAAAGACCGTGTGGTGATGCTTTCCCCTCTGTTACTGGAATCTTTAAGGCATTACTACAAGATATATCAACCGGAGGAATACCTGATAGAGGGGCAGGGAGGGGGTGTCTATTCCGAAAAGAGCGTGCAGGTCATTGTCAAGAATGCAGCTTTAAAAGCGGGCATCACCAAAAAAGTGACTCCCCATACCTTGCGCCACAGCTTTGCTACCCACCTGCTGGAAAACGGTACGGATATCCGGTATATCCAGGAATTGCTCGGACACAAATCGGTGAATACGACCGAAATTTATACCCATGTTACCGACATCGCGAAATCCAAAATAAAAAGCCCGCTCGATCTGCTTTGATGCAAGGCGGCAGGCTTTATTTTGAGTGAAACAGTACTTTTACATCCGGTTGATCTCTCCCTGGCCGGCGCCGGTTCCCTTGTACCGGTTCTTGGCGGTATTGAATTTGTAGCGCACCGTCAGCTCCAGCTCGCGCGTATCCCAGCGGCTGAACTGGTAAATGTTGAGGCGGTCGTTATAAGCTTTGATATCCATCGTACGCCCGTGGAAGAGATCGTGCCCTTTCAGCACTACCGACAGCCGGTCGTCGAAGAACGATTTGGTGACTCCCAGGTTGACCACGAACTGGTGATCGGTCAATTCCACGTTTTGCTGGTTCCCCTTGCCCTGGAAATTGGCGTCGAGGGTCAGGAGGAATCCTTTCGGCAACGAAAAGGAATTGTTCAGCGAGGCGGTGGGTATGGGGCTGTTCAGGCGTACCTGCTTATCGTTGCTGGTGATGGTGAGCCATTGTTTCATAAACCCGATGGAGGCCTGCGGAGCCCAGATGCCGAATTTGGGAGAAGCGGTGAGGTAGGCGGTCAGGCTGGGCAGCTTGTCCAGGTTGCGCGTAGAAAGGAGGGTTACGGCGGGATTTTCTTCCATCTGTGTCGCCCACTGCATGATCACATCTCTTTCCTGCTTGTAGCTGACCATGAGCTGAAGGTATTTCCAGGAACCGGTGAGCGAAGCATCGTGGATGATGGTCGGCTTGAGGAAGGGGTTGCCTGTCTGCATGGTGAACCGGTTGGCATAGAAGATGCTGCTTCCCAGCTGCCAGTATGCGGGACGGACGGTCTTTGCAGTATAGCTTAGTTGCAGTTGCACTCCGCCCAGTGTATTGCTGTAGGAGAAATTGGGAAACCAGTGCGCGTAATGCCGGCTTTGTTCATCCATCTTTTCGCCGTCGCTGAAATAGTCGGAATAGACTTTCTCAAAGCGGACTCCGCCAGTTAACTGTCCGATAGGGGTGGAACGGGAATATTCAGCGAAGAAAGCGTTGTTTTCGTCGTGGATGGAAGTGTTGGTGGAAGGGATTCCCTGGATGTCGGTGGTGTAGTCATCGTCCCGGCGGGTACGGGTAAACTCATTCCCTGCCGAGAGCTGGCCTTCCCAAACAGGGTAGGAGAGTACCAGCCTGGTGGCAAACAGGCGATTCTTGATCCGGTTGTCGGAGGTGATGACCCGGTCGTCATACTCCTGGCTGCTCTCGGTAATGGAGGAGGCGGTCGATTGGCTGCTCCTGTAAAAATCGCTGTTGAAATCCACGTTCAGTTCTCCGAACTTGCCGTTGTAATAGGCGTTCAGCCTGTGCCTGGGTTTGCTGTTCTGTGTCTGGTTATCGTTGCTTTCCCACCGGTCGTAAAACACCCCGTCGGCATAGACGTCGCTCAGCGTGGTGGACTGCATGCCGTTTTTTCCCGGAAAGACGTTCATGGTGTATTTTACTCCCGCATAATGGTTGGATGAAATCTCGTAGTTGACTCCCGCAATGGTGGTCAGCGGATTGGATAGCCCGTCCACACGGAGTTCGTTTTTTTGTGTCCAAAGGGTATCTACGAAAGCCTCCTGGGCTATCCGGCTGTCCTGGACGTAGGCATACCGTTCATACTTGACCGTCCCGAAGATATCCCATCCCTTGTGGCGGTAGTTCAGGTTGAGCTGCTGCCGCAGGTCGGTATTTTCCGTTTGCAGGTAGGTAGACCGTACATCGAAGCTCAATCCGTCGCCGGTCTTGCGGACGGTATGAATACGGATCACCGCCTTTACGGAGGCATCGTATCCCGCGCCGGGGTTGTGCACAATCTCCACTTCCCTGATGTCGGCGGACGAGATCAGGTCGAGTTCCGACACGTCGCGCAACTCACGGTTGTTGACGTAAATCTTTGCCTTCCCTTTGCCGAAGATCGAGAAATCGCCGTTGTCACCCGTGATGGCGGGCAACCGTTTCAGCACATCGTTGGCTGTTCCGGCCTTGCTCAATACGGTATTTTGTACGGTAGCCACCACGGCATCACTGCGCAGCCTGATGCGGGGCAGGTCTCCTTCTACCACCACCTCATCCAGCAGGGTGGTGTCCGGTTGAAGGGAGATGGTTTGTTCGGGAAGCGCCGGCACCGTTTGTGTTTCGTATCCGATAAACGATACCCGCAGGAGTGCATTGGAGCTGTTGTTATCCGCAAGAAGCGAGAAGACACCTTGTTGATCGGTGGTGGTTCCCGTGATCAGTGTTGAGTCGGGGAGGGAGTAGATGGCCACGTTGGCAAATGGAATGGGATTACTGTCGCCATCGGTTACCGTTCCTTTTATCTGAGCATTCAGAGGCAGCAGTATGCCGCATAAAAATAATGAGAAGAGATTTTTTTGAGTCATCGTATTTTTGTTTTAATCCGATAATAGGACAACTGCTCTCTTTGTTTGGTTACAACCTGTACGATTTTTTTTGCTATAAAAAGAATATCCATTATCTTTACGTCGGTTAATCGCGTCAAAAAATACCATACGATGAAAACGGCACAATGAAAATAATTATTGAGCAAACAATATGAAAATCAAATACCTGATACTGCTTTTTCTGTTGTCGACAACCGTTTGCCTGGAAGCACAGGAAGTGGTGAACCTGTCGCATTATGTTTTTTCCGATTTCCAACCGGGAGTGGTGCTGTTGAAAAGTGGCGTGAGAAACAACGCGAAACTCAATTATAATGCGGCATCGGAAGAAATGGTTTTCGATGACAACGGCAAAATATTGGCAATCGCAGATGCCCTTTTACCTCAAATAGACACCGTATTTGTTGCGAATGAAAAGTTTATCCGTGTGAACAAAAAATTTGTGAAAATCTTGATCGATAAACCTGATGTAGACCTGTATGTCGAACACAAATGCAAACTGATTCCCCCCGGAAAACCAGCCGCTTACGGAGGGACATCGCAAATATCATCCACAACATCCTATTCTTCCATCCTGTCGGACGGTGGGGTATATAACCTGAAACTTCCCGACGACTACAAGATTATTCCTTATAATGTTTTTTGGCTTAACCGGAACGGGAAATTGCAAAGCTTTTCAAACCTCGGACAGTTGAAAAAGATTTACCGCGACAAGAAGAAGCTGATTAGCGATTACCTGAAGAAGAATGAAGTAAAACTGACCAACGAAAAGAGTGTTGCGGATACCATAGCCTATCTGGAAAACAATTAAATATAAACAATTAACAATGAAACAACTAATTATTTTATCCTTGCTGGCTCTTGCTATAGCCGGTGGTGCTTTTGCACAACAAAAATATGTGCCCGCAGATGAGAACCTGAAAAACAGGGCAGAGTTTCAGGACATGAAATTTGGAGTATTTATCCACTGGGGAATCTACAGCATGATGGCGGATGGAGAATGGATCATGAACAACAAGAACATCAACTGGCAAGAGTATGCCAAACTGGCCGAAGGGTTCTATCCCTCGAGGTACGATGCCAAAAAATGGGTGGCCGATGTGAAGGCGGCAGGTGCGAAATACATTTGCATCACTTCGCGTCACCACGATGGTTTTTCGATGTTTCATACCCAACAATCACCCTATAATATCGTTGACGGTACACCGTTCAAGCGCGACATCATCAAAGAGCTTGCCGATGAATGTCACAAAGAGGGAATCAAACTGCATTTCTATTATTCCCAACTTGACTGGAGACGGTCCGATTATTTCCCGATTGGCCGGACGGGTCGTGGAGTAGGGCGCACCGAACAGGGAAAGTGGGATTCCTACCACCGGTTCATGCTCAATCAGCTTACCGAACTGTTGACCAACTACGGAGAGATCGGTGCTATCTGGTTTGATGGACAATGGGACCAGCCTGCCGATTTCGATTGGCGACTGCGTGAAATCTACGACCACATCCACAGCATACAGCCGGGATGCCTTGTCATCAGCAATCACCACCTTGCCCCACAGGAAGGGGAGGACGGCCAAACTTTTGAGAAAGACTTGCCGGGTCACAACACCACCGGGTTTTCAGCCAACGCGGAAATCGGACAGCTTCCGCTCGAAACGTGTGAAACGATGAACAATTCGTGGGGATACAACATTACCGACCTGAAATACAAGTCGGAAAAAGAGCTGATCCATTATTTGATAAAGGCGGCCGGCAACAATGCCAATCTTTTGATGAACGTTGGACCGCGTCCCGACGGCACATTCCCCGATATAGCTGTCCAGCGCTACAAAGCCATGGGGGATTGGTTGAAGGTGTACGGTGAAAGCATTTACGGTACACGGGGAGGATTTGTCGCACCGCGCGACTGGGGTGTCACCACGCAAAAAGAGAACAGACTCTACGTTCATATCCTCAACTACAAAGATAAGTCGTTCTACCTGCCAACGAACGGAAAAAAAGTGAAATCGGCCCGCGTTTTCCTCGATAAGAAACCGGTAAAATTCACGCAGGATGTTGACGGTGTTCTGTTGAAGTTCGACAAGGTTCCCGATGAACTGGATTACGTGGTAGAGCTTGAGTTGAGGTAAGAATTTACAACGGGCGTTACGCCGTGTTTTTTGTTTTGAACGTGAACGTCTTTTGAGAGAAATAGCTGAAGATCGTACAGATCAGCGTCACCACCATTTTCGAGGGTGTGGGGTAGAGGTGCAGCACCTCCACCAGTAGCTTTAATCCGAAATAATTGATCAGCAGATTCACTCCCACAACAGCCATGTAACGGACGAGCTGTTCTTTGCCCCGCAAATCGGAAGAGGTGAATGTGACGTATTTTTGAAGCAGAAATCCCGTGAACAGGGTGATCGGAAAAGTGATGAGCAGGGCCGCGATGTGCGGGCTGACGGTGACAAACCCGAGCGGAACGAACTGCTTTTGTATGACGTAGTTGTAGACGACGAAATAGAGCAGCCAGTCGAACCCTACATTGGCGGCACCGCTTACGCCATAGCGGAAAAACTGCCGGCTGAAATAGCGCTTGAACGGCGGATAAAAGATGTCAATGAGATCGCCGATAAGTTTTCCCGCAAGCACTAAAATTCTTCTCATTCCTTTTCAGACGGTTTAAATATTGATGCAGATGCTGAAAATAACGGCTAACAGAAAACCTGACAGTGAGGTGAGCTTAAGGTAGGGATCCAGCTCGCGGCCTGTTTTCTTGTGAACTTGCGTTAAGAGGTAGAACTGGTAAAGAAAAACAGCCACATAGAGAAACCGGTATCCGGGCGACGCTGCGAACATAAAGCTGTATTGCAAAAAGCAGGTAAACATTCCAAAAGTGAGAAGGGTATGGTAGATCTTGGCATTTTTTAAGCCCAACAGCAAGGCAAAGGTAATCTTTCCCGATGCCTTGTCGTTATCCATGTCGCGCATGTTGTTGATATTGAGGATCATCGTGCTTATAAAGCCCAGGCCTACAGCCGGCAAGACAGGCTGAAATCCTGGAGAATGGGCGTGCAGGAAATAGGTTCCGATAACCGCTACCGGACCAAAAAACAAGAAAGCAAAAAAATCACCCAGCCCCACATAGCCGTATGCATACCTACCGATGGTGTAGAACAGGGCCGACAGGATACAGACCAACCCGATAGCAAGAAGTAGGAAAACGGACGGTTGAGTATAACTCTCAGCAGCGTCTAAAACCAGCGTAAGCCCTATTGCAGCAACGATGACGATAGCAATCCCGATGGCTATTTTCATCTCCCCGGGAGAAATTTTTCCGCTTTGCACCGCACGGACAGGGCCTTGTCGGTTGCCGGTAACATCGGTACCTTTCAGGTAGTCGCCCAAATCGTTTGCCAGGTTCGACAAGATCTGGATGGATACAGCCAGTGCCAGTGCCAATACAAAAGTGATTGCAGAGAATTTTCTTTCCTGCAAGGCGACTCCTGTACCCAGGGTAACTCCGGCGACAGCCAGAAAGAGTGTGCGAAGCCTGAAAGCCGAGATCCAGTTTTTTAACTTCGCCATCTTTAATATGCCCTTGCGAAAATCACCCGTTGTGCCGACGGTTTACCGGTAACCATGCATTTCCCGGGTGTTTTATCACCTTCCAACGGGATACAACGGATGGTAGCCTTGGTTTCGTTCTTGATGAGCTCTTCGGTTTCGGGGGTTCCGTCCCAATGACAGAGTAGAAATCCGCCTTTCTCGATCTCTTCTTTAAATTCTTCGTAGGAGTTTACTTCCCGGGTGGTGGAGGCGCGGTAATCGAGCGCTTTATTGTAGATGTTTTCCTGAATTTCATCGAGCAGGTTCTTGACGTATTCCTCGATGTTCTCGCAGGAAACGGTCTCTTTGGTCAGCGTATCGCGGCGGGCAACCTCTATGGTGTTGTTCTCCATATCCCGGCCACCCATGGCCAGACGAACGGGAACACCTTTTAACTCGTATTCGGAAAACTTCCACCCCGGTTTCTTGTTGTCGGAGTTATCGTACTTTACGCTTACTCCCAACGCTTTCAGGCGTGAAACAATGCCTGATACCTTTTCGTCTATTTGAGCCAGTTGTTCTGCATTTTTGTATATAGGAACGATAACAACCTGATAGGGAGCCAGTTTGGGGGGAAGTACCAACCCGTTGTCGTCGCTGTGCGCCATGATGAGTGCCCCGATAAGCCGGGTGGAAACACCCCAGGAGGTAGCCCAGACATAGTCGCGTCCGCCATCCTTATCGGCAAACATTACATCAAACGCTTTGGCGAAGTTCTGTCCCAGAAAATGCGATGTGCCGGATTGCAAGGCTTTTCCGTCCTGCATCAACGCTTCGATAGTATAGGTATCTATGGCTCCCGCAAATCGTTCAGAAGCCGATTTCTTTCCTTTTATCACCGGCAGGGCCATGTACTTTTCGGCAAAATCGGCGTAAACGTTGATCATCTTCTCGGTCTCCTCCACAGCTTCTTGCTCTGTGGCATGGGCCGTATGCCCTTCCTGCCAGAGAAATTCGGCCGTGCGGAGGAACAGCCGGGTACGCATCTCCCAGCGGACCACGTTTGCCCATTGGTTGATGAGCAACGGCAGGTCGCGATACGACTGAATCCAGTTTTTATAGGTACTCCAGATAATGGTTTCGGAGGTGGGGCGAATGATCAGTTCTTCCTCCAGCTTGGCTTCGGGATCTACCACTACGCCGCTCCCATCGGGAGCGTTCTTCAGCCGGTAATGCGTTACTACGGCACACTCCTTGGCAAAACCTTCCACATGGTCGGCTTCGCGGCTGAGAAACGATTTGGGTATAAACAACGGAAAATAGGCATTCACGTGTCCGGTTTCCTTGAACATGTCGTCCAGCTGGCGTTGCATCTTCTCCCAGATAGCATACCCATACGGTTTTATCACCATACAACCGCGTACGGCTGAGTTTTCCGCCAATTCGGCTTTAATCACCAGGTCGAGGTACCATTGCGAATAATCTTCGCTGCGGGAGGTAAGTTCTTTCAATTCCTTTGCCATATCTTATATAAAATTCTGAATATTTATTTAAGGGTGCAAAGATACGAATATTCACAGAAAATTGAAATTAGAAACGGGTATTTCAGGTAAGAAGATCACGGTTCTATCCAAAATTACCTTTTATCTTATCGAGCAGGTTCCCGCAGGCATCTTCCAGCAAATCCATCACCAGCTCGAAACCGGACGCTCCCCCGTAATAGGGATCGGGAACCTTGTGGTGGTGGGAAAACTTACTGGAGAAATCGATCATCCGGTGGATTTTGGCAACATCCTCTTCCGTTTTTGCCAGTTTTTTTACGTTCCTAGTTGCGCCGCTGTCCGTGCATGCGCATCCGGTCATCGGGCAATTCGCCTTCGTGCCAACCCGATGTGCCTGCGGAATCTACAAGGATACTCTCTTCCAGGCGGTTGTCGGCAACCATTTTCTTTAGAATCCCTTCAGCGGCCGGAGAGCGGCAAATGTTTCCGAGACAAACAAAAAGAACGTTGACTTGTTGATTCTTGGCAGGAGGAATTTGCATAACGCTAATCGATTATAATCTAAAACAATGCGGCAAAGATAACATTTTTATTTATATTTGCAGCCTTAAACCATTTTTGTGTCGGAACAGGAGTAAAAGAATCCTGTTCGCCACAGGAGGTTCTTTTGCACTGGTTTTAGCCGCATTGGGCGTTTTCGTTCCCGGCATACCGTGTACCCCTTTTGCGTTGTTGTCTGCCGCCCTTTTTGCAAAAAGCTCCGAAAAGTTATATAACGGATTGTTGAATAACAAGATACTGGGCCCTCGCATCAGAAATTACCAACGCCGGAAAGGTATATCGAAAGGCGGAAAAGTCAAGGTAATCATTTTGATGGCGACGATGGTGTTGGTCTCTTCTTTCCTGATAATCAACGTGCCGGCCATAAGGATCGTAATTCTCTTGTCGGGCCTTGTCGGAGCGATTGTGGTGTGGTTCTTTGTTCCCGAAGGGAGAGACTATACCGAAGAGGAGGGCTAGTCCCTCAGGTACGCGAAGTAATACTTCTCCACCTTTTTCGATAACAACTCGATGTTGAACATATCGGATGCGGTGGAGATGTCTTTTATGGAGCCGTCGCGATAGAGGATCTTGATGCTTTCGTCGTACTTGTTGTACATGTCGGTAGCCAGCGAATCGGAAGAAACGAAATAGGCAGCTTCGCTTTCCGAGATTCCGTATTTACGGGTAAATTTTTCGATATATTCTTGCTTCTTTTCTGCCGGGTGAGGTTCATTGGTAATCTGGATCTTGAACAGTTTTCGGTTGACCATTCCGTGGCTCAGCAAGGATAAGACCTTGTCGGAATGAGACTTCCATACTTTTAACGATGTCCAGATATCGTTGTCGTCCAGGTTCGTGAAATGTTCCAGTACTTCCGGGTTTTCCCGGAAATCTTTCAACGTAATGTCATTTTTCAGGAAGAATGCCAGCGAGGGCGATGCAAAGAGGTCTTCGCCGTTTCGCGACAGGTACTTGGCCCGGTTGATGGTGTTTGTCAACATTTTCTCCGAGGCCACCGCCGTTTTGTGCAGGTAGACCTGCCAATACATAAACCGGCGTGACATCAGGAAGTTCTCTATCGAATAAATCCCTTTCGACTCAACCACCAGCTTGTCGTCAATCACATCGAGCATCTTCATGATGCGTGCCGCACCGATACCCCCTTCGCTGACACCCGTAAAAAAACTGTCGCGCTGCAGGTAGTCCAGCCGGTCGACATCCAGCTGCCCACTTACCAGCTCGTGTAAAAACCGCTTGGGGTACTTGTCCCGGAAAATATCGATGGCCGTCTGGAGTGCACCTTTTTTCTCGCCGTTGATCTGCTGCATCAGCAGCAACGAAACCTCTTCGTGAGGCACGTTGTTCGCCAGCGTATTCTCCAGCACATGCGAAAAGGGAGTGTGCCCGATATCGTGCATCAGGATGGCAGCCAGCGCTCCGCGGTATTCGTCTTTGGTGATCTCGTGGCCTTTGTCGCGTAAATTCAGCAAGGCCACGTCCATCAGGTACATGGCGCCAATGGTATGGTGAAACCGGGTATGCTGTGCACCGGGATAAACATAGGATGCCATTCCCAGTTGCCGGATCCGGTTCAGCCGCTGCAGGCAGGGATGCTGGATAAGCTCGTAGATAAACTCATCGGGGATATTGACAAATCCAAAAACGGGATCGTTGATTATTTTTCGCTTCTGCTGCATATAAAATAAAAAAAGACTGCTGGCTTTCTTCCAACAGTCTGATTTTTAATTAGTTGTCTTACCAGGACTCGAACCTGGACAAACAGGACCAGAATCTGTTGTGCTACCATTACACCATAAGACAATTTGTGAGTACAAAAGTACAAAATTTATTGTAACAAAAAATTATTAGGCTGAAACTTTTTGTTTGATTCGTGAATTAAAATTGCTATTTTTACCGAGCAACAACGTTTTTATGGGTTAATCCCGGTAGCTTCCAGAACCACCGTTTTCTCTTTCAGAAATTCCATCAACGTTGCGTAAACAGGATGTTTTTTAAGGATTTGCCGGTTTCCCACCATAAACAGTTGTTGGCGAGCGCGCGTAAGAGATACGTTCAGTTTTCTGTCTACGGTGCCCTCATCATTCAGGTTACAAAGGAAGTGCAGTTGATACGGTTTATTCACACAAAACGAAATGATGATCACATCGCGCTGGCTGCCCTGGAAGCGTTCCACCGTATCCACCATGATGTTCTCGTACGCCGGAATGCCTGCTTTCTCCAGTTGGTGCTTGATGAGTGCTATCTGGTTTCGGTAGGGCGCAATGATTCCGATATTCCGTGGGTCGAAATTCCGCCGGTCGTGCGCATACACGGTGGCAACGGAACGTATGACCTCAGCCACGATCTCCGCCTCAGGGGTGTTTGTTTTCGATGAGGTACTTTGCGGAGGCAACTGTTCGGTCGAAAAAAATGCGATTCGGCTTTTCGACACATGCTGTAAGAAAACATTGCCGGTTTCGGGGAAGGATGATCTCCAGGGTTGGGATTGCCACTCCTTGGCGGACAAAAGAGCTTGCGGGTAAAAGTGAGTGGAGGGGAATGCGGCAATCTGCTCGTGCATCCTGCCCTGGATGGTGAGCTGGGTGTAGGCGTGTGTCCAGTTGTTACGGACGCAGTTGCGCAACAGGCGTTCGAAAAGGGAATGGGCACAACTGGTGATCCCTGCTCCGGTAAGTTCCGGCTCGTGTATGGCGGCAACCTGTTTTTTCTGCAAGACAATGGCGGGCAACTGGTGGTGGTCGCCAATCATGATGAACTTATCGAAACGGGTCAACAATCCGATAATTTGTGGTTCCAGGATCTGCGACGCTTCGTCGATAATGGCCACATCGAACTTCTTGAGGCTGAAAAGTTCCGGTTTCCCGTTTATGGATGCCAGGGTGGATACAACAATCCGGGTCTTCCGGATCGTTGTCCGCAGCGATTCGCGGTTACTGGCTTTTTCGGAGATGTTTTGCAACAACCGGTCCCGATATGCTTCGGCGCACGAGAGTTCGCTTCCCACACGGATGTAGTTGCGTGAATTTTCATCCTTGCAGCCAAATGCGGCATTTATGGCTTCGCAAAGCTCATCCACAGCCCGGTTGGTATAGGCCAATACCAGGATGCTGCCGTTTTCTTTCGCGTAAAACTCTTCAACCAGCCGACGGGCAAAAATGGATGTCTTTCCGGTTCCCGGCGGGCCGATAATCAGGAAATAGTCTTCGGCAGCCATCGCTTTCCGGATGATGCTTTCGGGATAAGGCAACTTGTTTTCAGGGATTGCCGGGGCTTGGGGTGCTCTTAATCCCAACAGTAAATCGCGCTGCTGCCTTTCGGCGTTCAGAAAATCAAACAGGCTCTTATACATACTGTTGTACGATGTGTCGAGCGCGTCATGCTCGACTGCCCAAAGCGGGTTCTCGTTGAAAAATGTACGGTTTCGCTGCTTGTTCCGGAAACGGACCTCGACAAATTCCTGCGAGAGGGCTGTCAGGGTACCTTTCAGTATTTGACGGTTGAGGACGGTGTCTTCTTCATCCTGCCGGGGATAGACAATGCAGATCTCTCCCTCACGGAAGTTTACCACATCGTTTCCGGCATGATTTCTCCGGAACACTATTTTCATGTCGTTTCCCGAATCGTCAATCGACTCGATGGACAGGCCGTACAAAACATCCAGTGCTTCTGCACGTTCGCTAAAATCGCTGTTCCACAGCGAAGCCACACCGGCGGGTGATTCGTATTCCACGTCTCCTGTTTTTTGCAGGTACAGTTCCCGCGAAACAAAACGGATGTAGCGGTAAAAGTAGCTCAATTCCATTGGCGTGCATGGTTGCAGTACCGACTTGAATTGTTCGATCCGTTGCGTGTAAAACGTCGCGGATTTCTGAGCGGTTCCGGTGGTGTCGTAAAGTGCCTGAAACAGTTGCGCAACTGTTTGATTGTTACCGTTTATGATGGCATGTTCGTTGGCAATAATGAGGTTCCTGATGTTAATTATCTCTTTCTCCAGTTGTTGGAATCCGGCGGCAAAACGGAGGTTTGTACCCGGAATGCTTCCGGAGGAGTACAAAATGGCTGCTTCCACCCGGCGTGACGGTACATCAAACACACTTTCGGTCATTAGCCGGTAAACGCCGGTCTGTACTTCGTGGTTAAGCGCAATCTTTCCTGTGTCGTAAGCAGGGTAGGGAAGTTTACCCGATTTGAGCTCCACAATCTTATACGTATTCTTGTTGATGTGCAACAGGTCCAACCGCCCCTGAAAACCGTACCGTTCACTGAAAAACGACGGTTCGAGCGTACACTGGTGCAGGTCAATTCCTCTCCGTGGAAAATCTTCGGTGATCACTCGTTTGATGTTCTCAAACTGGGTACGCGCTTTTTGCATAAAATCACGGAAGTCTTCGTCGGCTGCAATATCCCGGCAGCTCGTGTATTCGAAAGGCGACTGCCGGAACGATTTCAGGAATGTTTCGTCAAAAGAGACCTCATCGGGTTGTTGGGCAAAGATCAGCTCGTCGAGGAAAAAGTTTGCCAGGTTACCCAGCAGAAGATAGGAGCGGTTTTCGGGTGTTTCGAACTTGTTTCTGAAATAGTGCATCGGTGTGACGCAGTAATCGTGAAAGCATTCCGCGATGGCGGAGGCGTCTATCAGGTAATCGGGTTCCAATACGATGAGTTTGGGAAGTAAACGGCCGTTTTTGTCTACCGTGAAATCGATCAGGTTGAGCTGCGCCCCTTCCCAAAAATGATCGACCGGGCTGTTTAACGCATCGCACCTGACAGTCACCTCCGTTCCGGGATGTTTTTCCGACAGGCACCTGATTTCGGCCTTTTCCTTGTCGATCGCCAGAACCTGAACGCGTAGCGTCCACTCTTTGCCAATGGGTTGAGGCGAGAGCGTGAGGCTTTCGTCCCAACTTGTTTCGTCACCGGAGAGGAGTTCCAGGAAATTGATCAGTGCCCTTTCGTGTTGCCGGTACTCGGACTCTGCCAGTTCTTCTTTCTTTTCCCGGATCTCTTTCGTACGAACACGCAGGTGCTGCAGTTGCCACTCCAGTCGGCCGGGAATCAGGTATTTCTGAGCCAGGAACACCAGGCGCGAGAACAGGTTGGGAAACTGGATGGATTCGCCGGACGTAAATTCTTTCGATAATCGCTCCAACAACTTTTTTAGTTCGAAAAGTTTGTCGTTTAAAGCAGACTCCGAGGCTGAGATTTCCTGTATGTCCGTCAGGTAGGCTGTGTAATCCGGCATCAGGATTGAAATAACTCAATAATTTTTGGTAGAAAAATCAATATCCCTACCGCCAAAGAAGCCATGGCGGCTAGCAGAACACCTGCTGCAGCCAGGTCCTTCACCTTTTTAATCGTTGCGTTGCGTTCTTTTGAAACAAGGTCGGCAAGCGTCTCTATGGAGGTGTTTACAGCTTCCAGGGCCAAAACCAACCCAATAACGACAGCTACTGCCAGCCATTCCGTGGCGGAGATCGAAAACAGAAACCCCATCAGAATGGCCGATATGGCCAGTATCAGGTGAATCACCGCGTTGGGTGTTTCACGGAAAAGCGTTGCCATACCTTGAAAAGCGTATTTAAAACCAAGCATTCTTTTTTTGTAAGAACCATTCATAAACAATCCCTTTTTCAAATACATCATCATCCGCGACAAAGCCGGTAACGGTGGTGGGACAAATATACGCATTTTTTATCTTTGCCTGAATTAAATAGAACACTATGGCCCAATTTTGCCCGCTTTGCGGAAAGAGTAAACCGGAAGAAGCATTGTTTTGCAACGATTGCAAAGATAAGATAGAAAAGGAATATGAAGTGGATGTTCCCGAAAGAGAAGGGAGGCCGGATGTTGTCGGGCAGGAATTGACTGAAAGGAGTGTTGAGATAAAAAAAGAGAATCCGGATCTGCCGACGGATATTTTGTCAAAAGGCACGGGGCCGCGAAAGAACAAAAGTCGGTTTTTTTTGGGGGTGCTTCTGTTGGGTATATTGCTGGTTGCCGGCTTCCTTTATTACGGAGAGACGGTGAAAAAAGGCAATTTGGACAGGTTACAATGGGACAGGGCGATAAAAGAAAACAGGGTAAGCGGTTACCTGACTTATATGCAGGCATTTCCGAAAGGAAAATATTACACCTTGGCTGAAGAAAACCTGATGAAGCTCAAAGGAAACGAGGCAGAAACCTGGAGAACATTGCAATCTTCGGATAACAGGGCGGAACTTCGGGATTTCCTGACGCAATATCCGGAAAGCCCGTACACCCCGTTGGTGAAAACAAGGCTGGATTCGCTTGCCTGGGTGGCTACCCTGAACGACAATACCGCCGAAAGTTATTCCGACTATATGGTCGCTTCGCAAAGCGGAGAACTGCCGGGCGACTATTTCGGCAATGCACAGGAAAGATACGATATGCTGTTTCAATCGTATCCGGTTGCAAAAAGTGATCTGGACAGTATCCGGCTTACCGTTGACGGATTTTTTACGGCATTATCCGCTCTTAATGCCAGCGAAATAACCAAATATATGGCTCCGGTCGTTTTCCGGTTCTTCAGCTCCGGTGGAGGTCAACGTGAAAAAATAGTCGGAGACCTGATTATCTCCGGGGCAAGAACACAGGCTCCAACCGTTCAATTTTTACCGAATACGGCCGCAGTAGCTTACGAGAAAACGGCGATCGAACATTACAAGGTGAATGTTCCCGTTCAAAAATCGTACGTTGACGGCGGACAACGGAAAACCGTTTCAGGATATATCGTCCAGCTCGAACTGGACAGGAACTTCCGGATACTTACCCTGACCGAACGCAAGCCGGCTGCCGACGCAGTCTGAAAATCCTAATTCCAGCTGAGAATCACTTTTCCACACTGTCCGCTTTCCATCACTTCGAACCCTTCCTGATACTCATCGATGGAAAAACGATGGGTAATAACGGGAGTCAGGTCAATTCCGGAAATAAGCATCTGCTCCATCTGGTACCAGGTCTCCCACATCTCACGGCCGTAAATCCCTTTCAGCGTAAGGGCCTTAAAGATGATCTCGTTCCAGTCGACTGTGGTGTTGTTGGGTAAAATACCCAGCAACGATATTTTTGAACCGTTGTACATGTTGTCGATCATTTCCCGAAATGCAGCGGGGGAGCCGGACATCTCCAACCCTACGTCAAAGCCGCGCATTCCCAGTTTTTCAACCGCTTGCCGGATACTCTCTCCTTTCGAGGGGTTAACGGTCAGCGTAGCACCCATCTTCCGGGCTATTCCCAACCGGTAGTCACTCAGGTCGCTGACCACAACGTACCGGGCACCTGCAAAACGGCATATGGCGGTTGCCATGCTCCCGATCAGCCCTGCACCGGTGATGAGCACATCTTCCCCGATGAGCCGGAACGATAAGGCGGTGTGGGTGGCATTTCCGAAAGGATCCATGATGGAAGCAATCTCATCGGGAATACGTGGGTCCAGCTTAACGACGTTTTCTGCCGGGAGCGACAAGTATTCGGCAAAGGCTCCGTCGCGGTTCACACCCACACCGAGGGTGTTTTCACAGACGTGCAGTTTCCCGCGGCGGCAGTTGCGGCAGTGTCCGCAAGCGATATGTCCTTCTCCGGTAACCCGGTCGCCGGTTTTCAGGTTTTTTACTCCGCTTCCCATATCCACAATTTCGCCCACGTATTCGTGGCCGATGGTCATGGGGGTCTTGATGGTCTTTTGCGCCCAATCGTCCCATTTATAAATGTGCAGATCGGTTCCGCAGATAGAGGTTTTTATGATTTTGATGAGGACATCGTTCACTCCGATCTCGGGAACGGGTATCTCTTGCATCCATATTCCCTTTTCGGGACGTAGTTTAACTAAGGCTTTCATAATGAGTGTGGGTTATTTAATAACGGCAAGTTTTTTCCCGACTCTAATAAACGCGGCGATGGCTTTGTCGAGGTGTTCGCGTTTGTGCCCGGCGGATAGCTGGACACGGATGCGTGCCTCTCCTTTCGGAACGACGGGATAATAGAATCCCGTAACGTATATGCCTTCATCGAGCAGGGCCGATGCAAATTCCTGCGACAACTTGGCGTCGTAGAGCATCACGGCGCAAATGGCCGACTGGGTAGGCTTGATGTCGAAATGGGCTTCTTTCATTTTGGTTACGAAATAATCGACATTCTCGTGCAGCTTGTCTTGCAACTCGTTCGATTCCTGGAGCAACTCAAATGCCTTGATTCCGGCAGCTGCCACCAACGGAGGAATGGAGTTGGAGAAAAGGTAGGGGCGTGAACGTTGGCGAAGCATGTCGATGATCTCCTTGCGTCCGGTAGTGAAACCTCCTATGGCACCGCCGAACGCTTTCCCGAGGGTTCCGGTAATAATTTCCGCTTTTCCTCGGCAGTTGTATAGTTCGGTAACGCCGTGTCCGGTTTTTCCGACGACCCCTGCCGAATGACTTTCATCGATCATCACCAGGGCGTCGTATTTCTTGGCCAATTCCATGATTTTATCGATAGGAGCCACATTTCCATCCATGGAGAAAACACCGTCCGTCGCGATGATGCGAAAGCGTTGCGCCTGTGCTTCCTGTAGCTTCGCCTCCAAATCGGCCATGTCGGCGTTGGCGTAGCGATAACGTTTGGCTTTGCACAGGCGTACTCCGTCGATGATGGAGGCGTGGTTAAGTGCGTCTGAAACAATGGCGTCTTCCTCGGTAAACAGGGGCTCGAACAACCCGCCGTTGGCGTCGAAGCAGGCGGCGTACAGAATGGTATCCTCCGTTTTAAAAAAATTGCTGATCGTAGCTTCCAGCTCTTTGTGAAGGTCTTGCGTCCCGCAAATGAAACGTACGGACGACATTCCGTATCCCCGCTCATCGAGGGCTTTTTTGGCTGCTTCGATCAGGTGAGTGTTGTCTGACAATCCGAGGTAGTTATTGGCACAAAAGTTCAATACCTCCTGTCCCGATTTCACTTTGATCTCTGCCTTTTGAGGCGTTACGATAATCCGTTCGTTTTTGTAAAGTCCTGCTTCCTGGATAGCGGCTAATTCGCTTTGCAGGTGGTGTTGCATTTTTTCGTACATAGTGTTGTAAAGTTATAAGTGGCGAGAGTCAATGTCTCTTACTCTTCAATCAGCGATTGCGGTAAGTTTTTTTTTGCCTTAACTCCCAGGTCTTTTAGTTTTTGGGTCTGTAGGACCAGGTTGTCGTTTCCGGTAGATAGCTGTTTGTAGGCATCGTTGTACGCGTTCTGAGCCTGGTCCAGGTTTTTTCCGATCTTTTCGAGGTTGTTGATAAATCCTACGAATTTATCGTAAAGTTTTGCCCCACGTTCGGCGATCTCAATTGCATTTCGGTTCTGATACTCGCGCTTCCAGAGATCAACGATGAGCTTCAATGCTGCAATCAGGTTGGTTGGGCTGATCAGCAGGATTTTCTTGTCGTAAGCGTACTGCCAGATATCCGGGTCGTGTTGTAAAGCCAGCATATAGGCCGGTTCATTTGGAACGAACATCATCACGAAATCAAGCGTGACGGCATAGTCCTGATAGCTTTTCCGGCTCAGTTCATCAATGTGCTTCCTTACTGAGCGCAGGTGTTCACCGATGCATTTTTTTTGGTCGTCCGGCACATCGGTTTGTGTGTAACGCACGTATGCCGACAGTGATACCTTGGAGTCGATGATCACCTTGCGGTCGTCGGGGTAGGAGATGATCACATCGGGTTGCATTTTGCTTCCGTCCTCGTTAACGAGGTAGGCGCCGTCGACGTCTTTCAGGAACTCCTGGACAAAGTATTCCCTGTCGCGCACCAATCCCGACTTCTCGAGGATGTTCTCCAGGATCATTTGTCCCCAATCGCCTTGTGTTTTGGAACTTCCTTTCAAGGCGTTGGTCAGGTTCACGGCATCCTCGCTGAGTTTTGTGTTGAGCTCCTTCAGCTTTTTCACTTCTTCGCCCAGTGAAAACCTCTCTTTGGCTTCGGTAATGTAGACCTCTTCCACTTTTTTCCGGAACGAGTCGATATTTTCACCCAACGGCTTCAGGATGATGTCCAAGTTCTCCTGATTGATCCTGGTGAACTTGTGCGTTTTTTCGTCCAGGATCCTCTCCGCGATATTTTCAAACTCCAGGTTGAATTGTTTTCGCAGGTTCTCCATTTCGGACTTCTGTGTTTCCAGTTTCTCTTTCAGGGCGTTGAAGTCGGCGGTTGAGGCGGCAAGCAACCTGTTGGTTTCATTAAACTCATCGGTCATCGATTTCAATTCCAACTTATAAGCGCCGATTTCTTCCAGTTGCTTTTGTATGGTATCGCGGGCTACATTGAACTGGGCAGTAGTGCTGGAGAGGTTGCGTTCAAGGGCCTGGACTTCGTCCCGGGACAGCTCCGTCTTTTCCCGGTATACTGCAAGCTCCGTTCTTAATTCCGCCTCATCTTCCTGCATGGACTTCAGTTTCTCCTGCGCTACAATGAGGTCGGTATGCAAAGAGACATTCTTCTCATTCACGGCTTCAAGTTCTTGTTTTGAAACCGTTTTCGACCTGACAAGGAGGGTTGCCATGATCCAGGCAATAATTCCTCCGGCCACAAAACCTATGAGAAGACCGGTTATTTCCATTTTTTTACTTTTACGGTTACAATCCGGAGTTTTTCAGGATATGTCCCATCTTTTTCTTCTTGGTTTCCATGTAGAAATGGTTGTACTCGTTGGGCGTAATTTCGATGGGCACATTTTCCACCACTTCCAGGCCATAGGATTCCAGTCCGATACGTTTTACGGGATTGTTGGTCATTAACCGCATTTTTGTAACGCCCAGGCTTTGCAGGATTTGTGCGCCCACACCGTAATCGCGTTCATCGGCCTTATAACCCAAATGGAGGTTGGCATCAACCGTATCCATTCCCTTTTCCTGCAATTTGTAGGCCGAAGCCTTTGCCATAAGACCGATTCCACGTCCTTCCTGATTGAGGTAAACCAATACGCCCTTTCCTTCTTTTTCGATCATCTGCATGGCTTTATGCAGTTGTTCTCCGCATTCGCATCGCATGGAACCGAAAATATCGCCGGTTGTACACGACGAGTGAACACGCACTAAAATGGGCTCCTCTTTGTGCCATTCCCCTTTTATCAGTGCTACGTGGTCCAATCCATTGGACTTCTGACGAAAAGGGACCATGTGGAACTCTCCGTACCGGGTAGGTAAATGTACCTCTTCCCCGCGGTTTACGAGCGACTCCGTCCTGAGTCGATACTTGATGAGATCGGCAACCGAAATAATTTTCAGGTTAAATTCCTTTGCCATTTTCATCAGTTCGGGCAAACGGGCCATTTCCCCGTCTTCCTTTTTGATTTCTGCCAACGCTCCCGCAGGGTACAATCCGGCCAAACGGGCCAGGTCAATAGTAGCCTCCGTATGCCCTGCACGGCGAATAACTCCTTTGCTCAAGGCGCGTAGCGGAAAAATGTGTCCCGGCCGGCCAAAATCTTCGGGTTTGGTTTCTTCACGTGCCAGTGCCAGAATGGTTTGTGCCCGGTCGTAGGCCGAGATGCCGGTCGAGCAGCCGTGAGTAAGCAAATCTATAGAGACGGTAAACGGTGTGGAGTGGATGGAGGTGTTGTGGGTGACCATCATCGGCAACTCCAATTCTTCGGCACGTTCCTTGGTGATGGGTGTACAGATAAGTCCCCGGGCGTGCGTTTCCATAAAGTTGACTTTTTCCGGCGTGATACACTCGGCAGCAATGATCAGATCGCCTTCATTTTCGCGGTCTTCGTCGTCGACCACGATGATGAAGTTCCCTTTTTTTATTTCTTCGATAGCTTCTTCTATCGTGTTTAGCGTAAATTCTTTCATTTTGTATCGTTTATACAGCTACTTTACGTTGCTGGTTGTTCATTATCTCATTTAATTCGTTGTTTAACTTTAATAGGGCGTTTAAGTCCCTGTTGATTCGCTTTTCAAAAGGCAGTGAAAGCAGTTTCATTATAACCCCGAGAGGGTTGATCCCGCATTAAAGGGCCGTACATATTTTATCAAAACCGGGTATTCCTTCGCTTTTTCAATAACCACCGGTTTACGTGAATTGGATAACTGATTGAGCATATTCTCCATCTTGTTTTTTATAGATGACAAGGAATGGTCGTACCCGCTGTCCGTCCAATAGGTTTTGTATCCAAGGGTGCTGTATTTTTGCAGGTGACCGGTCACCTCCCCGGTCAGTGCACGTGACGATTGATCAACCTCTGCGTAGTTGGGTTCTTCAATGACGACCTCTTTTATCGTGTAATTTCTTTTCTCGCGGATAAAGAAAAGTTTTTTGAAAAAGCTTGTATAGGTATCGGTACTCATAATTACGGAGTCTGTCATGGCCTTGTAGGTTAGGAAAACCCCCAACGGAAGTAAGATCATCGAACTGAACCACATGCCGATCCAATGGTCCCAAACCCCGTCACGTGCCATTTTGTAGCCTACGTTATTGAGGATGTAGTAGATGATGAACAGAATCACCGAAATCACGATGGGTGTTCCCAGGCCGCCTTTACGGACGATAGAACCCAGCGGCGCTCCGATAAAGAAAAAAATGAGGCAGGCAAACGATACCGTAAACTTGGTGTGCCACTCGATCCACTGCCGGTTTATATTTCGTTGTGTGGTTGTTTTGGACATCGACCGGAAAAGATAATCGTTTCCGTTGTTGTCGGCTTTTGAGTACGCGTTTTGGAGGATGGACGTCTGGGTCTGTATGTCTTTTGATGCGAAAATCGAGTCCATATCGGGCTTAACGGATGTTGTTGCATACTGAATGATGGAGTCCTTTCTTTCTTGCGGATAGCTGTTTCGAAAAGAGAGGTAGGTATATTGTTTCATTATTTTCCGGTCAGCGATGTTTACGCTGTCGATAAGTTGTTCCATGGAATCAATGGAAACCCTTAACTCTGCGATATTCTTTGAAACATAATTACTTGATGAGCTTTCCTGTAAGACGCTCTCTTCCATTCGGTTGAAGTTGTCGTCGTAAGGGATGGTCATCGTTTTGGTGACAAAGCTTTCGCGGGCGTAAGGGATAAACTCCGTGGAGAAATTCATGTTTTCCGTTCCCTGAGTAAAGTTTTGAAACTGTTGTCCGTTATGCATCGTAAAGATTAACGATAATTTGTCTTGTGACATCCGCATCTCCGCTGAATCACAGATAATGACAGCCATATTCTGGAATCCGCTGCTGACATCGTAGATGGAAACACCGTACAACATTCCGGTTTTCCGATTTTTTTTGTCCACATACAAATTATAGCCTCCGATTTCCTTGTAAAAAACACCTTCGGGGACATCCAGTTCAGGTGATTTCTGACGAATGGAGATCAAAAGTGAATAAAACTTGGGCTGGATTTTCGGCATGGCATTGTTTTGAAAAAAGAAAGTGCCTATACTGATCAAAACAATTAGAACGATAAGCGGAACCATCGCCCTGATGAGAGAGATTCCCGCCGATTTTATGGCCAGCAGTTCCAGGTTTTCCCCCAGATTGCCAAACATCATCAGCGAAGCCAACAATATGGATAAGGGCAACGCCATAGGTATCAACTGAAGCGCTGCGTATAAAAACATTTCGCCTATTACGTTCAATCCAAGTCCCTTACCTACCATGTCCTCAACATATTTCCATAAGAACTGCATCAATACCAAAAAAAGGCATATGACAAACGTCATCAGAAACAGCGGGATATAGGTTTTTAACAAATAGCCGTAAAGTTTTTTTATGTGGAAATTCTTCCTCATCCGTTAAAAAGAAATCCTTTTAAATTCGATACAAAGATAATAAATTCCTGTGGAGAAAACTGTTTTAAGGATTAAGAAAACAAAAAGAACAACCGGCTTATTTTCGGTTGTTCCTCCTTATTTATGTTGGGATTATCACAATACCCCAAGCTGTCTTTTCATTTTGTCGATTTGTGTCTCCCACAAGGTTATGGCATCGCCTTTTTCGTCGGGTTCAGCAAAATCGGTGATTTGCAGAGCAATTTCATTGGATAATTCCAGTTTATGAAGCTGAAATTCAAAATATACATTCTCTTCCTCCTCGTCCAACCACCGGAAACGGATACTTTGCTGGGGTTTTAAACTTAGGATCTCTGCCTGATTATCCGACTTTCCCCAAAAAAACGTGTATACATTTTCTTCCTCGTTCATCGTAACTTCGTCGGCAAACCATTCCGATAATCCGTCAATCTGGCTGATCATTCTCCACAAACTCGCCTGTGTGGCACTCCCCATCACAAACTCAATATGAAACTTCTCTTTAAGCATAACTGCTCACAATAAATTGCGCTCAATATACAACTTTTTTTCCAGATAGTGGCATTTTTTGACAGTTTTTTGCGGCGTTGTATAAAAATGAATGCGCACGATTGACTTGTTTTAAGAGAAGATCTCGTTGAGAAAATTTAAGAATCGTTTCCAAGATTGTTTATCGGCTTCCTGACGATAGGCAGGAGTTCCGAACACCGTAAAACCGTGTGGGACATCTCCGTATGAGGTCATAGCATGCTGCGCATCTCTTCGGCGAATTCTTTTACCAGGTCCAACGCAGCCAGTTCATTTGACTGGGATGCATTAAGGTCAAGACCGGTTTGTCCTTTCACCTGATCGTTCTGTATCGTTTGAATTTGCGAAAGCAATCTCAATACCTGCGGCAACTCTCCCATTTTTTTGCTGATCATTTGTTTCTTTAATGGCGTAACGGTCTGGCAGTAGTTGTCATTACAACGTTGTTCGTTTTTAGCGACATACTCATCAATAACTTTCTGGTTGATGCATGCTTCACCCCTGTATTGGGGCTCCGGGGCATTTTTCAATACCATTTCCAGGCATAGGTCGAGATCGGTTTTAGCCTGCTTCTCTTTCTTTTCATATTCAGCTTGCATCTTCATCCATCCCTCTTTATACGTCGACAACCTGTTCTGTAGGTCTTGTAATTCGGTATTGATGTTGTACTGCTTCCTGGCGGATGATTGTGACTGTTTTCCCTGGTTGGAAGCGACGTACTTCTCACCCCATTCCTGAAGTTCCTCTTCACTCATGTTTTCCAATTTTTTCAGATCCATCGAAGAGATGCCGTGATCTTTCATCAGCTTTTGTTGTGCCAGTTGTTCGCCGGAAGCTTCACCATCTGACGCCTTGCCTGGGAGTTGATTCTGGTCAACAGAGGACTGTTGTTTGTGTATCCGTTCAATATCCGACTCAATCGCTTCGATAACCCTGTCGATCTGCTGGTAAAAGGCTTTTTTATTTGTTTCGGTTACCGTACAACCGTTGTCCGGAAACTTTGGAAGGTTGGAGAGATAATTTTGAGCGAGTTGCTGTGCTGAGATAAGTTGAGAAAAAATCCACAGAATTATAACTACATTCTTTTTCATTTTTTTATTGATTTAACATCCATTTTTTATTGATAGACTTATTATAACAAGACCGATTACTGCTTATTCCGGCAACAAATCAGAAATGCCCGGCGATGTAAAGTTGGCAGACGCATCCACCGAAGGACCTCCTTCCAAGGCAAAACGACCGCTAATCTCTCCTTCTGCCAGTCCGCCCACACCGGCTTTGACAGAGCTGGTAAAAGCCACATCCTTTATGGCATCACCCTGTCCGATGGTGATCTCTACCCCCATGGCTGCTTCTACCGTGAGGTTGCCGTTGCCGTATTCTCCTTTCACGCCCACACCCCCCCAGATGGTGGTTTCGTGTTTGTTAAAATCGCGCTTTACAGACCACAGTATGCCTTCGCCACCCGATAACTTCACGTGGTCACAGCTGAGTTCAAACGATAAAGGCCCAATACCACCCCCGATACCGTCTTCACCCAGAGGGCAATCTTTCTTCTTTTTTGAGGGCAGCTCAGGGTCAGGCGCATCTCCGGGTGGTTGCGGCGGCTCCGGCTCCACGCAAATCATTTGATTGAGCTGATCGGCATATCCCGGCAATCCTGAAGCAAAGCCTGCAGCTATCTCCAGATGGATCACCGTCATCATTTCCCGGTAAAGGTTGTAATACTCGTTGAGGCTGGGGGCATATATCCGTTCAATGATGGGATTGGTAAATGCATAGTAATCGGGGATCGCCTCTTTCAAGGCATTGGAAACCAGTGTGTAGTTTTTGCATCCGGCTGAAAAGGAAGATTCCAGGTCTCGTTTCTGTTCCTTACAGATGCGAAACATGACCTGGTCCAGCTGGTATTGTACCTGCTTGATTTCCGCTCCGACCTTTTTCTGGCAATACTCATTGTCTCCACACGCCTCAAGCTTCTTGAAGAGTGCAGTCAAATCTTCCTGCAAACGCAACGATTGCTCCATCAGTTGTGTGATTGTGGGTATACGTTGTTCCAGCAGGTTCGAATTGTTTTCCATGATCTTTGCACCCTGATTCAGTGCTTGTCCGTAGTTGCTGTTTTCACCAAACAACAATTCCGTGATATCGGAAAACAGCATGATCTCCTTTGAAAAATCACGGGTGAAAACCATTGCATTGTCCGGATCTTTCGATGCACGCAACTGCTGTTTTCTGATTTGCTCCGACACCGACAGGAGGTCGGAGGTCAGCTGCCTTTTCCGGGCATCCAGGCCGGAAAGGTATCTCTTGATCGGTTGTCCTTGTCCCACCATTCTCCCGATATTCTCATACACGGGAAGGTCGGGTACCTCGACTCCTTCTGGATTGCCTTTCTCATCCGTCAGCGGCCGGGGTTGACTCCCCTGGTTCTGTGAGGGCGGGTTTGCTGCCTGTACCTGTTTCATAGCGCCGAGACCTGCTGCCGAATATCGTTGGCCCAAAGCCTTTCGCAGGTATTGTTCTGCTTTCAGGGGGTTGTTTTCGCATTGGGCGATCAATCCCAGGCCCAGGTAAGGCGAACTCATTTTGGGTGCCACCCGTAACGCTTTTTCAAACATCAGGGCGGCATTCGTGTTGTCACCAGCTTCCCGGTAAGCCCAACCCAGGTTACAGAGGATAAGGCCGACGTTCGGTTTTAACCGGTCGGCATATTGCAATACCCGGATGGCTTGCGAATATTCCCCCATGTCTTTGAGCGCTACGCCCAGGTTGTTGGCTGTAAGCAGATCGTCCGGCGTCCGGGCGGCACTCCAGGCAATGGCATAGACCGATGCCGACCCTGCCCCTGTCATCACAAAGGCCGCTCCCATATCTGCTCCGTCTGTCTGTTTGGGAGACCGTTCCAGCACCTGCCTCAGCTTTTGTAAATCACCTGTCTTCGGGCCATATGTCGCCATTAGCGATTGAGCAAGCTCCACATACTTTTCACGTGTCAGCGTAGGCAGGAGAGAGAGCTTAATTTTCTCCGGACATGGGTTGTGCTTATTCGTAGTAGCCTGTACCTGTAGCTTGCCTTTATCCGTTTGCCTGTCTAGCGCATTGGCTTGCTTCTCCATCGATTCTCCCCACTGCTCCAGCCGGGCACTTTCCTGTTCGGTGAGTTCCTTTCCGGATTTTGCTTTTTCCAGAATCCGGCTTAAAATGCGAATGTTAGCGCCGCAAGTAAAAGTAATAATTGCTTCATAAATGAGACGGTATTACTTCTCGTCGGTGAACCGGATGTCCCGGGGTACTTCAAATTTCTCCTGTGGGGGGACAACCCTCTCCACCGATGTTACCCGGGAGGAAGTCCGTACACCCATTGCCTCCCCCTCCATGCTCATCATGACATTGCCCCACATCACATAGTCCATGTGAGTTCCCTTGTCGCCTTTCATGCGCATCTTTCGGCATTTGTATCCCAGGAGCTCCACTTCTCCGAGATCCTCTATATTCATTTTTCCCAAAAACTCATCCGTCAATGTTTCCACATCTATTCCCAGGGGGTTGATTGCCCTTGTCTGTCTATAGTGCTCTCCTTGTTTCTTGTCCAGGTCGATCTTCCAGTGGTCATCCCCTTTTATGATTTCCAGGGTACGTGTGGAGTAGTCCTCTCCCATGACTTCCATCGGTACCGTTGTTTCAATGGCTTCCCATTCGCCCCACTTGTCAAAATAGGTAACAATGCTCATCTCCATGCCCATGGCTTCAGAGGTGGAACGTATAATTCCCTGTAGCTCTTTCACCGATAATTCCTTCCCGGCGGATTCTTTCCCTTTCTTCTCTCCGGTACAGCTGCTCAAAAACAGGGCCACCAACAAAAAAAATACAAGTTTTTTCATGATTATTCCGTTTTTAGTTTGCTTTTATCACACTTGTTGATTTATAAATTCCCAGTAATTTGTTTCTCTAATAAAAGTGATCGCCGTCGCATCCGGTAGCGATAATCTCACTGTTTGACTATCCTGCTTTTCAGCGATCTGTATGTCATGTTGCCCCCGGCCAGCGAAGCTAGCTTCTCTGCCACCATCAAAGGTACTGCAATGTCGTCGCCATCTGCTTCCAGGGTGAAAAAGACATCCTTCACCCGGCCTGTATAGTAGCTGGAGTAGCGCAAGAGCTCCTTATCGTCCCATTTTGCCATATACTTGTAGCTTCCGCCAGCTCCCCACTCCCGGGTTTTTATATCCGCCAGTTTCTCGTCATGCACTGGATGTAACCCTTTCCTTATGCTCTCGAGCTTCATCTCCAATGCCATCTTCTCTAATTCCGTTCGTCCCGTGACCTCTTCATTTTGACTCTCTGAATCATACAGAGTAAGGACGATGGTGAAATTGTAACCCTTGCCGTCGTTCCTTCCGGTTAAGGTGTCAAACTGAATTCCTGCAAAAAGAGGATAGAAGACACAGCTTGCTCTGCCCAGTGTTCGACAGCTTTCAGGAAGAATCTGGAGCAGCTCCGCAGGCACGTCGAACGCAAAAACTCGTTTAACAGCAGGTCATTCCATGTTTATTCTTACCTAAACATTTTATTCAATTCCTGTACAGCATCGAAGGGACTCATTTTGCCCTCGGCCTCAGCGTTATAGGAAAAAGCTCTTAACATTGATTTATACAGATCCCTTAAGGCTGTCAAACCGACTGATTCCGATGAAATTCGGTAACCATCAACGATATAATTATCTAATTTATCTACAATGGGAGTCAATTTCTCATACTCCTGCAGCATTTTTTGAAGATTTTCCCTGTTCTTCCTATCCACTTCTTTATGGAACTTTAACCGGTTGTGATGGATTTGTTGTTCTAATTGTTTTTTCCTTTGCTGATTTCCTGTCGAAGCAGGTTTGCTTCTGAGTTCCGCCAACTCATAATTAAGCGGTTCATTCAATTTCATCATTGAATCAATGCCCTCCCGCCACTGGCCCAAAATATCCATTTCAGTCTCAGTAAGAGGCATAGTGATCGCTGTATACTGATCATAAATTTTCTCCCACTCTTTTTGAGCAGCATCAATCTTATTCAGTATCTCCAGATCAAAAGGAACAGGCTTATTGTCCCTTATCCTCTGTTTCTCTTTCTCAGCTTCTTCACAATCATAGAGTAGTTCGTTAATGATTTCCAGTTTCTCCTTATAACGCTCAATTTCTGTTTGACTGGCGGTAAGTGTATTTTCCGGAATCGATGGGAAACTACGCAATATGCGCAGATAGTTGTAGTCCGGGTTATTCTGCAGCAACAAAGTGTCACTACCGACCGTCATCCCATCTCTCAAAAAGAGGTAACTGTTCTGTTCTCCGTAGCTGTGCACCATACACAACATTGCAATAATTATAAAATCGATCTTTTTCATATGATTCATATTTTTTCAGTTACTTGTCTCCTTTCCTACCCCTCCGAATGATATCGTCGTTTTTGGGGAAGAAACCATGCCTATATCGCTTGAGAATCCAATTGATTTACCCACTGAAACAGGCCCCATTCCCACTTTGGCACCTACCTCCGATTTAACCGCCCATCCCGTGAAATCGCCCGCCTCATTGAATTTGAGCGATATGCCTTCCTTGGCGGTGGCACTCACACCACCAACACCGGCTTTGACACCTACCAGGACCGTAATTTCGGTATCTCCATTCTTAAAGTTACGTTTTAACGATCCTCCAATACCTTGTAAATATTCAATTTCCCAGGTATCACAGGTAATACTAAATCCTATTGCTCCTGCGTTTAAAACGAGCTTGTCAATTTTTTTGAGCGGGCAATCATCCACCTCTTTCTCGAGCATCTCAATCTCAGCAACCGGTGAACTTTTATATTGATTCAGGTCTTCATCCTTGGTTACAATGGGGGCGAAATAGTCTGCCAATGCGTAGCCCGGCGGTAATAAAGAAAAATCGGTTGCTATGGGTAACAGACTGATATTAACTGTTAACTCCCGAATATCATTGAAATAATTTACAGCGTCCTGATCATACATATCTCCAGCCACCTGGTAAGCTACATTCCAATATTCATAAAGCAATATCTTTACACCCCGGTAGGTGTCCAACGTCATATCTCTCCATTGAATAAAATGGTCATCAGCAAGGGCAGAGGCACGTTTGTTGATATCCTTGGCGAGTCTTTTTGAATTGTAGGTATCATTCTCCTGCACGTACTTCATCATCTGTTTATATTCACCACTTTCCTTTAGGTTTTGCAGTTCTTGTTGAAAAATCTCATCTGCCATTTTTCTTCTCGCCGCATTTTTATTGTATTCCTGCTCAATTTTTTGGGTATAATAATCATTTACCAGCTCCAACATAAATAATTTCTGACCATAGGAGGGCAACAATTCGACACTTTCAATACTCTCCATTTCAGAATTATCGTCTTCATCTTCGCCATCACTATCACCCTCCTCATCAGGGTATGGGTCAGAATCAAAATCATTGATGGCTTCATCCAACTCGTCGGCATGGTACGTGGCAGCAAATTGCAATCCCCCTGCCATGCTCTTCTCCATCACAGCCTGTGAGAACTCAACCAGATTGGGTAATGAAAACATAAACGCATCCCTGCTCACCCATTTCGGAAAAACAGGCAGTTTCAGTATGTCATCCTGCGACTTTTCGTTCTCATTTTGATCCTCATTTTGTTGATCCTCTTCCCAGAATGGAGATTCTACGTGACCTCCGCTTTTTGCGGCTTCCCTGAAGCCTTTCCGCATTGAAGCTGAAAAGCCCAGTTTGCCTGCCTTGATAAGTTCATCGATGGCACGTCTGCCATCTTTTTTATGTACATACACTCTTGCCATCCCTTCATGGGCTGCACAGAAATAATCATCGTATTTAATGGCCTGCCGATAGTTTTCTTCGGCCTCTGGATACATGTTGAGGTCAATGTATGCGTTTCCGAGATTCGTTAAGATCATCGGTGAATGAGGCTCCAGGGTTTTTGCATAAATAAATATAAGAATTGGGTCATCAAACCCCTGTGAAATTTGTTTCACATCGGCATCATGTAGTGCACGCAGGATAGCACCAAAATTATTTACGAGCAGCGGATCAACCGGATCAGAAAGGGCAGCTAAAGCCGACATCACAATAGGCATATATTCCAATGTAGCAGTGGCGGAAGCCACCACTGCACTGCCAGATAGATCGGCAGCATAGTCCGGATTTGCCTTTAATCGATCTGTAGCGGTGTTTATCCGTGATTTTTCAATAAGATCAAGCTTATCGTAATACAAATCGATGTAATTCTGACACAATTTGGTGAAATCTTCCCTGGTTACTTTCAAATCACCCGTGTCCCTTCTCGGTTCACCGGTTGTGAAAGTGGCGATTCTATCGTTTGTAACAGCACTGTTGGTGGTTAGATCCCGTGCGTAAAGTTCCGGAGAAAAACAACATAAAAAAATGATGCAGATTATTATGTAAATTCTCATGCCTTCAATCTTTGTATCAATCATGTATCCAAGTGGGTGAAAATATTTTAATTAGTCTGTTAGCTGGTACAGTTTTTCTGAATAATATACGAGATAGTCCATCCATGTACCGTAATGCGTTTCGAAATGATAATTGGTATATAACATTTTATTGGCCTCATCTCTTAATTTATTAATCCGTATGCCGGATGATATCACTTCAGGAATCAGTTCGCAAAAGGAAGTAGCAAACTTTTTGTTTACTACACTCATTTCAATGCATTTTTCGGTTACCACAAGCGTTGTTTTTTCTTTTATATCTGCTACCTGTTTTCCACTTGACCTTGCCGATTGTAATTCCTTTTTCAGTGCTTCCAGTATAGGAATGTATTTATCCGCTATAGCAATGATTGCCTTTGACTGTATCAAACTAATTTCAGATAGTTTAGTATCAGTCTTAATCTGGATTTCATTTACTTTATCCAATAAATCCTTGTATTTATTTTGAAGTGCGGGTGAATTAAAAAAGTCTTGATTACCCTTCCCATTAGCAATCGCGTCCTCTTGTCGTATTTTCTCATCACTGAGTAATTCCTTCATTCTGTCTATTTTGGGAGACAACTGGTTATGCCAACTCTCAATTGTTTCGGAACTCTCTCCACAAATCTCCAGCGGAACAGGAGGTAACTGTCTGACAAAGAAATCGGGGTCGTTTTGTGAAAACACATTCACAGCTATAAAGCAACAAAATACCAGCTGACTTAAAAATAAAATGAAAATTCTTTTCATGATTTTGATTTTGCACTCACTGCTTCACAAATTCAACCCTGCGGTTCAATGCTTTGTTAGCCGGTGTATCATTGGGCGCAACGGGGGTGGTTTCACCGGCTCCTTCCGTCTCTATCCGCGATGCGTCTATTCCGAACTTGCTGACCAGCTCGTTCTTTACCGATTGGGCACGGCGTTGCGATAGCTCCAGGTTTTTGGCATCATCTCCATCGCTGTCGGTATGCCCGATAATTTTAACTCTTACCGGTCCATTTTCCTTTAACACATCGGCGATGCTCTTCAGTGTGCCGAACGATTCGGGTTTTACATCCGCCTTGTTCACATCAAAGGTGATGCCGTAGGTGACCAGCTTTCCTTCGGTAATCAGTTTGCTGCGGGTGTCGGGCGATGCTGTGGTGATTTTCAGGTTCGACACGTAGGGTGCACTGTATCGGTCCCATCCCGAGAATCGCATGCGGTTGAACTTCACGTTGGGATAGATGTTGGTGGGCATATCCAACACTTTAGCGTTTTGATGATAGATACGCACTCTGCGTTTCTGAACCCAGAGGATGACGTGGTTTTCCTTTTCACGGATAACCGTATTTTTCGTTGCCTGTCCGGTAAGCCAGTCTTCTGTTTCCTTGTAACCCTTGGTATCCCAGCGGTCGTATCCCAGATCGATATGTAGTCCTGCTTCACCAGGATACAAATCGTCGTTCATCTCTTTCGGTTCATCTGTTTTTTCCTGATAAAGTGTGAATTGGATTCCATATTGATATTTCTCGTCGGGAATAATGTCGAACTCTACAATGAAGTTGTCCGGAAAATCGATTTCACGAGTGTAACAGTATACCGCATCTTCCCCGTTCATGTGAAACCATTTGCCAGGTGCGATATTCACCGACTTCACTTCGCCACTGCCGTTTGTTGCCCAGAGGGCTGGGAAGTCTCCGATAGCATCCTGTGAGAAATCGTCGTAAAAGAGGATCTGATCGCCCGGCACAAAATCGTACTGGCTGGTGCCCGTTAATTTTTGCGAAGTGTTGGCGGCCATATTTTCGCCTTTCTCCTCCGTAACAATGGCACCTTCCTCTTCTTCTTCGTTTGAGGCGGATTTCTTGTTTTTATCCTCTTTCGTCACCGACTCTTCCGCTTTATCCATTGCTTTCTCGGTTACCTCCTCCGCTTTCTGTTCCACGCGTCTCTCTACGGCATTCTTTGCTGCATCTTTTGCCGCATTTCCCAGTTTATTCAGCCATTTTTGTGCATCGAGTACTTTTTTCATGATCTGTCTATTTAAAAAATGAATCTTGAGGACGAAACGATCAGGGCACCCAGGAGTGCAGAAACGAGGACCGAAACCACTACCACGCAGAGCAGGCTCACGATGAAATAGGTGTTTTTCTTCTCTTCGGGTGTCTTCATCACGGGCGCGATTCCGAGGTAAAGCAGGTAGAGGCCATACAGCCCTCCCAACGTTGCCACAAACGACAAGCTGGGAACCAACAAGAGTATCCCTGCCACGCACATAGGCGTATAGGAGTAGGCGACCAAAGAGAATGCCTTATCGAAATTTTTGATGGACTCAAACTTATCGGCGAGAAAGGCAATGATCCATGCCGACAGGTAAGCTCCTCCTAGTGTAGAGATAAATGAAGTAAATGCGTGACGGATACCGATATTTGCGAAACTCGCATGAATTCCCATCAGGTTGAATCCGAAGATCCCGTACCCGATGAATCCCGCAATAGCAGGGATGAGTGCCAGAGGAATAAGGTAGGCGGTTAATACTTTCAAGTGTGTATCGTTTTTTTCCGATATTACTTCCCATTCTGTTTTGGGATTCAACAAAATGTTTTTTACTTTGTTAATAATTTCCATAAAACACTGATTTTTACTTTTGTTTATTGAGTATTTTTCACACATTGTCCGACTCTTCGGATACAAATTTACAAGCTGAGAAAAGTGAAAAATAGACCCAAAAGGGAGTTTTTAATTGCTGTGAATGAAATTAATTTTGTATCGGCTATATATAATCGTGCGTTTGCTGGTATCGACACATTACAATACTAATAACTAAACACAATGATGACTTTTAGGAAAAGGAAAGGTATGACTACTCTGTTTATCGGGTTGTACTTGCTTGGTATACATGGATCTGCCCAGAATCTGGATAGTTTGGAAAATGTGTTGATCGGTAACGGCCTGTCGTCGGAAGAGTACCTGACGGTATGCGATGATTTAAGTTGGAACTACCTCGACGATAATTTTGAAAAATCAAAAAAATACGCTGTGCGGGGTATCGAAAGGGCAAGATCGGACCAGAACCTGCTCATGGAAGCACGGCTTTACCGCAATTTAGGTGTAGCTTATTACATGAACAGCCAGATGGATACGGCCCAATTGTATCTGAACAGATCGCTTGAAAAGGCCATCCTCCTAAAAGATGAACAACTGGAAGCCGCTGTTTACGGGGCTATCGGAAATGTGCATAACGTATCGGGTAATTATCAGGAAGCGCTCACCTATTACCTGAAAGCGCTCCCTGTGTTTGAGAAGCACAACAACAAGGAACGCATACGGTCGCTGCTCGGAAACATTGCTACATTATATTACAGCCTGATAAACTTAAGCCAGGCCGAAAAATACTATTCGGAACTGGAAAAAGAGAGCCTGGAGGCCAATGATCTGTATAATGTAGGGCGTGCATACGAGGGATTCAGCAGGATAGCCCTGAAACGAAAAGATTTTAAATCTTCGTTGGAATACTCTGAAAAAGCGGCGGAAATTTTTCACAAGGGAGGGTATAAAGCATCGGAAGCCATTGCAATTCAAGGAATAGCCATGGTCTATTACCTGGATTACAACAATTACCCGAAAGCGAAAGAATACGCGCTGAAAGCATTGGATTTAACCCGGGAGATAGGGTATGACACCCAGATCGCCGGTTCGTTGAATATCCTGTCGAACATTTACTTTAATGAGAAAGATTACGTCAATTGCTTGAAGTCGGCCAGAGAAGCCATAAAAGCCGACACAACGGATGCCAACGTAACCTCAAACCTGTATGCCAATATGGTGAGGGCAGGGGTATTTTTAAATAATCATCAGGAAACACTGCTCTACTTCGACAAGTACCGGAAGCTGATCGATACCCGTTCAACGGCAGAGTTTGAGCAGGCAATGGCAGAACTGGAAAAGAAGTACCAGACAGAGAAAAAAGAGCTCAGGATACGTACGCTGGAAAAAGAAAAAAAACTTAATTCCATTATCTTCCTGGTGAGTACGGTTGGGTTGTTTCTCTTTCTGTTGGTATTGTATTTACGCAACAGGACGATAAAAACCCACGAAGAACTGAACAAGCAAAAAATTCTTCAACTCGAACAGGAGAACCAGCTCATCGCTGCGCAAGCCGTGCTGAATGGCGAAACTGCTGAGCGTACCCGGCTTGCACGAGACCTTCACGACGGATTGGGGGGGATGCTTTCGGCAGTGAAATTAAATTTATTCGATATGAAACAGGATGTAATTATTGAAGAGGAAGATGTTTTACGTTTCAACAAAGTGATGGAAATGTTGGACAATTCCATCGGGGAACTCCGGCGTGTGGCGCACAACATGATGCCCGAAGCACTCTCGCGATACGGGCTGAAAACGGCCTTGAGTGACTTTTGTAAAAACTTCAAAAACGTAAAATTTCATTACTTCGGTACAGAGCAGCGGATTGAAAAGAAGCTCGAAACGGTTATTTATCGTGCTGCGACCGAGTTGATAAACAATGCTTTAAAGCACTCCGACGCAGCTGCTGTAAATGTGCAGCTGGTGTGTGGCACCGATCTGATCTCCCTCAACGTCCAGGACGATGGTAAGGGGTTTGATGCGACCGCGGAAACTTTGGGGGCAGGTCTGAACAATATCCGGACACGCGTTGCGGCTGTGAACGGAACCATGAACATCCATTCTTCTCCGGACGAGGGGACCGAGGTGGATGTGGAGATAAAGATATAGCGGGGGGACAGGCTAGCAGAAAACAAAAAAAAGCAAAATGATAACTGTTCATATCGTAGACGACCATAAGATCCTGGTAGAGGGGTTGCAAAAGTTAGTGGATAATTCCGGATTTGCCCGGACCACGGCCGTGAGTTACACCGGAGAAGATTGCCTGTGGAAATTAAGTTTCAAACAACCGCACGTCATCTTGCTGGATATCAATCTTCCCGATTGGAGTGGTATTGATCTATGCAGCGCAATAAAAGAGAAGTATCCGCAAGTGAAAATTGTGGCACTCACCAGTTATTCGGAATATTCCATCGTACGGCAAATGCTTGAAAACGGAGCTTCGGGCTATGTCATTAAAAATGCCATGCCCGAAGAAATTCTATTGGGTATTCAAACAGTAGCTGACAACGAAACTTTTTTGTGCGAAGAGATTGACTTTCTGATGAACAAACGCTCCGTGGAACAGGTCTGGCTGACTCCACGGGAAAAGATACTGCTGAAGCATATCGTGAATGGATACACCAATCCTGAAATCGCGGAACAGATGCTCCTTGCCGTAGATACCATCAATAACTACCGGAAGAAGCTTCTTTGTAAGCTTAACGCTCGTAACACAGCCGTTCTGGTGCGGATAGCGCTGGAACAAAAACTGGTATGACGCGCCTTATACTGAGAAAAAGTTCCCTTATCCGTCAATGATTCTCGATGTTTTCCCGGAAAGGCTTGTATTCCACAAATGCCTCAATGGCTTCGTAGGAGGCCAATCCGAGCTTGTCGTACATGTTGGCCGTTGCCCGGTTACGCTCTTCGGAACGTTGCCAGAACAACCGTTCATCATCACCGAGGAACGGGGCACTTTCCATTTGCGACTGATGGCGAAGGATAGCATTTCTTTTCTGGCGCAGCTCTTCGGGTGAGATCGGAACGGCCATCTCGATATGATCGATTTCCCATTCCATCCAGGCACCACGATACATCCAAACGCGGCAATCCTTGTACCACTCATCGTCCTTCATCAAATCGATGGAGGCCAGGATGGCATCCAGGCATACTTTGTGGGTTCCGTGCGGATCGGCGAGGTCGCCGGCAACATAGATTTGATGCGGTTTGATGCTTTCGATGAAGTCCTTGACGATTATCACGTCTTTTTCTGAGATGGGGTCTTTTTTTACCTTTCCGGTTTCGTAAAAGGGCAAGTCGAGAAAATGTACATGGCTGTGTGGTAACCCCACGTATCTGTCTGCAGAGCGAGCTTCTTCACGGCGAATCCTTCCTTTGAGAAAACGAACTTCCGGTGTGTCTATATCGTCTACCCCTTTTTCGTGGAAGAGATGGTGTAATATGTTCGATAACTTGCTAAGAGCAGTAGAGTTGGTCGGTTCAAACTCCTTGATGAGATTTTTGAAGACCGATAAATACCGGATAACCTCTTCGTCACCAACGGCAATGTTCCCAGAAGTCTGGTAAGCAACATGTACGTCGTGTCCTTGATTCACTAACCGTTGAAAGGTCCCACCCATAGAAATCACATCGTCATCGGGGTGGGGGCTGAAGATAATTACGCGCTTGGGATACGGTTTTGCTCTTTCCGGACGGTTGGAATCGTCGGCATTGGGTTTCCCGCCTGGCCAGCCGGTGATGGTATGTTGCAGGTCGTTGAATATTTTTATGTTGACGTTGTACGCAGAACCGTAAAGGGTGATGAGTTCGCTTAGTCCGTTATCGTTGTAGTCCTTGTTGGTGAGTTTCAAAATGGGTTTGTTCACAATGCCGCACAACCAAACGATCGCTCTGCGGATAAGTTTGCTTGTCCATTCACAATTGGTGACAAGCCAGGGCTGGCTGATACGGGTCAGGTCGCTGGCTGCAGCCAGATCGATATAAACATCTGCTTCCGGATGCGTTTGCAAAACTGACGCAGGCGTCGATTCCGTTACGCTACCTTCCACCATTTGCTTGATACTTTCTGCCTTTTGCTCGCCCCAGGCAATCAGTACAATTCTCTTTGCTCGCATCATATCCGCAATACCCATAGTGATAGCGCTGACGGGCACTTTGTCCAGGGATTCGTAGCTGGAAGCTATGTCGCGGCGTGAATCTCCGTCGAGCATCACCAAACGGGTTTGTGAATGGAGGTTGCTACCCGGCATGTTAAAGCCGATGTTGCCCTTGCTTCCCAATCCCAGCAGCAAGTAATCCAATCCTCCCAATTGATGTAACGCCTGTTCGTACTCCTCGCACTTTTCCGCGATAAGGTCTTTCTCTATGGAAGCATCGATCGAGTAGATGTTCCGGGCGTTCATATCGATATGATTCAGAAAGGCATCTTTGATGAATTGTAAATTGGTAAGGGAGGGTTCGGAAACCGGATAAAATTCGTAGATGTTAAATACAATCAGGTTGCCGAAGCTGATCCCTTCTTCTTTGTGCAGCCGGATCAATTCTTCATACACCTGAATGGGAGAAGAACCGCCGGACACGCCGAGGACAAACTGCTTTCCCTCTGCCTGATTTTTTTGCATCTGTTTTACAATGCCGCTGGCTACTTTTTTGGCGGCACGATCCGATTTCTCAAAAATATGAATCGGAATTTTTTCGAAGCGGCTGAGTGTGTATTCTTCAAAATCGTTTTCCGGCTTGTAATACCTTTGAGGTATTCGTTCAAGCGTAATATAAGAGCTTAAATCTAATCGCATGATATGATTTTTATAAAGATTTTCCATAGACAAAAATAAGCATAATCGGGCAATTAATGCAAAATATTTAATAAATATTGATCAATAAATAATAAAATAAATTTATTGTTTCACCAACTCTTTCTTTTTGTCCAGCTGTTGAACTACCCTGGAATAGATGAAGAGCGCAACCGCAGAAACAGCTCCAATCCCCACAAAGACGTACCAGATGTAATGGGCGTGCTCCGTTGCTGTGGAATAAGCTGCCTTGTCGAACATGCCATTGGTATCGGTAAACAGGCGCGGATCGGGGCAATATTTCTCCAGCAGGAATCCCGATATTCCAAAAGCAAACAGGTAGGAAAAGAAGGAGTGAAGGTGGCTAAAGCCCAGATACAATCCCTCTTCTCCTTTAGGAGCCTGCAGCGAAAAATATTCCAGATAGCGGGGTGAAATAAAGCATTCGGCCAATGCCTGCATGGCAATTCCGATGATCATCATGAACGCGACGGGGTGCATCCCCAGGATGTACGCTTCTCCTATGTGGTTCCCAAAAGACATGACCAAGGCAGAGAGCGGGATGATAAACATACCCATCATCATGGAAGTGATGGCGTTTCTTTTTTTCATCATAGAGGTGATAAAATTAACGCTCATAAATACCACCAGTGGATTCACATTGGCATACCATCCCGGTGTGGCACCATCACCTACCAGTCGTATGACGTATTTCGGCATGGTGGAGTACATCTGGCTTTGGATCATCCAAAAACCGCTTATGATCAGCATCAGGACCATCAACCTTCCGTTTGTCAGCACCTTACCCATCGATTGCAAAAGTTCCTGCATTTTCTTTCCCTGTCCTTCCGTATGCGCCGATTTGTAAAAGAAGAACACGGCAATCAATGCCAAAAATGTCATGGAAGCAGAAAAGTAATTGAGGTATACCAGACCTTCATCCCCCATGCTTTTGCGCAGTGGGTCGACCACGGTTTTACCCAGAAATGCCCCGATATTCACCATCATATAAAAAATGGCATATCCCCGGGCACGGGTCTCCGTAGTGGTTTCGCGCGCCACCGTACCCGATATTACGGCTTTTATGAAAGCGCCGCCGATCACGATAAAAACAAGAATCGGGATTATCGACCATTGGTGTATGCTTTCGGTTAATCCCGAATAGGTGGTTGTCATTCCATAATGTACCAGCCCTGCGCTCTGCAGTAGGGTGGGAACCAGGCCCAGTCCACCGTAGCCGATGGTCAAGAAGGTAAATGCCAGGATGATGGAATTGCGAAAACCTATTTTGTCGGCAACGGCACCGGTAAAGGTCGGGAGCAAATACAAAAAAGCGGAATATATCCCGGAAATGATGCCTGCCTGTACATCGGAGAAACCCCAGACGTTGGACAGATACAGGGTGATCACTATGAAAACGGCATAAAATGCCAGACGTTCAAGGAGTTCTACAAAATTCGCGACCCAAAAAGGTTTTGAAAATTTTATCATAAGAGCATGCTTTATCTGTTAATTTTTTGCGCAAAGATAAAACAATAATTTTAATCCAAATCAATCACCGTGATTCCGGCACCGCCAAATTGAACATGCTCATCCTGAAAATGGACAACACCCGGTACCGTTCTCAGGTATTCCCGAATGATTTGTCGCAAAGCGCCGGTGCCTGTCCCGTGGAGGATACGTACCCGCGAAACGCTTAGCTGAATTGCATCGTCGATAAAGTACATCACGGCTTGAAGCGCTTCGTCACCACGCATTCCGCGTACATCGATATCCTGTCTGAAGCCGAGTTTTCGCTCGTGAAGCAGATCGCGCGTGTTGGACGACCTGTTCTCTTTGTCCCGCTGATTGCGGCTTACCTTTTCCAGTTTCTCCAGGTCGACCGTGGATTTGATTACTCCAAAGGCAACGATCGCTTTTTTTCCCTGTATCTCCAGGATTTCTCCGGTAACGGTTTGTCCTTTCATGCGGACGGTATCGCCAGCGACGATGGGCGTTTTGAGGTTAGCGTTTTGAGGTTGAGTTACGGGTTTTTGCTTGACTTTCTTTCGGATCGGATTCACTTCCTGGTGAGTGTCGGAGGACGCTACTATGTTCTTCCGGAATTCGCCGAGCGACTGCCGTACCCGTTTGGTTTTCTCCTTTTCTGCCTGTGCTTCCCTGATCTGACGTATAGTGCTTTCAATTTTTGCATTGCTCTCCGCTATAAGTTGTTCGGCCTGCTGTTTTGCTTCGGCCAATATCTCTTTTTTCTTCCGATTTATTTCCCCCATTTCGGATTCGTATTTTTCCGAAATCTCGTTAAGCCGGTTGCGTTCGCGGCGAATCTCTTCGCGTTTTCGCTCCCAGTAACGACGGTCACGGGAAATGTCCTGCAAATATTTATCCATGTTGATGTAATCGCTGCCGACAATTTCGGAAGCCTGGACAATTACATCGTCGGGAAGTCCGATCTTGCGGGCAATTTCCACAGCGAAGGAGCTTCCCGGGTTTCCGATGGAAAGCTGGAAGAGCGGCTGCATCTCGTGTCTGTCGTAAAGCATGGCTCCATTGATGACTCCTTCATTTTCGTTGGCAAAATGTTTTAGGTTCTGGTAGTGGGTGGTGATGACGCCGAAAGCGTTCTTTTGGTTGAACCGATCCAACAGCGATTCGGCAAGGGCCGCGCCAATCTGCGGTTCCGTACCGCTGCCGAACTCGTCGATCAGCAAGAGAGAATGCCCGCTGCAGTTTTTCACGAAGAACTTCATGTTCTGCAGGTGGGAACTGTATGTGGAGAGATCGTTCTCGATGGACTGTTCGTCGCCGATATCAATGAAGATATCGTTGAATAAACCCATCCGTGAATTTTCCCGCAACGGAACCAGCAAGCCGCATTGAACCATATATTGTAACAAGCCTACGGTTTTCAGGCAGACCGATTTCCCTCCGGCATTAGGTCCCGAGATCACCAAGATCCGGTTGTTCCCCTCGAGGATTATGTCGAGCGGCACAACCTTTCGGTTTTGCTTTTTCAGCGAAAGAAAAAGAAGCGGATGAACCGCTTGTACCCAGTCGATAATAAGCCTGTCCTCAAAGTTGGGCTTCAGCGCGTTTAGCTGCAGCGCAAACTTGGCCTTGGCGCGGATGAAATCTATTTGTGCCAGGAATTCGTAGGACTGCAGCAAGTCGGGTAGGAAAGGGCGGAGATAATCGGTAAACTCGGTGAGGATGCGGATGATCTCGCGACGTTCGTCGCTTTCCAGTTCACGGATTCGGTTGTTGGCCTCTACTACTTCCGAAGGTTCTATATAAACGGTTTTTCCTGAGGCCGACTCGTCGTGGACAATTCCTTTTATTTTTCGCTTGAAAGCCGGATTTACGGGGATAACCAACCTTCCGTCGCGCATGCTGGGAGTAATGTCTTTGTCCACAAAGCCTTCGGCTTGTGCCTTGCGCAATATCGAATTCAGGCTTCGAGAGATGCTGTTGAGCGTCGAGGTGATTTCCCTGCGGATATTGCTTAGTTGGGGAGATGCATGATCCCTTATTTGTCCGAACTCATCGATGATCCGCTCGGCTTTTTTGCTTATTTCCGACGATACAAACACTTCTTTTGCCAGCAACATCAAGTGGGGATAACGTTCCGCTTTCTCTTCATCGTTTTTAAAAAACGTTACGATGGAAGTTATCGTTAACATCGATTTAAGAAGCTCCGACAAAGCGTTTTGATCAATCCACGACCCGGCAACACGTATGCGATGGAGAACCGGGCGCACATCGTAAAAGTTGTCCGAAGGAAAAGAGTCTTCCTCCTGCAAGATATGCACAAACTCATCGGTTTGCGATAGTTGTACGTCAATCTCTTCAAAAACGGAAGAAAACAGCATCTCTTCTACTTTCTCCTTGCCCAGTGGACTGAGGCAATGTTGTTCCAGCAGTTGTCTTATCTTGAAAAACTCTATTTTTTGTTCGAAATTTTCGGGATAAATCACGGTTCGGAATTGGAATTTGCAATTTTAGATTTGGGACAAAATTACGTTTTTTAGCCGATATTATGGCTATCTTTGAAAGGATAAATCGAAAATCTTATGAATAGGATCAGGAACATTGGCCGATATCGTTTGGGCTGATGGCACTGGAATAAAAAAAATAATATTTACCGGTTTTATCGTTTTAGGGTTGCAGAATTAAAATATTTAAACTACTTTTGCACCTCGAATTTGGAATCATTTTCGGAAAGACATGTTGGCGAGATAGCTCAGTTGGTTAGAGCGCATGATTCATGATAATGAAGCACTTACAAATTTTATTTGTTGGTGCTTTATTTTTTGTAAAACAGAAGGAAAGAAACAAAAAATGAGCATCTGGGCATCAATTTGGAGATACAGGTGCTTTTTTTACAGTGAATTCAAGAATAAAGAAAGAATGTTCAGGTTCAGTCAATTTATTCATGCAAACCTGATGAAAGGACGTGGGGAGAACTTTCAATTTTTATGGGTCCTCGTATATGAATGAATTTTTATGTACATTTGTAAAAAAATAAAAATCTTTTAATAGTTGATGAGTCACTATTTAACTGATATTCCGTTATATGTATAATAAAGTATCCTTTCTTCTACTGTTTTTTTTGTCGTTTTGTTTGCGTCTGACAGCAATTGAGCACCCTTTCTCATGGAAAGGAAGTGATACGCTTGTCGTTAATGACGGATTGAGTGAACAACTGTATTTTTGGCAGGATGGCTTATTGCGACTGGTTCAGTCGAGCTCATTGTCGAACAATCACGCGATGGTTTATTCCAACTCACAACCCGACAGAACCTCCGAGGGGAAACCTCAAGAAACACACCGGAAAATTTCACGGTTTGAAGAGACAGAACGTTCAGTGGGTTATTATCAGTTGGATTTGCGTTCGGTTTACAAAAATTTTGAACTTATAAGAAGATTACGCAAGTATGATGGCGTGCCGGGCATTGAGTGGAGCATGCTGGTCAAAGGAGAGATGGGCACTTTTCAAAAAAACAATGCAACCGGTGCAGAATTGATTGAGGACCCGGAACTTCTGTCGGGAAGTAACCCCCATTATTTCTGCTTACCCTTTTCAACTCCTCACTATACCACTACGACAGTGTCTTTTCGGGAAGCTACAGATCACCATACCAATGCGGTTCACCGGCGTGCTTCCGTCCCTTACCGAAAGTCACAATACTACAGGGGATCTGTTCTCTTGGCGAAAGACAGGCAAACGGGGGACTTTCATCTGATTGTGAAAAAATCACCAATCGAACGTGCACAGGCGAGATATTCGGGTTTCGACTTTAGTACAGATTTCTCTGGTGTAAAAGTACATTCTCCCGGAATAGACCACTCACAGGAAAGAGATGAAACTGCCTATCCGGATGAGGAAAAGAGAGCAGATGCCCTTTCAGGTAGCTTGCTTGAGGATATATGGCAGAAAACGTATCCGCTTTTCGTTCTGATGCATGCTGAAAATGAAGAGGCAGCACTTGAAGCATACAAATTACATGAGCTGGCCATACACCGGTATCTTCCTTTTCGTGATAACACCTTTACAATGAATACCTGGGGGGATCGTAACCGGGATAGCCGCGTAAACGAAGCGTTTATTTTGAACGAGTTGGGAGTCGCTGCCAGGCTTGGTATTACCCATTATCAGATTGATGACGGCTGGCAGCAGGGATTATCACGGAATTCGGCTGCAAAGGCCGGCTTATTGTGGGACGATTGGAACGCATCCGACTGGGAGGTCAATCCAAGACGTTTTCCTGCCGGGCTGACAAAGGTGAAAAGGGAGGCCGATCGTTTCGGGATCAAGCTGGGACTGTGGTTCAATCCATCCAAGTCCAACTTCTACGCGGGATGGAAAAGAGATCAGGAGATTCTGCTTGGGCTGCACGCTCGATACGGTATTTCATGGATCAAAATAGACGGATTGGAAATTGGCAACAAACTTTCCGAAGAGAGGGTGAAGAAGATGTTAGGAGGTGCAACAGAGAAGAGTGACGGCCACCTGCAATTCAATATGGATGTGACGGCTGGCCAACGGGGTGGATTTTTCTACTTCAACCATTTCGGGAATATCTTTCTGGAGAACCGGTATACCGACTGGGGCAATTACTATCCTCATCTCACCCTTAGAAACGCCTGGATGCTAGCCAGGTATGTTCCCATTCAACGATTCCAGCTTGAGTGGCTCAATAAATGGCGAAACGATAACCAATACCCGAAAGATGATCCGTTGAAACCATCGCAGGTACCGTTTGACTATCAGTTTGCCATTACAATGATGGGCCAGCCCCTCGCATGGATGGAAGCTACCGGGTTACCCGAAGAGGCATTCAGGGTGACACCAGTGATTGAAGCATGGAAAGAGGTGCGTGACGAGATGCAGAAAGGGGTAATCTCACCTGTTGGCGAGGAACCAAACGGATACAGCTTTCCTGGCTTTATCAGCATGAGTGGGAGAAAAATTTTCGTTTTGCTTTTCCGTGAACTGACAACCTCAACCGGTACTACCTATGTATTACCTCAGTGCGATGTAACAGGCAAACGCTTTGTCCGTCTCGCAGGTGATGGACAAGTTTCAAGCTATGGCTCTGACCACCTGGAGGTGAACTTCCAAAAACCGTTTCAGTTTTTACTCGGATATTTCGAATAGCCAGGCTTTTACCTGTTTTTCTTATCTTTCATCATCCGCCTCCATTTGAAATATCCAAAAATGGAAATAACGGCATAGACAGCAAACAACCCTCCGGTATAATGCAGATCTTTCCAGAAGTAAAGTCCGCAGGAGACGCCGTTTACTACAAACCATAACCCCCATTGTTCGATGAATTTATAGGCCAGCATCCACATGGCGATTATGCTCAAGGCCGTAGTGAATGCATCTCCGTACGGTACCGGGCTGTCCGTATAGTTGACCAGAATAAAGGCGATAAGTACAAAAATAGCAATACTCATCAAGATTAACGGTACGATGAAACGGGAGGGAGTATGGGAAATTTTCCCGTTTTCTGCTGAATTTTTCTTCTTTGTCCAGACTATCCATCCCCAAATGCTCGCAAAGAAATAGTAGATGTTTATGCCCATATCGGCATAAAATTTGGATTGGTAGAAGATAACAGCCACAGCCAGCGGTTGGCCTTATATTCGAGATATAGGTAGATAAGCCCGATAACGGCACCGATAATTTCTAGGGTTTGCATATGAATTGCGGGTTATGTTTTGCGGGCCGGGTGAGCCGCAGTTAAAAACTAACCGTTAGCCGTGCCATATAATTTCGGGTAGCTTGCGGATAGTAGCCAATCCAGTTTACGCTGCTGCCATCCTCTTCAAACACTTCGGTAGAAGCCCACCCGTTGGCAATGTATTCTTTATTGAACAGGTTGTTCACGAAGAACTGCAGCGCTATGCTGCCCAACGGTGTTTTCTTGAAAGTGTATCCGGCCGAGAGGTTGCTTACAAAATATCCGTCAATCGATTTTGCATCGTCTGATGTGTTGTCGAGATATTGTTTACTTACATATTTTCCCAGTAAATTGAAATAGAGCGACTGTAGAGGCTGATAAGTCAAACTTGCCATACTCACCAGGTTGGGAGAATAGGAAATGTGGGTTGTCCCCAACTCTTTACTTGTCTGTTTACGTATCTGCTTCCCGTTTTTTTCTATATAAACTTCGTTCCAGTCATTGCTGTTGATAGGCTGTGTAATTGTTGATTTTGTTCCGGCTCAATGTGGCGTTGGCATCAAAACGAAATTTGTCGTTCGCCAACGGCACAGACGCTTCCAGCTCCACACCTGTCCGGTAACTGTCTTTCACGTTCTCCATCAGTTTATACCCCACATCGTTGAGCTTTCCGGTTTGCACCATCTGGTTTTTGTAATCCATGTAGTAAATGTTTGCACCCAGGCTCACACCGTTTTCGTGGGAGAAACGATATCCCAACTCATAGTCGATCATTTTTTCGGGACGGATCCGCTCTTCTCCTCCGCCTCCCTTGATGCTTTCCTTCAAGTCGGTCCGAAGCGGTTCGCGCTGCCCGACAGCCACCGAAGCATACAGATTATTGCGGTTATTTATCCAATAAGTAGCTCCGGCTTTGGGATTAAAGAAGGAGTATTTGAAGTGGCTGGTGATATCCGCCAGGTCGTCATCAATTCCTGAAAAATCATAATCGATATGCCTGTACTGGAGATCGCCGAAGAGCGAAACTTTTTCGTTGAGCCGGTATTCCGCTTTCGTGAAGAAGTTGAATTCACCCTTCTTCCCTACATTTCGATACCATTCGTAATTTTCGGGGATGTTTTGATTGAATTTTATCCAGGGCAGTTTGCCGTAGTGGTCGCCGTCGTAGAAACTGTACATCCCGCCGAAAGACCAGTCGAGCGCATTTTTGGTGTATAAGAATGCCAGGTTTGCCACGTAAAAATCGTTGCGCATCAGTTTCTGGCGGATTAACGGTGAGCGCGAATAGGTTACTCCGTTTACCGTTTGATCGGGCAACCCGTATTTCGAAAACTTATCGCCCCGCTTGAATCCGCCATACGGATCGGAACGATAATTCTCGTAATAACCAAAACCGTTGTTGTAACTCAGGTTGGCGTTGAGTGATAGATGGGTGTTGAGGTCGCGCGTAAACAGAAGTTGTACGATGTGTGAAAAGTAGTTATCGGTTTCGTTATCGTAATAATGCACGTTATCGGCTTCGTCTATGTATTTTCCCGCGGGGTTGTATCTTCTTCCCTCTTTTTCCAGGTCTTCGGGGGAGATTCCTTCCCAAGTGATTCCCGTCTTCTGTCTACCATTGATGTAACTCAACCGGAGCAATTGATTGTCCGTATAATGGGAAAGGGCAGCATACAGGTTGCTGTGATCTACAAATCCGTTTCGGATGTATCCGTCACCCGTGTTTCGTGAATAACGTGCATCCAGCGACAGGCCGTTCTTTAGAATCCCGCTTCCAGCAGCGATAGTGGACGAAAACGTGTGGTAGCTGCCTGCTGACGTGGATGCTTCGCCATACGCTTCGGACCGTGCACCTGCGGTTTTCATGGAGATGCTGGCTCCGAAAGCGGCAGCACCGTTTGTTGAGGTTCCTACGCCGCGCTGTACTTGAATGCTTTGTAGGGACGAGGATAAATCGGGTAAATTCACCCAATAGACTTCCTGACTCTCGGGATTGTTCAACGGCATGCCGTTCAGCGTAACGTTGATGCGGGTAGCATCCGTTCCGCGTATGCGCATGGAGGTGTTTCCCACGCCCGATCCGTCTTCGCTGAAAAAAACCAGCGATGGAATGCCCTGCAGGATTGCCGGGATATTTCGGGCTGCGTTTTCTTTTCTGATTTCAGTCTGGGAAACATTGCTGTACGCCATCGGCGTGTTCTTTCCCGCCCGGGTGGAAGAGACCACCACTTCTTCGAGATGTATGTTCTTTAAACTGTCGGTTTGTTCGTCTGCCTGGGCAAACAAGGAAAGGTTCAGGGCCAGAAGCCCTACAAGAATAACTGCCTTTTTCATTTACAAGTAGTTTTTATGACACAAAAAACAAGTGTTTTTTGCGTCGGATGAGTAAAATAAAAAAGGGGATTTTTTGAAAGATTTACCTATGTTTTTTCCCTCCGCCGGCATTATCCGGATCAGGTATTTGGGTATGATCTCAGCCCGTTGTTATGTGGCACCCCTGTCTTTGAAAGAACAAAGCTACTTCATTAATTTTTAACCATACACCCGTAAAAAAATTGTTGTGGATGACTTTGATAGCTGTTTTATTTGTAATTTCGTTACTTCATTTCACCGTCCAATTGCGGTATGTTTTGAGTGTAACTATGAGCGAAGAAGATAAACTTGCGGCAGAAGAGCGGATGATCGAGGATGAGTTTCAAGCACTTGTTAACGATTATTTGAATTCGAACCACCGGCGTAAAGTGGAAGTCATAACCAAAGCCTTTAATATGGCTAAGGAAGCCCACAAAGGGGCACGCCGTCGTTCGGGAGAGCCGTACATTATGCATCCGCTGGCCGTAGCAAGGATTGTTTCCCGGGAAATGGGACTGGGGTCAACCTCCATATCGGCCGCATTACTGCACGATGTGGTGGAGGATACCGACTATACGGTTGGAGATCTTGAAGTGATTTTCGGAGATAAGATTGCGCAGATCGTTGACGGATTAACAAAAATCTCACACGGCATGTTTGGTGAGAACGTATCGGCTCAGGCGGAGAACTTTCGTAAACTCCTGTTGACCATGTCGGAAGACATTCGTGTGATCCTGATAAAAATTGCCGATCGACTGCACAATATGCGGACATTGTCGTCCATGACTCCCGCAAAGCAATTCAAGATAACCGGCGAAACCATGTACATTTATGCTCCTTTGGCGCATCGGTTGGGTCTTTTTGCCATCAAGACCGAGTTGGAAGAACTTTGCTTCAAGCACGAACACCCGGAATCTTACGCAGAGCTTTCGAATAAAGTAGAAACGTCTGCCCAGGAGCGGTTTGAGATTTATGAGAGCTTTGCCGAACCGGTGGTTAAAGCGCTCGATAAGATGAATATCGAATATGAGATGCGTGCCCGGGTAAAGTCCCTTTATTCCATTTGGAAGAAGATGCAGGCCAAAGGCATCGATTTTAACGAAGTATACGACCTTTTTGCTGTCAGGATCATCTTTGAGATCTATCCCGGGATGGATGAAAAAAAGCAATGTTGGGACATCTATTCCGCCATTACAGATATTTACAAATTACGCCCCGACCGTATCCGTGATTGGGTAAGCCATCCCAAAGCCAACGGTTATCAGGCACTTCACCTGACGGTGATGGGTCCCGACGGGAAATGGATCGAAATACAGATCCGGAGCCGGCGAATGGACGATATTGCGGAAAAGGGATTTGCCGCCCATTGGAAATACAAGGAGAATCGGATAGAGGAAGACAATGAACTGGATAAATGGCTGAAAACCATCCAGGAGGTGTTGGCCAATCCCAACCCTAACGCCATCGATTTTCTGGATACGGTAAAGATGAACCTGTTCGCATCCGAGATTTTTGTCTTTACCCCAAAAGGCGAAATTAAAACTCTTCCTCTGGGTGCCACCGCCCTCGACTTCGCATACAACATCCACACCCGCATAGGTGATCATTGCCTGGGAGCAAAGGTGAACCATACGTTGGTTCCACTCAGTCAGAAGCTAAAAAGCGGTGATCAGGTAGAGATACTGACGTCCCAATCGCAACAACCACAACCCGAGTGGCTCAATTACGTCACAACCGCCAAGGCCCGAACCAAGATCGAAGCTGCCCTTCGCCGGCAAAGAAGAAGAATAAGCGAGCGAGGTCAAAAAATGCTGGAAGAGTTCGTCGGAGAAGAGCAACTCGATAACACCTTGTACAACAAGACCCTGAATTATTACAAAGTAGAAAAAAGGGAAGACTTGCACTATGGACTGGGTAACGGCGACCTGAAGCTTCCCGACTCCAGGGATAAGCTGCTTAAGCAACGGGAAACGGTAGAACCCAAACAAGATAACCTGTTCGTTCGGTATATGAAGCAGGCCATGAGTGGTTTTAAAAAAGTGTCCGATGAAAACAGGAGCGAAGTGGCTGTTGCAAGTCCTGCAAAAATCAGCGAAATTGACAAGAAAGCGGTATATAAACTACAGGAGGTGAGTTTCAAGAAAAACTTTATGGTTGCCTCTTGCTGCCATCCGCTGCCCGGTGACGATGTCTTTGGTTTTATTACCGACAAAAATGAAGTGGAAGTACATAAACGTTCCTGTGAAACAGGTATAAAACTGAAATCTCGCTTTGGAGAAAGGATCCTGGCAACAGAGTGGGGCGATTACAAACAGTATTCTTTTCTTTCATCGATCGTTTTCACGGGAATAGACCGGATAGGCATTCTGAATACGATACTGTCTAAACTCGCAGAGGATATTGTGGTAAACATAAAAAGTGTGAACGTTACATCGAAAGACGGTATTTTCGAAGGGGTTTTTCATGTTCATGTCCATAGCGTGGAAGATGTAAATGTTTTGATTTCGAAAATAGCAAAAGTGGACGGCGTAACCGCCGTCCACAGAGCCTTAATTTAATCGAGTATTTTTTTATTTTCGCTTTTTCCCACCGAATAATCTGCCGGTAATCTTTTTTGCAGCAAAGGCCAGGATGGCCGGTTTGGCTATCCTCCAGGCTATTCCGCTTATTAAGGGCAAGTTTGAAAGTGCCAGGTTCATCCAAGGATTTCCCGGTTTTTTGGTTTTAAAGGGTACCACGGACGACGATGAGCCATAGGAGAGGTTATCCACAGTTTCACTAAACTTGTTCTTGATGCTGGTCGTTACACCTTTCGTGAGCATTGATCCCCAGTTATCTGCCAGGTACTGGATCTGGTAAGACAGGCGCTGTCCCGAAATTGCACGTTCTTCACGCAATTTTTTCTTCTCCAGATGGAGTTCGTCAAGTGGAGTCAGTTTGTAACTTTTCATTAGCTTTTTGTTGTAAATTTAACCTCTTCATCTTCCTTACGTTGCAGAAACTTGATTACAGAATTAATGATTGAGTTCTTCAGCGGCTTTTTTATTAACAACAAAACCAACGTAAGGGCGACGGTACCTAAAGTGACCATGCCAAAACCTTTCCAATTACTGTCAAAAACGTCTGCCAAGTAAAATCCGAGAGTGAGAAGCGCCAGTGCCAATATCAAAAAAGTGAAGCTGACCAAAAATAGCGTAATGGCGGTTGAGGCCGCTCCCTTACTCACTTTTTCGAAAGCTTCGAGTTTTACAATTTCAATCGTGTTTGTCACATAACTTGTAACATCACTTTTCATCTCTTCAAATAATCCGGTAACCGTTTTATCCTCCATTGAAGTTTGTTTTTTAGGAACAGTGATAAATAATTTACACCAATAAGTTCAGTAATCCGTACACTGTGCACAATGCCCAGTATCAAACGCTTAATTAGTGTTTAGCCAATTCTTTCTTTGCGATTTCTGCAATGTCATCAATGTCTTCTTTCAGATCGCTTACTTCGCTTTTCCCTTTATAGATAGCGGATTTTACATTGGCACGTACTTTGTCTGCAAATGCGTTTGCTTGTTCAAGCCACTCTTCCTTTTTGTCACTTCCCATGATGTAGCCGACAGCTGCTCCAAGCGCAATTCCAATTCCTAATCCGAGTAATAATTTTGCTTCTGATTTCATAATTTTGCATTTTTAGATGTTAATAGCTTGTTTGTTTTGAAATGTTGTTTTCAACGTCGTTTATTAAGTAGAACGTTTTTTTTTTGAAAATGTTTACTCTATCAGGAAAAAGTTGACTCATCCGTTCCCGCAGGGCTCTCCAAAAAGTGTGGCAGCAGTAGATCCGGTAATTCTCACTTTTACGAATTCTCCAATCCGGTATTTTTGCTTGTCGAAAACCACCACCTTGTTCTGTTCAGTCCTTCCGAAAAGTTGTTCGCGGGAACGTTTTGAGAAACCCTCTACCAACACTTCAAACTCTTTTCCTACGTCCTGCTCGTTGCTTTTCTGCGACAATTCAAGCTGCAGGTCAATAATCTCCTGCAGGCGACGGCCTTTTATCTCTTCGGGAACATTGTCTTCCATTTTTTTAGCAGCGTATGTGCCCGGACGTTCGGAGTATTTGAACATGAATGCCGAGTCAAAACCTGCCTCACGCATAAGTGACAGTGTTTCCTGGTGATCTGCTTCGGTTTCACTGTGAAATCCACACATAATGTCGGTCGAGATTCCGCAGCCGGGAAGAATCCGTTTTATGGCGGCAATACGCTCCAAGTACCATTTCCGGTCGTACCTCCGGTTCATCAGTTTCAACATACGCGAGCTTCCCGACTGTACCGGCAAATGGATATAATTGCACAAATTCTTGTATCTGGCAATGGTTTCCAATGTTTTGTCATTCATATCCCACGGGTGCGATGTGGTAAACCGGATACGCATTTGAGGTGCTTCCTCGGCAACCATTGCCAACAGATCGGAAAAATCGATAATCCTTTTATCGTCTTCAAACTTGTATGAATTGACGTTCCGCGTAAAAGGAACGATGCAGTAGTGGCAGAACTTGTCGCATCCCCGCGTAATGGAAACGAATCCAGAAATGTTTACTCCGTTCATTTTTAATGGAATAACATCTTTGTAGGTTTCCGTCTTGGAAAGAACCACGTTGATTGCTTTTTCTCCGCGTTCGGCGGCCCCCATCAGGTTGGGCAAGTCGAGGTAGGCGTCAGGGCCGATTACCAGGTCGGCATGATGATTATCAATAAGTTCTTCTTTTACACGTTCTGCCATACATCCCAATACGCCGATAATAAGTTCCCCTTTCTTTTTTTTCTTCAAAGCGTTGAAGTAGTCAAGCCGTTGTATCACGCGCTGTTCAGCGTTGTCGCGGATGGAGCAGGTGTTGACGAAAATGGCATCGGCAGCTTTCTCGTCTTCGGTAACCGAGTAGCCGTCCATTTCCATGATGGCCGCCACCACTTCGGAGTCGGCTACGTTCATCTGGCAGCCGTAAGTTTCGATAAATAGCTTCTTTTCTTTTTGATTATGGGTTGTTTCTGTATTCATTCTATTTTTTTGCTGTAATTTTTTCTTATTGTCAGGAAGTTATAAACATCTTAGTATATTTTAAACTAAAATATTTGTAAAATATAAATTCTTGTTTTACTTTTGTCACGAACGAAAAAATAAAAATTTTTTCATAGTTAAGGTTTTGGTTAAACAATTAGGGGTGGCTGTGAAGTTGCCCCTGATTTTTTGATTAACCTTTCCTTTATTCGTGAAAATTGATTACTTTTGTCGGACTGCAAAATTAATCAATTTATGGAATTTGGCGACATTATTTATTTAATACTCATGCTAGCCTGTAAATCGAGAAGGAGAGTTTCGCGATGTGTTTCGAGAAATTTTTCAAAAACCACAACAACAGCCTGTTCCGCCACCGACCCCGAAAACCGTTAGGAGTAAAAGTCAACTTGCAAAGCCAACGCTTGCTTCAGCCAGGAGCACTTACCGGGAATTTCAATCTTCGTTGGACCTGGTAACCGATTTTGAGGGAGAATCTTCGTTGAAAGGCTCCCTGTTTGCCTCCGAATTGTTCGATAATCACCGGGAGATGAAAGCCGTGGAAACGTTTCATCCCATTCTGGAGCAGTTGAGAAGCAAAAACGGACAGTCAGAAATACGCAAAGCGATTATTTACAGCGAAATATTGAACAGAAAATACTGAAGAAGCAGAAGAGGCCGGTCTGTGGAAAATTAGACCCGCGGCGAGTCATATCCCAAACCCTGCAACAGAAACCAACATATAAAATCAAACAAAAATCTATGAGTCTTACTTATGTAACAGCGAAAGAGGCTGCTGCTCTTGTCAACCACAACGACAATGTGGGTTTTAGCGGCTTTACCCACGCCGGATGCCCTAAAGTGGTTCCGGTAGAAATTGCAAAACGTGCCGAAGAAGAGCACGCTAAAGGCAACCCTTTTAAAATTGGTATGTTTACCGGCGCTTCTACGGGCGATTCTATCGATGGCAGCCTGGCTCGCGCCAACGCGGTAAAGTTCCGCACACCTTACCAGACCAACAAAGATATGCGCAACGCTATTAACGCCGTTCAGCATGAACCGGTTCAGTATTTCGACATGCACCTGTCGCAAGTGGCGCAGGAGATCCGTTACGGATTTTTAGGCGGCGTGGATGTCGCTATTGTTGAAGCCTGTGAGGTTACCGATTCGGGAGAAATTGTTCCCACCAGCGGTGTTGGAATTATGCCCACCATTTGCCGTTTAGCTAAAATAGTTATTGTGGAGTTGAACGACAAGGTTCCTGCCAAAATGCGCGGAGTACATGATTTGTATGAATTGCAGGATCCTCCCAAGCGCCGTCAGATAAATATTTTTGAAGTGCAGGGGCGTGTCGGACTGGAGTACGTGAAAGTGGACCCCTCAAAAATATACGTGGTCAGAACCAGTCAGGAAAACGAAGGCAGCGGTTTCGCGCCGATTGATGAAATTACGGCGAAAATCGGTGAAAACGTGTCGAATTTTTTCGTTTCAGAATTAAAAAAAGGACATATTCCACCTACTTTCCTGCCCATTCAGTCGGGTGTGGGGAACATTGCCAATGCCGTTCTTGCATCAATGGCACAGAACGAGGACATTCCCCGTTTCGAAGTCTATACCGAGGTTATTCAGGATGCCGTGTTGGATATGATGCAGAAAGGACATATCTCTTTTGCCAGCGGTTGCTCGCTTACGTTAAGTAACGAAGCGATGGAACGGTTTTACCGTGACCTGGATTTCTTCAAGAACAAGCTTGTACTCCGTCCATCGGAAATTTCCAACAATCCCGGTCTGGTGCGCCGGTTGGGCGTGATAGGCATCAATACAGCCATTGAGGCCGACATCTTCGGAAATGTCAACTCCACGCACGTGATGGGAAATATGATGATGAACGGTATCGGTGGTTCGGGCGATTTTACGCGAAGTGCCTACATCTCTGTTTTTGTTACGCCATCAACCGCAAAAGGTGGAAAGATAAGCGCCATTGTTCCGAAAGTAACGCACGAAGACCACAGCGAACATTCAGTGAAAGTGATTGTTTCGGAGTATGGTGTTGCCGATCTGCGGGGCAAGGGAACGTACGCCCGGGCCGAGGAGATCATTGAGAATTGTGCACATCCCAACTACCGCCCGCTGTTGCACGACTACCTGAGCCTTACGAAAAAGGGACACACACCACAGAATTTATACGCTTGCTTTGAATTCCACAAAGCGTTTATGGAAACCGGTGATATGATCAACGCCGACTTTTCGAAATATAAAAAATAATCGTAAATGTATGTTACTTCCAATGGTGTGGGAACAGAGAAAAATGATGGGGCGGTTCGAACAAAGCGTTAAAAGAATACGTTATAAAATAGTATTTTTTAATTAGTCGATCCTTAAAATAGGCATAATTATCTGATGAGCAGCAAAATAACGTTAGTATTTCTTGTGTGTTTTTGCCGTTTTTTGTATCTTTACGGTATG
>JALHIE010000193.1 GCA_022840285.1 Porphyromonadaceae bacterium
TCCCCGTTTGCCAACACCGACGCAATGTGAATACCTGCCCGACAAAAGAAGGGTGCGTCACGCACCTCCATCTCGTAATCAGCCAGGTATCCCTCGCATCCGTAGCTGGCGATTATTTTCCCTTCTTTTCGGGTGTCGCGGATGAACTCCATCAATTGCACAAACTCTTCGGTGGATAATTTCAATAACGGGTTATCTTTGGCTCTTCCTTTCGGAAAAACGGTAAACAGCCGCCAGTGTTTGACTTCCAACGAAACAAGCATTGACTTTAACTTGTGGAGATCGTTGATGTTCTTTTTATTAACGCACGTCACCACGTCGTATTTCAATCCCGGCGTTCCGGCTACCCGTGAAATGGCGTTCAGTGCCCTGAGCCACGATCCTTTTTTGCCGCGAAACCACTCGTGCGACTCTTCGGTGTATCCGTCCAGGCTTACGGTTACGGAACGTAGTCCCGCATGGAGGAGCGAATCGAGCCGTTCCTGTGATAACCCCCATCCGTTGGTGACGAACCCCCACGGATATCCCATGTTGTACATCTCTCTGCCTGTTTCCTCGAGATCCTTTCGTACTAGCGGTTCCCCACCGGTAATGACGACCATTGTTTTGTGCGGATTTACGTGTGGGCGAATATCCGACAGTATTTTCAGGAAATCTTCCTTGGGCATGTCGGGAACGATGTTCTCTCTGGTGCAGTCGCTCCCGCAATGCACGCAATTGAAATTGCAACGCAACGTACATTCCCAAAACAAATAGGTGAGGTTGTGCAATTTGGCTTGTGCCTTTTTATGCTCGTGATAGAGCGAGAGGATCATGTTCTTCCGGAGTCTCATTCTTTCTTGTCCGATTTTTGTAACCAGCTTCCATCCCCTTTCTTGATTCTTTTCATTTGCGATGAGTTAACCGTCAGGGAGTCCGAGTCATACAATCCACCATTTTCCGTTCCGTCTAAATCTTCGGCATAAATCCAGTGGTCTCCTCCCGGAAAATCATTGAATTTCAACTCAAATTCGCCATTGGCGTTGGTTTTTACCGTGTCGTTTGCCGGTGCATAGCCTGTCTTATGGATTATCCGGATATCTGTTATCGGTTTTTGAGATGATTTGTCGACCACTTTTCCTTTAAACACGAAGTCTGCGGAAGGTGTTCCGTATTCGCATCGGGGTTCAAAATAATCGCATCCGGTTATTGTTCCCAGTAAAGTGAAAAATGCAGTCAGTATCTTTGCATAGGTTTTCATCGCATCCGGTTATTGTTCCCAGTAAAGTGAAAAATGCAGTCAGTATCTTTGCATAGGTTTTCAATACAACTTTTTTCATAGGATCATCATATACTTGGGTGTGCTTGATTTGATCAATAAAAAATTTAAAACAGTTTCTTAATAGATGGGAATAAAGCAAAAACGTTGCATCAAAATCGAAAAATTTTCAAAAAAACAGACATTTTGGCCGATTTTCTCCAGATTGATGAAAAAAATCACTATTTGTGGTGATTGTTTCGTTTTCGATTATCCTGTTACTTTGCATTATAATTTAACAGCATATTTTTTATCCGATGAAAAGATTAGTAATGATTGTACTGGCGGTCAGCCAGATTTTTATTTCATACTCCAAAATTATTGAGCCGGAAAAAGACGACAATCCCCGGAAAAAGACGACAATCCTCAGGATACGCTTAAGGTGTATTACCTGAACGAAGTGGTTGTGACCTCATCCGTAAAAGAAACCAACGAGTTGAAAAACATGCCTACTGCTGTTTCTGTGGTCTCCCCTAAGCAGTTGCACGATACTCAGATTGAGTCATTGCCGGGCTTAAGCTCATTCATCCCCAATTTCTTTATTCCATCCTACGGTTCCAAAGTCTCTACACCTATCTATATCCGCGGTATCGGGGCAAGGTTAGGAGCGCAGACGGTAAGCATGTACGTGGATAATGTGCCCAGCTTTAATCCTTCGGCATTCGATTTTGAGTTCCAGGACATACAGCGCATTGAGGTGCTTCGAGGTGCCCAGGGAACGCTCTATGGGAGGAATGCCATCGGGGGAATTGTGAACCTCTACACCCTGTCGCCTTCGGAATCTCCGTGGGTGCCTATTACAAGCGTGATGATGGGTATTTCATGAATAGCCATACCGGTAAAAAAGTAGATGCTTCTGAAAATGCCGGAGGAAGGGTGAAGCTGGATTGGGAGATTACTCCATCATTTAAAGCGTTGCTCTTCGGAAATTACGACTATGTTTCCGGAGGTGCTTTCCCGTATATGCATAAAGATTCCACCGCAGCAAACTTTAACGAGCCCTCCTCCTACAATCGTCATTTGTTTACAAACGGTTTGTCGCTGGATTATATTGGGAACGGTTACAGCGTACATTCTACCACAGGTTTTCAATACCTGAAAGACGATATGAAGATGGATCAGGATTACTCTCCCAAATCGGTATTCTCTATTCGTCAGATGCAGGAACAACACTCCCTGAGCCAGGAGATTACCGTGAAGTCCGGCACACAACGGAAATACCGCTGGGTAGTGGGTGCCTTCGGGTTCTATGATCGCCGGGAGATCGATACGCCCGTCGCCATCAAAGAGGAGGGAATGGCTGCCATGCAGGGACACCTGGATGCGGCTATGCAGCGGACGGGTGCTCCGTTGAGAATTGTATACGCCAACGACAGGATTGATCTTCCCGGTATTTATACAAAACCATCCCGGGGTGCTGCGCTCTTCCACCAGTCCACGCTTACGGAGCTTTTCGGATTAGAAGGGTTGTCTGCCACTGCAGGGTTAAGGCTGGATTATGAGCACACCGGCATCGATTTTTCCACGGAAAGCGAGGGCGGTGATGTAAATCTTGTATTTAATATACCCAACCGCCCCATGCCTCCCATGTTTATAGAAGGCGATACGTTGCTGACGGGAAGTTACAGCAAAGACTTCTGGAAAATTTTGCCCAAGTTTGCACTGAAATACCAACTCTCATCCGGAGGCTTGGTTTACCTGTCGGCATCGAAAGGATATAAAACAGGAGGATACAATGAACAGGCATTCTCCAAAATATTGCAAGGTGCCCTTGCGGAATCAATCATGCGAAACGCGATGAGCGGTATGCCGGGTGGAGGAACCGGAGCTCCTGGCGGCCCGGGAACAGCAGAAGTGGTGCCGCTAGAAGAACAGCTCTCTTATGATCCGGAAACCAGCTGGACGTATGAGTTGGGAGGACGTTATGAGATGCTCGACCGGAAACTCTCACTTACCTATGCCCTGTTCTACACCCGGGTAAACAACATTCAGATCATCAAGCTGGAAGACCAGGGAACATCGGGCCGTACTGTAAAAAATGCCGGGAAATCGAAAAGCAGCGGTTTCGAACTGAGTGTGAAATATACGCCAGTGAACAATTTCTCGTTATACGGTGATTATGGATTTTCTGATGCACGATTCGTGAAATATGATGCTTCGGAGGATGTGGATTATTCTGGAAATTATGTTCCCTTTGCTCCACGACACACACTAAGCCTGGGAGCCA
>JALHIE010000194.1 GCA_022840285.1 Porphyromonadaceae bacterium
TAGTCTCTCCTTAATAAATCACTTTTATCAGGTCGCAAGTTGTAATCTCTGCTTGAAAAATATTCTGAGAACAAAATCCAAAAACTCTCTTACGAGTTTTTCCATCATTTTCTTCAAGTTCCAAGCCGTTGCAGCCATAAAAGCATTGATTTGTATGCCTTTTTCGCCCCACAAGTAGTTTTGTTCCATACGAAAGTCTTTTTTCAGATGTCCGATAATGGGTTCGATGGCTGCTCTGGCTCTACATTTGTTGCGTTTGCACCGTTTTTGATAAACCGTATCCGATGCTTTGGGTTTGTCGGGGGTAATGATGGTTACTCCCTTAATCTGCTTTCTGCCTTTCCCGCCACGATCGTATGCCAGCTCTTGGGGTAGTTTCAGCTTGTTCTGCTGCATTTGTTCCAATAAAGGATCGATGGTGTCTCCGTCATAAGGCGTATCCAAAAAAGCTTTTATCGCCGTGATAACTTTTCGACCTCTTTTTCCCGTAGTTATCAGTCCGACCTTATTGCCGAACTCATATTGTTTGTGCGTTTTGCCCTTGGAGATACAGCGTGTAAAAGGCTTGTGAAGGCTGTAAATCTTGTCTTTGTCATCTTTCTGTTGATTGATAACACGCTTGTAAAGCGACAGCTCTTTCCGGTAAAGCGCTTTTTGCTCATCGCTCATTTTGCGTTCAAGTTCTCGCAACAGGGCCCCTGCTATGGTTTTCAACCGTCGCTTTGCTTTTCCGGCTTTTTTTGCCCGCTTGGGATGCTTGCCGTTGTAAGTGTCGCGAACCAACTGCTTGCTCTCCCGTGTATAACGCTGACGCTGCTTAATACCCGATTCTTCGGCTATTTTATTGCATTTGTCGATAACCTTTTTACACAATTTGGCATCGGTGGGAAAAGTGGTGTTGTTTTCCTGGACTGTGGTGTCCGAAAGAACAAACTTGGATTGCCTGGGTACTTCTTTTCCGTGAAGATGCACGCTGTAGGCGAATATTTTGCCTATGCCTTCTTTTCCCACACGATTACGGAAGTGAACAAAATCACTCGGATCGAAAGGAAACTTGTGTTCGAAAAATTCTCCGCCACAAAAATACTGGAAGTAAACGTCTCGAACCCAAAACTCGGGTATACGTTCATCGCCGAGATTGTACAGATGCTTCAGCATCAAACAACCCACCATCAGACGAATGGGAACGCTTGGAGCCCCTTTTTCTGAATACAGCGGGGAAAACTCGTTTTCGAAGTATTCCCAATCTATTTTGTCTGCAAGCAAAACAAGTTCGTGCTTGCTGTCGATAAAGTCTTTCAGCATAGGACGGAATAAATCGCGCTGTCCTTTTTCCGGTAATTTTCCTATCATAATTTGCAGGGTTTCATACCGTAAAGATACAAAAAACGGCAAAAACACACAAGAAATACTAACGTTATTTTGCTGCTCATCAGATAATTATGCCTATTTTAAGGATCGACTA
>JALHIE010000195.1 GCA_022840285.1 Porphyromonadaceae bacterium
GGCGCGAAGCGGGGGTCGCAGATGACCACGGGCGTTCCGAGGTCTTCGAGCATGGCGCGCAGGCGCGCTTCGGGCAGGCCCGGCGCAACGGGCACGTAGGTGGCCCCCACGCGCAGCACCGCGAAGATGCAGACCATCATCTCCAGCGACCGTTCGAAGCAGACGCAGGCGTAGCCGCCCGGCGACACCCCCTGCCCGGCCAGCCAGGCGGCCATGGCTGCGACCCTGGCGTCGAACTCCGCATAGGTGCAGGGCCGCCCGGCGGGGTCGATGATGGCCACATGGCCGGGCGTGCGCACCAGTTGTTCGCGGAACAGGCCGTCCGCGTCCCGTTCGATGTCGAAGGCTTCCGCCGTGTCGTTGAAGCGGCGCAGCAGTTCCCGTTCTCGCTCCGGCATCAGGTCCAGCGCGTGCAGGGGGACGCTTCGGGGCGCGCCGTCGCGGCCCAGCACCGCCTCCAGCAGGGTGGACAGGCGGTCGCACAGGTTGCGCGCGGTGGCGGCGGTGAACAGGTCGGTCCGGTATTCCAGATGCACTTCGTAGGCATCGGGCTCCGTCTCGCGGAAATAGAAGCTGAGGTCGAACTTGCTGTTGCGATGCGGCAGCGGCAGGGGCCGTATGCACAGGGGCTGCCTGCCGTAGTCGTGCCAGGCGGCGTCTTCCAGCGCCACGAACACGTCGAACACCGGATTGCGCGAGGTGTCCCGCTCCACGCCCAACGCGTCCACCAGCCTGTCGAACGGGCAGGACTGGGCGGCCAGGGCGCGCCGGAACGCCGCGTCCACGGTGCGGACCAGTTCGTCGAAGTCCCCGTCCGGCCGCAACGGCATGCGGATGGCCAGGGTGTTGACGAACAGGCCGATCATGCCCTGGGTCTGCTCCAGTTCCCGGTTGGCGGCGGGGCAGCCCACGACCAGGTCGTCCTGCCCGGTATGCCGGTGCAGGAAGGTCCCCACCAGCGCCAGCAGCACCGGGAACAGCGACACGCCCGCGTCGCGGGCGCGGGCCTTCAGCGCGCGGCCCCGCGCCGCGTCCAGCCGGAAGACCTCCACGCCGCCCGCAAGCCCCTGCACGGCGGGCCGGGGAAAATCGAGCGGCAGGCGCAGCCGTTCCGGCAGGGGCAGCAGCGCGGCCTTCAGTTTGTCCAGCCCTTGGGGCTCCCGCTGCCGCTCCCACGCCACGTGGCTGAGGTAGTCCGTTTCCAGCGGCGGCCATGCGGGCTGGGCGCCGCGCAGCACCGCCGCATAGGCTTCGTTCAGTTCGCGCAGCAGGATTTCCGACGACCAGCCGTCGAACACGATGTGGTGCACGCTGCACAGCAGCACGCAGCCGGATACCCCTGCGCGGAACAGCGTCGCCCGCACCAGCGGCCTGTCGAACCCGAAGTCCATGGGGGCCGGTTCCAGGTCCTGTTCCGCGCAGACCCCGTCCCGCAGTTCCAGCCTCAGGCCGCCGGGCGGCGCGTCCACGTCGCCGAGCAGCCGCGCCGCGAACGGAATCTGATATATCCTGCCGTCTTCGTGCAGCCGTTGCAGGAACCAGATGCGCTGCTGGGCCGGGGACAGGAGGTGCACCCCTTCCGGGTCCACGCGCGGAATGCGCGCCACGTGGTCCAGGGGCGTCCCGCCGTGCGCAAGAGCCCGGATGCGCGCCGCCAGTTCCCTGGGGCTGGGGTAGGACAGGATATCGCCAATGTCCGCCTTCACGCCCAGCCGCTTGCCCAGCAGGGCCATGACGCGCATGACCGTCAATGACCGTCAGGCTGTGCCCGCCCAGCAGGAAGAAATCCGCGTCGGGCTCCACCGGGGAACGCCCCAGGGCTTCCGCGTAGATGTCCCGGATGACATCTTCCAGGCCGTCGTCTGGCCCGCCGTCCGGGTGCGGGCGGGACGGCGCGGGCGCGAAGGCCGCCCGTTGGGCGTCCGCCTGTCCGGCGTCCTCCGAGTCCGCACCCGCCGGGGCGGCAATGCCGGGGACGGGCACGGCGGCCACCGCCGCTTCCAGGACTTGGCAGGCAATGTTCCTGTCCCTGCCCACGGCACGCAGGGCGGCGTGCAGCCTGTCCCGCAGGTTTTCCACGTCGGCCCGGCCCAGCACGGCGGGGTCGTACAGGAAGCGGAAGCGCAGGTCCGCGCCGGGA
>JALHIE010000196.1 GCA_022840285.1 Porphyromonadaceae bacterium
CAGGTCGATGCCCCCAGTAAGAAGCAGGCCATTCAGAGGTTCGTTCGGGGGTCAATCGTTTCCCCCGATGAGGTGCTCTGCCAGACAAACCCTCCCAAAGGGGTATCGGTGGTCGCCAGTGGTGGTCAGTGGTACAACAGGCCCTCTCAGTCCCGGAACTTCGGAGGCAAACAGTATGAACGGTTCACGGGGATGCCCGACAAGAGACTTGCTGAGAGCATGGCAGGATCCCTCCGTTCAAACGGATACTTGGTCCGGGTGACAACCACGAAATCCCCTGACCTGTATTATCACATCTACGTGAGAAAGAACCAGTAAAATGAGGTAAAAATGGCAGAACTCAAATTCCGCGAGAAAGGGGTCTTCAAGTCCGAGCCCCGGGCCCGGAACTTCAAGATCGACCTGATTCGGGGGCGGTGAGCCCCAGCGAGTGAAATGAGGTAGAAAAATGGCAAAAACCAGCAAAAAAGTGACTATCACTCTGAGTCACTACACCACCTACTACGACCCAAAACGCCCGAACCTCTCTCTCGAACGGGCGTTCAAGGAGAACCCGCTGCGGTGGAGCGGAACGATCATCTACGGCCAGATTGAGGGGGTCCCCCGCAGTAATCCGGGTGTGAGCGACTTCAGGATCGACATTGTCGACGACCTCGAAGGTCGGCACGGTGGCGGGATCCAGACCCAGATCTACGGAGAGGATGTGCTGAGGCCACTGGGGGTAAAGACTGCGATCCTTAAAGAGGCAAAGCGGAGGATCGCTCTCTTCAGAAAGGCCGTCAAAGCCGGGAAGAAACCATCCGCCCGCGAAAAGTTCACGGTAATGGCAACCAGGAGGTAAAAATGGCAGTGAGTCGAGAAACACTCATCAAAGCGAGGGACCGAGGATACAAGGGTCTGGAAGACCTTCTGGGGCCCATCCGGGCAACCATTACCCAGCCCGAAGCGGGGAAGATCGTGTGGATCCGTGAGTCCCCCCCGCCCGTCCATGCGTTCGTTGTCACGGTGGGCTACTACCAGGGGGGCAAGCTCATTGTGCCCTCCGCACTGGTGAAGGTTTTCCCCTCCCTCGCTCAGGCAAAAGCCTACATGGCGAAGCTGGCGTCTGCTGAAGCCGGCACCTGGTCGCGGGCGAAGGGGTGTATCTCCGTCACCCTCAAGAAGTACCGCCGGGTCGGCGGCAAAACCTACGACTTCAAGGCGAAGTACCTCGGGTCACCCGACGATCCGGCCCCCCCGGCCGAGGTCGAACACGACCTGAAGGAGACGTTCGGGAAGCGGTTCCGGCTGGTGCCCACGTCCCCCCGGGGCGGCAGGGTCCTGGAAGGGTAACCGGCCCGGCAGCAGAACACAGCGTAAAATGAGGTACGAAAAATGGTGAAACGCTACAACTACAAGAACCCCAAACCCGCCCAATGGCATGAGGGGCCCCGCTACGACATCTCGGTCGCTAATCCACCAGCGCACCGGCGATGCCCAGATGATCGGGAACTTCAGCCCGATCTGGGTGAACTGGAAGGGCAAGAAGATTATGATCGAGGAACTGCTCGACAGCACGCAGTAAAATGAGGTAAGCAAAATGGCAACCAACCCCAACGAAACCTATCCCTACGACATCGTCCACGCGACGCGCTGGTCGAAGGGCGGCAAAGCAGAGCGAAAAACCCGGCTGGTCGTACTCCGGTTCAACCTGCCGGCTGGCAGCACCAAGTACCGGTATGCCGTGCGCTGGCAGACCGACCGCGGCGAGGACGGCCCCACCTTCGGCGGCGCCGCCTACCCGTCCCGCGAGGCCGCCCAAGACGCGATGATGAAGGCCTACCTGAGCCACAACGCCGTCTACGGGAAGGGCTCGATCAGCCACCTGCCGGGGATCGCGAAGTGAGGGGGGGCCCCCCCCTCGCGTTCGCTGACCGGCGAGAGAACAACTACAGAAAAATGAGGTAAAAAATGCAACGCAAACCAAGCAGCAAGGCAACCCCCCCGAAGGCGAGGTCCTCGATCCCGGTCATCCCGGCCATGCGAGGATTCTCGCTTCTCACCGGGGACGTGAACTGGAAAGAGTACGGCGGAACCTTCTACCGGAGCTTTGGGGACGGAACCTACGCCCTCATTGAGTTCATCAACCTCGAAGATGCTGTCGGGTATGGGGGGATCCGGGGGAACAAGTATGCGGTCGTAGGACGAACCGTGGACCTCTCGCCGGGAGGGTTCTCGCTGAGAAACCTCGATTCAGCCCTCCGCACCATCGGGGCCTCTCCCGCGACCCGGAACCCCAAGGTTCTCCTC
>JALHIE010000083.1 GCA_022840285.1 Porphyromonadaceae bacterium
ATACTGATAATCAGCTGCTTAACCATATTTTTTATGTTAAACTATGTTATATAAATCATTGAATTTTAATTAGTTAATTGAATATTTACCGAAGTATTGATATTTACCGAAGTATTGTAATAAAGAAAGTTTTTTTAATAATTATCCTATTGAGATGGGAAAAAAGGAAATTGAAGATGAGTTTACAAAACATGAGCAATGGAAAGAAAAATCTGGATTAAGAGAAACACCTACGGTTTTAGTAAATGGTTATAAATTGCCCAATAATTTTAAAATTGAGGATTTGCGTCACTTTGAAGATATAGAGATATAATTTTAAAAAATTATCCGTTAAATGGCAAAACGGTTAATTTTTCTAGATAATTTGATCATATAATTTTTAATTTTTTGAATTATGAAAAAGTTAAGTAAAATCAAACTGCAAGATGCAGTAGTGTTGGAAGATCGCGAAATGAAAACGATTGTTGGAGGAATTATAGGGCCGTGTGATCCATTCGCCATCACTTGCTCCGGCCTTTGCCAAACGGTATATGGCAAAGGCACTTGCATGCGAAATGCCGATACATATTTATATTGTGCCTGTGTCTTAGTATCTTAATTGTGATCCAGATTGTTAACCTGTCATGGATTTAATATCTAAGCGTACTTTACAGTATGCTTGGCTATTAATATTTTTGCGTGTTCAAAAATAGTTTAAAAAATGCACTGTTACACTCTGAGTATCAACATGATAGCATGAATTCGCTTTTAATTCGTTGATTATGAATGAAATAAGTAAATTTAACGGACTATTTTTAAATAGGTTTGTAACTTTTTATGTTACTCACATTCATTAAACTAACATCTCGAGGGGGAGGTAAAATGGAGGTATATATCCAAATTATATATCTGAAATGTTATAGGGATATTTTAACGAGCTAAAGGTTTGACTTTCAGCCTTATATTTTTATCATATTTATTTTGATACTGAACAAGTTTTAGTAAAAATCATTCAGACAAAAACCATTACCTCAATGGTTATAAATTACGCAAAATTATTCATTTAAGATAACTAAAAGACATTATTTTCATCAAAGATGGTGAGTTTAAACTCATTTATAATTGGTCATTATGATATATCAAAAAAAAATTCTTGTAATTTTGTCTATTCTTTTTATAAGCATAAATCTTCAAAGTGCTAAAGTAGAAAAGAAAAATGACAAAGCCTTTTTACGTATTGTATATACTTTTACGCAAAAAAATTACACTCGAGAATCTTTGTCATCTCGAACAGATACAATGGCTTTAGATATAGGTCTAAAACTGTCAGAATTTTATGATTTGACGGCAATCGCGAAAGATTCATTGAAATATAGTGTTTTTCAGCCTGCCAAAGTAAAATCAGTAACTTTAATTAAAAATCCGCATATTGCTGAATCTGCAATAAACAGCAATCTAAATGGAAACAACAATGTTTTCTCCCCAAATAGTTATATTTCATTCACCATATTTAAAGACAGAGATGAAAAACACGTTTATACCCTTGATAAAGAATTAAGGATAGGAGGAATATCTGTATTCTTAGATGAGGAAATATATCCACAGCAGTGGATTATTGAAAGTGATACGATTAACATATTGAATTACCCGTGTCATAAAGCAAGCACAAAATTTAGGGGGAGAGAATACGAGGTATATTTTACTCAAGAGATACCTGTCAATGAGGGTCCATGGAAACTGTACGGCTTGCCGGGGCTTATTCTTGCTGCTAAAACAACCGATGAAATCTTTTCGTTTAAAGCAATTGGAATACAAGAAATAAACGATAGATCATTAAATATACCTGATGGAAGAAACTCCGAAGTGATCAAAGATATAAAACAGTATAATGAATTTATTCAATCAAAAGCAAAGACTGAATCATACATTTTCGAAAACAACGGTAATATAACTATTGCAAATAAGTTCTCGTCAAAGAAGATTATCTTATTAGAAACAGAAGAATATTAATAATTGAATACACCGAACCAAATAACAAAACGGAATACGCCTATATTATTACAGCAATAGAAAAGGAATAAAGATGAGGCCTATAATAACCTTTCTGCTCAGTTTTCTGTTTTCATTTTCAGTTTTCTCCCAAACAGAAATTTCTGGCCACGTGCTTAATGCCGCTACACGAAAACCTGTTGAAGCTGCCACAGTAACGCTGCATCCTGTGGGTTCGGCAAATATCCTTTCATATACGATGACAGGTAAAGATGGGACTTTTACACTGAAGCGTGCCTCTATGCCAGATTCAGTTACAATATCGGTGCGCTCTATGACCATTGAAACACAATCGAAAACCGTAAAGAATAATGTTGGATCTGTGGAGTTCCTAGTAAAAGAAAAAGTAACAGAGTTGAAAGAAGTCATTGTTAAGGCTCCCAAAGTAAGACAGTTGGGCGATACCATCCATTATGATGTTTCCAGCTTTCTGGACGAAACCGACCGCAGTATCGGTGATGTGCTAAAAAAACTGCCCGGCGTGCAGGTACTTTCGTCAGGGCAAATTCTATATCAAAACAAAGCCATCAGTAAATTTTATGTGGAGGGACTGGATTTGTTGAAAGGCAAATACGGGATCGCCACCAATAATATCGATGCCAAAAACGTGGCATCGGTGCAGGTGCTCGAAAACCATCAGCCGATTAAAGCACTCAAAAACATGGAGATTCCCGAGGAGGCAGCTATCAACCTAAAACTCAAAAAATCGGCTTTAGGCGCTTTTTTTTCCACGGCGCAATTGGGTGTGGGACTGCCGTGGCCATTATTGAGTAACGAACTGGTAGGAATGCGCTTTACACAAAAACAGCAAAACATGCTTGTATATAAAGGTGATAACACCGGACGGGATATTGCGCAGGAAATCATTTCTTTTTATGGCGGTTCAGACGACGCCACCACTTCTTTCCTGAATGTGGTTTCACCGTCTCCGCCCAACATTAACCGGCAACATTTTTTGTTTAACGATGCACATTTGGGGTCGCTCAACGATTTGCGCACGTTTAAGAAAGACCTCACGCTCACCACTAATATCAATTACTTATTTGATAAACACACAAGCGACAGCTACGCGCGCCGCGATGTTTTTGTGGACGGCAGTGAGAATATTCGTATAGAGGAAGACATGAATTCACGCTTGTTAAAACGCGAACTGGAAGGTGCGCTTACTTTGGAAAAAAATACCGACGACTATTTCCTGAATAACAAAATAAATCTGTCTTCAAAGTGGAACGATGAATCGGGAAACGTTTTGGCTGACAGGGCAGTCTCGCAACGATTGAATTTACCGTCGTTGTATGTTGCGAACAATTTCGATTACGTACGTCGCACCGGGAAAAAAAGGTTTCGGGTACAATCGGAAATTTCTTACACTGCGCAGGAAAACCGGCTGAGCGTTTCTCCTTCAATGTTCGGAAGCTTTCTCGAAGCCGATTCCATGCTGCTACGTCAAGACGTTTTGTACAATCGGTTTATGACTAATACATCGGTTTCGGGCAGCAGGGAAGGAAAGGTTTCGCTGCATTACTCAGCGGGCGTTTTCAGCAACCATTACACATTTCAATCGGCATTACACGAAGGACTTAACGCAATGTTGCTAAGTACTGACAGTTTACGAAATCAATTCTCACGCGGCGAAATCGGTCTTCGAGTTTCTCCCGGAATGCGCGTCACAATTACCGAAAAACTGAAACCTTACTTTTCATTTCCCGTAACCTATTTACTTGTAAACAAAAACGACCTGGTTCGGAGTAATGATAGTCGTATCGGTTATTGGCTTTTTGCCCCCAATGTGTATTTGGATTATCCGTTAAGTACACGGATTACTCTTTACGGTAGCGCAAGTTACAGCAACAATATCGGTGGTATGCGCGAAGACCTTATTGGGTACATGATGACTTCGTACCGGAATCTAAGCCGCAATGACGGACTGCAAAGCAAAAATTCCACTGCTAACATATATGCCAACCTGAATTATCGAAATCCGTTCACTACGCTTTTTATGACGTTTGGTGTAAACTGGATGAATAATTGGCGCAATATGCTTTACGATACACACTACACAGGCATTTTGAGCAGCGCAACAAGCATTTTGCATCCGCATTCTGCACAGCAATTCAGTGCTAATTTTTCTGTCGGAAAAAGCGTTGATGCCATCAGTTCCGAATTGCGTGCAGGCACAGGTTACATTTGCAACAAATCCATCGCGCTCAATCAGGGAATTATTTCGCCTTTCACATCGGATTCTTACAACGTTTCCGGCTCATCCACCACCGATATCGGACAGTTTATGATCTTGAAATACAGCGCGGCATATTCGCAAAGCCGAATTCGCGTTAGCTATAACCGCTTGTCCCCAATGCATTATTTCACACAGAGCCTGAACACATCTTTTATTCCCAAGAAAGGACTGATTTTTAATATTGGATTCAATCATTATTTCAATAACGCGATACAATCGGCCGCACGCTCGTCGTGGTTCGGCAACGCGGGCGTCAAGTACAACCTTAGAAGCGTCGATTTAATACTCGACTGGACGAACATTTTCAATACGCGACGTTTTGTTACGTATTCTTACAGCGATGTTAGCAGTTATTATTCGGAATACATGCTTCGATCTTCGGAAGTACTCTTGAGAGTCAGGTTTAAGATTTTGTAAAACAATAAAAATCAAAGTTTCATGAGGTGACATTAATGGGACTTTGATAATAATAACACTGTCGCAAACTAATTTACATTTTTATGAAAAAGTTAAGTAAAATCAAACTGCAAGATGCAGTAGTGTTGGAAGATCGCGAAATGAAAACGATTTTCGGAGGAGCTAGCAATGGTTGTGCCTCTGCAAGTGGATACGTATGTTATGAGATCCAATGTAGTGATATTGTAGGTGATAGGTTAGTATTCGGACGATGTCAATGGGTAACCATGCCATGGGGCAATACGTGCGCTTGTGTCGTCACCAAAGTATAAAACAGTTTCTATCCACTATGTAAATTAAAATAAAATTGAAGAAGAAAAACCAATTTCTTCTTCAATTTTGAAAATTTAAATACTATGGCAGCTATTATAAATAAAACTATTATTTTATTTCTTATTGAAATAATAAGTCTATTTGGAATTTCAAATTTTCTTTATTCACAAACTTTAGACCAATGGCAAAATAACAATAACATAATTGACTCAGCTACAACTCGTATTATATATCAATTTGATCAAGAGGTAATTATGGAATATATGCCTATAATCATAAAAGACACAATGGCATTGGATATTGGAAATGAATGGTCTTTTTATTATAATTTCTATAAGTATAGAAATGACTCCCTCGAACTTGAAAAGAACAATAAATTACGAAATAAAATTCAATCTGTTACACTTATCGAAGATCCCACAATTATTCTTGAACTAAAGAATATGAAGACTGAAATATTTGATGAGAAGAAAGATGATTCCTTTCAGTTATTTAAAAATAGAAAATCCGGTAGATTGGTAGTTTTTGACAAGATTTCTGGAGAAATGAATGCCCAGTTTGTTGAGAATATTCCTCCATTTGAATGGACAGTAAAAGAGGATACATGTACTATTTTAGGTTATCCTTGTACTTTAGCTTCAACAACTTTTCGGGGACGTACATATAAAGCATGGTTTACCTTGGATATTCCCATAAATGATGGACCATGGAAGCTATATGGTTTACCTGGATTAATTTTAAAAGCAAAAACTCAGGATAATATGTTTGAATTTGTAGCGATAGGAGTTGAGAAGTTAGATGATAAGCATATTGGATTTCAAAACTCCAAAAACTCAAAAAATACTGTTATGTGCAAAGATTTAAATCAATTTCTTGATTTAAGAAAAAAAAGAAGTAAAGATTTATTAGTTGGATTTTTTAAGGATCGTAGGCTACTTTTGTTTCATAAACAAAACCCCATGAATAAAAATGAAATAGAATTAACACCATAAATAAAGAAATTTAGATTTGTCCTTTGGTGAATGTATTAATCTTCAGAATTTTATTAAATACTCATTCTGCAAGAATGTAAATAATATTCGCATCGGTTAAACAAGACAGTAACAAAGTTCAAAATGCAAAATGCGGATTTGATGCTTGATTGGACAAATGGGGAATGCATTAGCAACATCCAAATTTTATGAATATACTAAAAATAAAATATTCCTTGATTCCGTATAGGATATATTGGAGCTAGTAATATTGAGAATAAACAAAGAATTATCCTTTTCATTCGGAAATGGCTTATCAGGTATTGGCTGGGGCATTGAGTATTTAATTCGAAGTAAACTGGCTGAAGGGGGAAAGCGTTGAAATTTGTGAAGAGATAGACAATAAAATAATGGAAATCGCCCCGAGAAGCATTGAGGATTACAGTTTGAAACCGGTTTTGTGTCATTTGTAAAAAATTGTTAAAAAAACACTAAGTTACCTTTTGATAATACTTACTTATCGGATATTTACTCCGTTTGCAAAAATATCAGTGGTAAGAATATTAATAAATCTTTAAATGCTCTTTCTGAAGCCTATATATCTTTTATTGAAAATAAGATGATGCCGGATTACAAATTGCCTCTAATAAATTTAGTGACAAATGTACCGGAAATAAATTATGATAAACTAACTAACGTGAGTTCGATGTAAGAAATACCTTTGAAAATTAGGAATATAGCAGAAAAACAAGTAACTTTATAATGTTGAAATACAAATAATTACTTAATATTTCCGCTATGATTCCTGAAGGTAAAGTTACTGAAATTTATTTTATTATCGATGAGTTTTTCAAAGAATTTGACACCATTATCCGTGAGCATTCTTTAGAAAGCGTAAAAACCAAGAAAAGAAACCGTAAATTTACGATGTGCGAGAGTGAAATAATGACTATTTTGATTTTGTTTCATTATGGTGCATTCAAGAACCTGAAAAGCTTTTACATTTTTTACGTTCAAAAACATATGCAGAAAGATTTTCCGGCAACCGTGTCATATAACCGTTTTGTGGAACTGCAATCCAGGGTGTGCGTTCCATTGGCTATATTTGTAAAAATGATGTGCTTGGGCAAATGTACGGGCATCTCTTTCATTGATTCCACCCCCTTGCGCAGTTGTCACATTAAACGTGAGAAACAGCACAAAACCTTTAAAGGCATTGCCCGCAAGGGGCAATGTTCTCTCGGTTGGTTCTACGGCTTCAAGCTTCACTTGATTATCAATGACAAAGGAGAGATTCTGGATTTTGTGATAACTCCCGGCAATGTAGATGACAGGGAGCCACTCAAAAGCATGGACTTTCATAAGCGCATCTTTGGAAAACTTTTCGGGGACAAGGGTTATATCTCCAAAGACCTGTTTGAACAGCTTTTTGTCGATGGAGTGCATTTGATTACCAAGCTTAGAAAAAATATGAAAAATGCCTTAATGCTTCTACACGATAGGATTATGCTGCGCAAAAGAGCATTAATAGAAACCGTGAACGATGAGTTAAAGAATATGTGTCAAATAGAGCATACTCGTCATCGCAGTCTCGACAACTTTGTGATAAACATTCTTTCCGCCTTGGCAGCCTATTCATTTTTCCCAAAAAAGCCTTCGATCAACACAAATACAGACATTGTTGATGAAGAAAGATGGATTGTGGCTTAGGTCGAACTCACGTTATTTAGTAAATCAAGTAAATCTTTTTTATACTGAAGGTTTTCACGCCAAACCTCCATTTCTTTATCTAAAGCTATAAAATTAATGGAATCCGATATTTGTGATTCCATCAAAGGAACCAACAGATTCACATAAAATCCCAATCCTTTTTTTCTATAGTTCTTATACAAATACTCAATTCCCTCAGCATTATCACCACTTAACACAGTTTCCCCGTTTAAATAATTGACAGTTAGTGAACACCCTTCTAAAAGCAACAAGCTATACTTAATTTGCATTTGTTGTGACTCTACGTTCAAAAAAGCAAAATCAGTCACTTTTGCTTTATAAGATATCGGGACATTAGGCTCCAATTGAATTTTTTGAGTTACATAAAAAGAATTTGGATTGCCATCAATTGGATCTTTAATTTCTAATTCAACTTTGGTATCAGAAATGAAAACAATTGTTGAAAAACACGTTGCATTAGATTGACATGAAAATAAAAAAAATGTCAATATTAATGCTGTAAGAATTCTTATGTACATAATTTGAAAAATTTAAAGTGGACTTCTAATTTTTTAATAAAAGCCGTAAATCTAGTAGAATATTTTTTTAAAGGTACGCTTTTGATGAAAATAATACACACTGAATAAAAGAATATCAGAAAAATTAATAAATATAAACAAATAAATATAAACAAAGTGAGGTTATAATGCGTTTTCCCTTTCGCAAATTTACGGCGTAAAAATTGAAAAAGAGTGAAAAATTCTTTTAGCTGATACAAAATTACTACTTTTGCTACCGAAAATAAAGTGAAATATCCCGACGGGACTATAAAACAAGATGAATGGCAAAGAATTTGGTTATCGTTGAGTCGCCTGCAAAGGCAAAAACTATTGAGAAATTCCTGGGCAACGATTTTAAAGTGATGTCGAGTTATGGACACATCCGTGACCTCAAAAAAAAAGATTTCAGTATTGATATTGACAACAATTTCGAACCCATTTACGAGATCCCGACAGATAAGAAAAAAGTTGTGACGGAGCTGAAAGCTGCTGCTAAAAACGCGGAAACCGTCTGGCTCGCATCCGATGAAGACCGTGAGGGAGAAGCCATATCCTGGCATTTATACGATGTGTTGGATTTGAAAAATAAAGACACCAAACGAATTGTTTTTCACGAAATTACCAAGTCGGCCATCCAGGAAGCAGTAAAAAATCCCCGGGAGATAAACCGGTATTTAGTCGATGCCCAGCAAGCACGACGCGTATTGGACAGGATTGTCGGTTTTGAGCTTTCTCCCGTTTTATGGCGCAAAATAAAACCCGCACTTTCAGCGGGAAGGGTCCAATCGGTAGCCGTGCGGCTTATTGTTGAGCGCGAGCGAGAAATCCAGAACTTCAAGACAGAAGCTTCCTACCGTGTTGTGGCCTTGTTTGTCAAGGAAGAAAACGGGCAGCAGTACGAGATTAAAGCCGAATACAACAAACGGCTGAAAACGAAAGAAGAGGCATTGACATTGCTGGAAAAACTGAAAACTTCGGTTTTCAGCGTGGGAGATGTTACCACCATCCCGGAAACTTGGTTTCTCCGTGGCGCAGACGATGATGGTGGCACAACGCTTGTACGAATCGGGAAGGATAACCTATATGAGGACGGACTCCGTTAACCTGTCGGCCCTTGCCATAAACACCGCCAAGACCGAGATCATCGGGCAGTACGGGGAGAATTACCTGAAAATCAGAAAATATACAACGAAATCCAAAGGTGCGCAGGAAGCACACGAAGCCATCCGGCCGACTTACGTCAACGAGCATGAGGCGGGAGGAACTGCCCAGGAAAAGCGCTTGTACGATTTGATCTGGAAACGCACCATCGCTTCACAGATGGCGGATGCCGAGCTGGAAAGAACGGTGGCCACCATCGATATATCCAATGCCGAAGGCAAATTTGTTGCCACGGGAGAAGTGATCCGATTCGACGGATTCCTGCGTGTTTACCTGGAAGGTACCGACGAGGAAAACGGTGAAAATGAAGAGGGATTGCTCCCTCCGATGGAGGTGAAAGAGGTGTTGCCGATGCAGGAAACGGTTGCTACGGAACGCTTTACCCAGCGTCCGCCGAGGTATACCGAAGCTTCGCTGGTACGAAAGATGGAAGAGTTGGGGATAGGGCGTCCATCAACGTATGCACCACCATACAGAATCGTGAGTATGTGGAAAAGAAAACCGTGGACGGTGTGGAAAGGATTTACAACATCCTTACCCTGAAAAACGGAAAAATAAAGGATGCCGACAAAAAGGAAACGGCGGGAACCGACAAAAATAAACTGGTGCCTACAGACATAGGTACGGTAGTAAACGACTTTTTAGTGGAGTTCTTTCCGAAAATCGTGGATTACCATTTTACAGCGAACGTTGAAAAAGACTTTGATACGATTGCAGAAGGTAAAAGGCAATGGAACAGCGCGATAAAAGATTTTTACAACGTGTTTCATCCGATTGTGGAGGAGACGATGGAGATGAGGATGGAGCACAAGGCCGGCGAAAGGGTACTGGGACAAGACCCTAAAACGGGACGTCAGGTATCGGTTAAAATAGGCAGGTATGGCCCGTTGGTACAAGTGGGTACCCCCGATGAAGAAGAAAAACCGCTGTTCGCTTCCTTGCAAAAAACGCAGTCGATAGAAACCATAACGCTGGAGGAAGCGCTCCGATTATTTGACTTGCCCCGTTCGCTCGGTGAGTTTCGTGAAAAGGAGTTGACCGTCGGCGTAGGACGCTTCGGACCCTATATCCGTCACAACAACAAATTTGTTTCATTGCCTAAAGGTGTCGATCCCCTGGAGATTACCGCCGAAGAAGCTGTTGAGCTGATTGAAGCCAAGGAGAAAAAGGACAGGGAGAAAATCATTAAAACGTTTGCGGAAAATCCGGAATTGCAGGTTCTAAACGGTAGATACGGCCCCTATATCGCATACATGAAGAAGAATTTTAAAATTCCGAAATCGCAAAAACCCGAAGAATTGACACTTGAGCAGTGCCAAGCGATCATTGACGGGACGCAAAAAGCCGACTCCCCGAAAGAAGCTTCCCCCAAAAAGGCCAAAAC
>JALHIE010000197.1 GCA_022840285.1 Porphyromonadaceae bacterium
ATGAAAAGAAAATAAAACGGTATCTCTCGAAAAAAAAGAGAAATTCCGCTTTGAAAACTATTAACTTGAGTTGGGAATTTCAAATGAGATTTTTAAGTATTAATCTATTTATTACAGTTTATACTTTGGCATGATCACTATGGTATATTGCTTTCCAAGACCGGTTCCTAAAAAGCTTACCTTCCCTTTGGGAAATTCTTTCGAATAAACAAGCCATTCGCCTTTTGATATACCCAAATGATCCAGGGTGATCACCGATTGCTTCGTATCAGTGAACTCTTTTATCCAATCGGGCTGTGATGTGTAATTTTTATCATAAATAACATATATCATTGCATCCTGCCCAAGATCAAAACTCAAATATTTTTTATCCGCAGGATCTAATGGATTTTCTTTTCGCATCAACTGAATGTAAGTCTGACCTTTCAGGAAGTGAGGTAACTCAACAAAAATATCGTCCTCATTCAAATATTGTTTCGCTCCAATTTCCAAGCCTGAGTCCACAACATTCGACCGGAATATTTTCAGGTTGCTAACTTTTACTTCATTCGAGCCAATGGCAACCGAGAACATGCATTTTCCCACGCCTCCGGGTTCTCCTTTCGTGCGATTACCAAAAAATAGAACACTACCGCTATTGAATGTTTTTTTGTATACTTGAAATTTTTCCCCTTCCGTTCCCCAGGTTCGGAACAATTTCAAACCGGTATCTTCCCATTCTGACAACCAGACCGGCCTTGTTTCCAACCCTGTACAATACAACACATAAATATCTGCTCGCCTGTCAATTTCGAATTGCATATAAAGAACATCGTCCCTCGTCATTTTATCGTTTTTAGTGACGATTAAAGTTGCGCCATAAAATTCTTTTGGAATGTTTAGCCACACGTAATCCCGATCCAAATACTGTCTTGCATGATGCACTAAGCCATGGGGCACAACTTCAGGTTGCGCTGTATGAACCTGAACATTTGAAATCAAAGAACTTTTTATGCTGTCTTTTTGAAAGGTTGTTCTGTTATTCTCACCCGATGACAGATTGAGGAATAATATCGAAAACATAATAGATAGCATTACGTTGTAAAGCATATTTGTAGATTTTAGATAGGTTATGTATTGTCTTGAATTAAGCTTATATCATATTACTCAACAAAAACGGTTTCTCTTCAAGAATTTTCAGTATCATTTCCCCGAATAAGGTATTGGCCCAGGCAAACCATTTTCTGGAGAATTTATCGGGGTTATCCCTATCAAACGATTCGTGCATAAAGCCTGTCCCGGCATGGGTATTTTTCAACCATCGCAGGCAAATCAGTATTTCCTTATCGCTATTACTAGTAGTTCGTTCATAAATTAACTTGACATTTGAATTGTTTCTATTTTTTCTTCTTCGATTTTATACTTCCACTTGAAAACAACAGGTTCCTGATTAA
>JALHIE010000084.1 GCA_022840285.1 Porphyromonadaceae bacterium
TAGGAATGCTCGTAAAAGCAGGAAGATACGGCGGAACGTATGCACATAAAGATATTGCATTTCACTTTGCAATGTGGTTAAGCCCCGAATTTCAAATCTACTTGGTTAATGAGTTTCAACGTCTCAAGGACGAAAAAAACAACCGACTGAAATTAGAGTGGAACCTGCAACGCACCCTTGCCAAAATAAACTACCAAATTGCATAATATCGGCTGCGGTTCAGCAATTCAAACAAGTTTGATTACGTTCACCTTGCGCGATATTTCACACGGATGCAATCAAAGAAAACCTTATTCCGCAAGAAATTACCAAACAGCAAGCAAGTTTTGTTTATGCCAACGAAGCCGATTTGCTGAATGTTGCCCTTTTCGGAATTACCGCAAAAGAGTGGCGAGACAGCAATCCCGACAAAACAGGAAATATACGGGATTACGCCACATTGGAACAACTTGTTGTGTTGAGCAATATGGAAAGCGTGAACGCATTGTTGATTCGACAGGGGCTACCGCAAAGCGAACCGCTAACACGGTATATAGCCTTATGGCGGGTTAAGTGGTAAAATCAAAGTTTTCGAGACATATCTACTTTTGTGTTATGCTGAAAGATAAACGCTTTTAAAACCGCCACAAGCCATATGCTTAACCGTTGTAGCCAATTTTAGAAAACCGAACAGAACAGCAAATGAGATACATATTTTCAATACTGATTTTTTCGCTTTCACTTTTAGCTTACGGACAGGATAAGAATGATATAAATGTTCGAATAAATAACGAGCCTCTTGATTCGTTACCCAAGTTTGTGATTATAATGGACAAAACTGAATATTTTTTAGACTTAATTCCAAATTCCATAAATCCAAATTGGATAGATAAAATTGAAGTTTTAAAAAGTGAGGAGCAAAAATATTGGAATTACTAGCTTAGCCGGGACACAGAGTTAAGCACAAAAGCTTATTTTTGTGTAATACGAGAAAACAAAGAACACATTTTGACAAGGCATTCAAAGAGAATGCGGTCAAACTCAGTTTAGAACGCAAGAATATTTCTGATCTTCTGATAAAAGCCAACCTTGTTGTACTTCTTTCACTTTGTGAACCTGTTGTTCCAGATTGTGGACAACCTTTTAAAACTAAAAATTATTGATATGACAAAAGAAAAAGAAAACGTAGTGTGGATAACTGGTGCCTCTTCTGGGATTGGCAAATCAATGGCATTTGAATGGTCAAGATTAGGATATAAGGTAGCCATTTCTTCCAGACGTAAAGAACTCTTGGATAAGGTGGCAGACGAGATTAAGCAGTCAGGTGGGGAAGCATTGGTGATTCCGTGTGATATAACTGAAGAAACCGCAATTGAAAATGCAGTCATACATATTATTGCAACTTGGGGTCGTTTGGATATCGTAGTAGCCAATGCTGGTTTTGGTGTTTTTGGAAGTATAGATAAGCTAACGGCCAGAGATTGGAATAGACAATTACAAGGCAACGTCACAGGTCTAGCCTTAACAGTTAAATATGCCCTGCCACATTTAAAGCAAAACAATGGACGGATTGGTTTGGTGGGTAGTGTGGGAGCCTATCTTCCTAATCCTAATTTGGGTGCATACGGGGCTTCAAAAGCCGCCGTACATTCTATCGGTCAGACATTACAGGTTGAGTTAATGAGTACTGGCGTAAGTTGTACTACGATGCATCCTGGATTTGTAGTTTCGGAAATTGCAAAGATGGATAATGATGGAGTTTGGCATCCTGAGCGACCAGATCCACGGCCTTCAAATTTAATGTGGCCTACTGATAAAGCTGCAAAAGTGATGGTAAAAGCTATTTTGAAACGAAGAAGAAATTACGTTTTTACTATCCATGGAAAAGTATTTGTATGGTTGCAACGATGGTTTCCTGGATTGATGAGACTGATTATCTCAAAAAGCCCTAAGCCAGATTCTTGAAACGAAAGCCGAACGCCGAACCCTAAACGTTAGGCGGCAGAAAAAAAGGCATGGGATGACACGAAATTACTTTTAAAAGTGAAGTTTACCGCTTGGTTAATAATGGTAGTTTTAGACAGTTGATACTAGATACGATTGCAATTTTTGTCGTAATCATTTTGCTTTTGCTTGAGACAAAGGTAAGAGAGCGGATTTCAATTAAATATGATTTGCAACATACGTAAAATATATTTATATTTGCACGTAGAAAAAGCATATGGAAAATGAATACAAAGCTGACATTAAACTTGGATAAAAACGTGATTGAGAAAGCAAAATCCTATGCGAAAGAGAATAAATCGAGTCTCTCCAAACTTGTTGAAAACTATCTAAGTTCTCTCATAAATGCTTCTCATAAGAATGATATTAAAGTAAGTCCACTTGTAGACAGTTTAACAGGGGTTATCTCATCGAGCGTCGATGAGCGGAAACGTTATCGTGATTATTTATCTGAAAAATATTCGTGATGAAAAAATTACTCGTAGACACGAATATCGTAATTGATTTGCTTGCAAAACGAAAGGATTTTTACCGGGAAGCCCAAGAATTGTTCACACTCGCAGATGAAAACGAAGTAAAACTTCATATCTCATCCCTGACTTTTGCAAATACGCATTATCTACTTGTCAAAGAATTAAATGCTGATGAAGCACGTAAGGTCTTGATAAAGCTTAAACTTCTCGTGAAAATTTTACCTCTTGATGAGAAAATATTGGAGTTAGCTCTATCTTCCGACTTTATAGATTTTGAAGATGCAATTCAGTATTATACAGCGTTAGTTAATAAATTAGAAATCATCATAACTCGAAATAAGAAAGACTTTAAAACGGCGAAACTACCTGTTTTGACCGCAAAAGAGTATTTGAATAGATAAATTGCAGAACTGCTAACATCGGTTTTTCGAGAGCGGGAAAAACGTCTCTGTAAGAAAATCTTCGCTAAATTTGTAAATTCGAACTTCGCAAAAAAGGAAATGTTAAAAGGGAAAAACAAAATGACAACAAAAAAACACCCATGGAAGAACCAGAATACAAGTTCAACGAAGAGTTAAATTGGAATAAGTTGTACAAGGTTGGCGGAGTAGCAGCTATAGTAATCGTTTTAATAATACCGATACAACTGGTTATTTTTGCCCTATTTCCTCCCCCAGAAACCACAACGGGATTTTTTGAACTGTTCCGAAAAAATTGGCTCATTGGATTGTTGAGCCTTGATCTCTTGTACTATATAAACAACGGGATTTTAATCCTGGTATACCTTGGGTTATTTGCAGCATTAAGGAAAGTGAATTTCACCAATATGCTTATCGCCACGATAATCGGATTAACAGGAATTGCAGTTTATTATGTATCTGCCGTTGGTTTTGAAATGTTATCGATCAGCAAACAATATTTCTCCACGGAATCAATGGAGTATAAACAGCAGTTGCTGGCGGTAGGGCAAGGCTTGATAGCAAGATATAAAGGAACGGCATTTGATGTGTATTATGTGTTTAATGCCATTACGCTCATTTTGATTTCCATGACAATGTATAAATCAAGGGATTTCGGGAGATCTTCAGCCACGTGGGGCCTGGTTGCGGGGATTTTTATGATAATTCCCTCGACAGCAGGGACCCTGGGCTTGATTTGTTCATTACTCTCTCTTGTCCCCTGGATTGTCTTTTCTGTCTTAATAGGGAGAAGACTCATACAAATGAAAGCCTGATTCAGTATAAAAAAATAGAATAACATGAAAAAGCGTACCATTAGTGAGACAATTATTGATTTGGAGAGAGCCGCTCTCGAAGCATGGCATGATGGTAATCCCTCTCCCTATCTCGAACTGTACTCGAAGAATTTCACTGCTGAATATACGAACGCTGATATAAACATTTGCATACATAACATTTTGATCAATAGATAGATGAAAATAGCTATTATAGGTACGGGAGGAGTTGGAGGATATTTTGGGGCAAAACTGGTTCAAGCCGGATATGATGTGACTTTTGTTGCAAGGGGGGAACATTTAAAATCAATTCAAAATAACGGATTGACTATTAAAAGTTTTCTTGGCGATTTTAAAGTTGATAATTTAAAAGCGACGGACAAGATTACGGAGATTGATAAACCCGATTTGATTATTATTGGTGTTAAGGCATGGCAAATCAAAGAGATTCGGGATAATATAAAGATGATATTAAAAGATAACACTGTGATTCTTCCATTACAGAACGGGGTTTTAGCGTCTGAAGAGTTGTCGGAAAGCATTGACAAAAAACACATTTTGGGAGGACTGTGCAGAATTATCAGCAAAATTGATTCTCCCGGAGTAATTCATCACATTGGCATTACGCCTGCGATTATAGTTGGAGAGCTTGATAAATCGAAAACAGAGAGGATTGAGAAAATTCAAGAAATATTTATAACCGCAGGAATTGAATCAAAAATATCCGAAAATATCGAAGCAGATTTATGGAAAAAATTCATCACGATTTGTGTGAGCGGATTATTAGCAGTTTCAAACACTACCTACGGAGAATTAAGGTCAATGAAAGAAACCCGACGGTTAATGATTGATTTACTCAAAGAGATATTTCTGCTATCCCAAAAAATTGGAGCGGGTATCGAAACTGACTTTGTCGATCAGGCAGTGGCATTCATAGACTCTTTTCCCTATGATTCAACAGCTTCGTTAACAAGAGATGTTTGGGAGAAGAAACCGTCAGAAATTGAATATCAAAACGGCACAGTTGTCAGATTTGGAGAAAAACATGGAATAGAGACACCTATTAATAAATTCGTATACAGCTGTATTTTACCGAGTGAAATCAAAGCAAGAGGTTTAAAAGCATAAATCAACTGCGCTAAACAGACGGTATTAAAACTGCGACAACTGGTTATTCAAGGGAGGTATCCTGCTAACAATCGATCAGAATCTGAATTAAAAAAGTGACAAAATATGAAACAATTACTTCATTGGGTGTTGACATCAGCATTGCTTTTTTCTTGCAATACCCCTAAAACATCTTACAATGCATTCAATCCCGGTCAAGAATGGCTGGATAACAACGGTGTACATATCAATGCTCATGGGGGTGGAATACTTTATCATGATGGGAAATATTACTGGTATGGAGAACACAAAATTGCCGGAGAGGCAGGTAATCAAGCGCAGGTAGGCGTGCATGTCTATTCGTCGGACGACTTATATAACTGGACTGACGAAAGCATAGCATTAAAAGTAAACGAGACAGATTCAACATCTGATATTACCAAGGGGTGCATTCTGGAAAGACCCAAAGTTATCTACAACACAAAAACCAAAAAATTTGTCATGTGGTTTCACCTTGAACTTAAAGGACAAGGTTATGATGCTGCCAGGTCGGGTGTGGCAGTGGCGGACAATCCGATAGGACCATTTTTTTTCATCAAGTCGGTAAGACCAAACAAGGGCACCTGGCCCCTCAATGTTCAGGAATATCATAAACGTCCTGTTTCAGATACCGTAAAAAGTAAGTATTGTGGAGGATTAGGCTGTCTGCCTGCTCATGTAGATTCGTTAAATATTCTGGGACGTGATTATAAGAATGGACAAATGGCTCGCGATATGAATTTGTTTGTAGATGATGATGGCAAAGCATACCACCTGTACTCTTCCGAAGAGAACAGCACCCTGCACATAGCTGAACTGAGCGACGATTACCTATCTCATTCAGGCAGATACGCCAGATTCTTTAGCAACAGATACATGGAAGCCCCGACCATTCTAAAAACCAGTAAAGGTAAATATTTTCTTATCGCTTCCGATTGTACCGGATGGGCTCCAAATCCCGCCAGGTCGGCCAGTGCTGATAACATTTTTGGTCCATGGACAGAATTAGGAAATCCATGTTTGGGTCAGGATTCATTAACTACCTTTCATTCACAAAGCACCTATATCCTTGCAGTTCATGGAAAAAATGATGCATTTATTTTCATGGCTGATCGATGGGTGCCTGAAAATCCCGTTGATGGTCGTTATATATGGCTTCCCATTAACTTTGAGAATGATAGGATTCATTTGAAATGGGCAGACAAATGGGATTTAAGCGTTTATAATAAATAATTTGGTTTGACAAAACAACAACCATCCGTATTATTAAGGCGCGAATCAAAAAATAAGGATGTTCAGATAGACGATGATTTATAATCAAGGTAAATAGGACAAATACGGCGATAAACGGTTGTAATGAAAAATGAAAGAAAAGCAAACCACCCCTCAAAATCTAACGGTTACCTTACCGGAGGAGATAGAGATCGATCGGACGTACCTTAACCAGTGCATAAAATCCATACTCTTTGGTGTAGCCGTTGGTGATGCTCTTGGCGTTCCGGTTGAGTTTAAAAGCAGGGAGGAAATCCGTAAAAATCCGGTTACCGATATGGTTGGTTACGGCACCTACAATAAACCAGCAGGAACCTGGTCGGACGACAGTTCACTGACTTTTTGCCTTGCCGAGGCTTTGACGAGCGATTTTGATCTAAACACGGTTGGAGAAAACTTTGTGAAATGGATGAATGAAAACTTTTGGACTTCGGGGGGAGATGTTTTTGATATCGGAACTGCTACACGACTGGCCATCAAACGATTGACAAAAGGAGTACAACCGGAATTTGCCGGTGGATATGACGCTTTATCCAACGGTAACGGTTCCTTGATGAGGATTTCACCTTTGCTCTTTTACCTACTGGATAAGCCTGTTGATGAACGATATGAAATTACCAAACGTGTTTCTTCAATTACTCACGGACACATTCGTTCAGTGATTGCTTGCTTTTATTACCTTGAATTTGCACGGAAACTTATTGCACGAAAAGACAAGTTTGAAGCATATAAAAACCTGCAAAACAAAATCACAGCTTTCCTTGTATCACTTCCAGTCAGTCCGGCTGAAATAGCTTTGTTTGACCGGTTGCTGAAACATAACATATACGAACAAAGAGAAGAAAATATCCAAAGCAGCGGGTATGTGTTGCATACGCTAGAAGCAAGCATCTGGTGTCTACTGACAACTGAAAATTACAGTGATGCTGTTTTGAAAGCGGTTAACCTGGGAGAGGACACAGACACTACCGGGGCAGTAACTGGCGCGCTTGCCGGATTACTTTATGGAGTCGACAGCATACCGGAAAGATGGATAAAACAGATCGCAAGAAGCAACGATATTGACAACCTGGCTGAACGGCTTGGGAACAGGATTGCTGAAGACTCAACCGTTGTATTTGAGCCAAAAAAATAACCCACAGCTGTTTGAAGAAGATTCTTCCCGGAACTTCACGCGTCTTTTCCAAATATTTCCTTAACTTTGTCCATCATACCTGCTAAAACTTTACAAACCTATGTTCGACAACAGCAAACGCGCTTTTATAGCCATCAACGACGAGGCCGAAGTTTGCCTTATCCCCAAAATGGCCACAGGAACAGGAAAAACCGTCACCTTGCAAACACTTTCCGAAACATTCAGCGAAATGGGAGTGCCCGTCTTTGCCGCCGACATGAAAGGCGACCTCTCCGGCGTGGCCAGAACAGGCGGAAACAAGGAAAGCGTTGCCAAACGCGTGGACGGTTATAAGTTAGGCGAAAAAGGATTTGAATTTAAAGGCTTCCCGGTGAGGTTCTGGGACGTTTTCGGCGAACAGGGGCATCCGGTGCGGACAACCGTTACCGAAATGGGGCCGATGCTGCTCGAAAGGCTGCTGCATCTGAACGAAACTCAGGGAGCGGTACTGACTATGGTTTTCAAAATTGCCGACGATAACAACCTGCTGCTCCTCGACCTGAAAGACTTGCAAAAGATGATCCAGTTCGTAGGGGACAACCGGGCAAAATACACCACCGAGTACGGGAACATCTCTCCGGCGAGCATCGGCGCCATACAACGCGCACTGCTACGCCTGGAAAGCGAAGGCGCCGACAAATTCTTCGGTGAGCCCGAACTGGTGATTACCGATTTTATGCAAACGGAGCAAGGAAGAGGAGTAATCAACATTTTGGCTGCCGACAAACTGATGAACTCCCCACGGGTGTATACCACTTTCCTGCTTTGGCTGCTCGACGACCTGTTTAACAACTTGCCTGAAGTGGGCGATATGGACAAGCCTAAACTGGTTTTCTTCTTTGATGAAGCACACATGCTGTTTAACGACATGCCCAAGCCGTTGCTCGAAAAGGTAGAACAGATCGTCCGCCTTATCCGTTCCAAAGGGGTAGGCATCTATTTCTGCACGCAAAACCCCGCCGATATCCCGCCCGTCATTCTCGGACAACTCGGCAACCGGGTGCAACACGCGCTCCGCGCCTACACGCCCAACGACCAGAAAGCGGTAAAAGTGGCGGCCAACACGTTCCGGGCCAATCCGAAGTTCGACACGGAAGAGGCCATCACACAACTGAACACAGGCGAGGCGCTGGTGTCGTTCCTCGATGAAAAAGGTGCGCCCCAAATGGTGCAGCGCGCCAATATCCTGCCGCCGCAAGGCCAGATCGGACCGATTACGGCAGGAGAAAGGGACCAGATAATGAAGCAATCACTCATTTATGGAGTGTATGAGAAACTGGTCGACCGGGAATCCGCTTTCGAAATTCTTTCCCAAAAACAGGAACTGCTCGCCGAAGAACGTGAGCGGGCAGAAGCCGAAAAAGAGCGTATCCGCCTGGAAAAAGAGGAACGGAGATTACAGGCGGAAGCCGAACGTGAAAGACGTGCCGAAGCCCGCAGGAAAAAAGAGGAGCGGGGCATTGTGGGCGATTTGCTGGAGCAAGTGGGCAGAAGTGCCACACGGCAAATAAGCTCGCAACTCGGCAGAACCATCACCCGAAGTATTTTCGGCGCATTCTTCGGAAAAAAATAATTGCCTTATGCTTATATATGGACACAATAGTATTTGATTCTCCTTTCGACAAAGAGGCTTTTATACGTTCCAACAAGGTGTTTTGGGATTACACTTGGAAAAAGAACAAAAAACAGACAAAAAAATTTCTAATCTCTTTTATTATTTTACTTGGTCTTGGATTACTGACAAGAACAAATCACGGAACGAGCAATCCTTTCGTCATTGCAGGTATTTTTTCGCTCTGCATCGCAGGCTTAATTGGTTTACTTAGGTTCTTTTCCTGGAGAAGACACAACAGAATAATGAAAGAGGTGGCCGACGAATATGAGAAAGTGAATTCGGAATTCACGTTTGAAATATTCGAAGAAGCTTTTAGATTCAGCGATTTTCAAAAGAAATTGGAGTTCAAATGGTCTGCATTCAGCCATTATACGATTTACAAAGGATACATCATTTTAGTTCCCAAGCATTCTTTTTCCGGTGCTTTTCTCTTTGACACAAACGATGAATCGGAAGCCGAGAAATGCCAACAAACGCTCAAAATAATAAAAAATAAACTGGAATATGTGGAAACACCATAATATGTATTCAACATTCTTCAAACACTATTGGCTGAAAAGTGTACGCGCACCCGGATATTATAAAAACCTGATCGTTAATATATTCGTCGGGCTGAGCGCTGTATACTTCCTGGTAATATTCGTACTTCTGGGTTTTATGATGCCGAAAATCCTGGCAGAAGCTGCTCCGAAACTCGATCCCGCACTCACGTTTAACGGTATCCTGATTTACGTAACTGTCCTGGCATTGCTTTTCCGGTTTCTGTTTCAGCCGTTGAGCACCATTAACCTGCAAAGCTATCAGGTGTTGCCGGTGAAAAGAAGCAAGCTGGTTAATTATCTATTGATCAAACCCTTGCTTAACCCGGCAAACTACCTCACACTTTGTTTTGCCATACCTTTTTCCGTCACGGGTATTCATCCGGCATACGGTTTGGGCGGAGCGTTCCGGTTTGTTCTGATCGTCATTTTCCTGATCTGGTTCAACACACTTTTCGCTTCTTTCCTGAAGCGGAAATTCGGGTCATCCGTTACGGGAATCGCCTCTTTTCTATTGATCGTCGCCGGACTGGCAGCATTGGAATATTTCAACATCTACTCCGTTTTCGATTTATCGCAGCTGGTGTTCGGCTTCCTTACCGAAAACCGGCTGGGATGGCTCATCGTCTTGGTATTTAGCGGGGCAGCTTTCCTGCTGAACAAAGGGTTCTTCGCTCAGAACTATTATCCCGAGAACTTCGACAAAAAAGCAACCGGAAAGCAGGCAGAAACTCAAAACTTCACGTTCATGGAACGTTTCGGGAAAATCGGTGAGATCATTTCCCTGGAGATGAAACTTGTGTTAAGGCATAAACGGACCAAGAACGTGCTCTACACAGCTGTGCTTTTTCTGCTATACGGATTGCTGTTTTATCCCAGCGACATGTACAAAGAAAACGATGCCATGCTGATGTTCGTCGCTATCTTTGTTACCGGCATCGGCATGATCCTATTCGGACAATGGATCATCAACTGGGAAGGCTCCTATTTCGATTTCCTGATGACAAGAGATATCGATACCCAGTCGTACATCAAGGCCAATTATTTTCTGCTGCTGTCGCTCAGCATCGTCTCCTTTATACTTACCACGCCTTATTTCCTGTTCGGAAAGGATATTCTGATCAATCACTCGGTCGCACTCCTGTATAACGTAGGAGTGAATATTCACGTTTACCTCTTTGGAGCCACGTTCAATACCAAACGACTGGAACTGGCAAAAGGCTCTGCCATGAACATGCAGGGGGTAAGCTACAAAAACTTCATCATCATAATTCCCCTGCTGGTTGTTCCGATGGGATTAATCGGTATTTTTTCGTTGTTCTCCGCTAAAAACATCGCACTCATCATCCTGGCCGTGCTGGGGCTGGCCGGCATTGTTTTCTGGAAACAGCTGCTTAAAGTTACAGAAAAGCAGTTTTTGAGGCGGAAATACGCGCTTTGCGAAGGATTCAGAAAGCAAGAGTGAACTTATTCCTAACAAATAATTAAATTCAACAATATGAGTACTGAAGAAATTCAATCAACCCTTCATACCGCAGTTTCAATGCCGCCACCCGTACCAATTACAGCAAATACTGTAATTAAAGTAACCGATCTCAAGAAAATATACAACGGCGTGGCTGTTTTAAATATCCCGGAAATAACTATTAAGAACGGCGAAAGTTTCGGACTGGTCGGAAACAACGGCGCGGGGAAAACCACTTTTTTCCGGCTGATACTCGACCTGATTGAAGCAAGTTCGGGCGAAGTACGTATTGACGGAGAAAAAGTCGCCCGTCAAGACGACTGGAAGTCGAAAGTGGGTTCATTCCTCGACGAGAGTTTCCTGATCGACTTTCTTACTCCCGAGGAATATTTTGCTTTTACGGGAAAAGTGTACGGAAAATCAGAAGGCGATGTTGCCGCCTTTTTAGAGTCGATGAAAGAGTTCTTTAACGGCGAGATCTTGGGTTCGAAGAAGCTCATCCGCGACCTCTCGAAAGGGAACCAGAAAAAGACCGGGATAGCCGCCGCACTTCTCAGCGATCCGCAGATCCTTGTTCTCGATGAGCCGTTCACCGCGCTCGACCCCACTTCGCAAATCCGCCTGAAACGGATGCTCAATGAACTGAAAAGTACCAGGAGCATGACGATGCTTATTTCGAGCCACGACCTCAACCACGTTACGGAAGTCTGTGACCGCATTGTTGTTCTCGATAAAGGGCTGGTGGTGAGGGATACCCAAACCACCCAGGACACCCTGAAAGAATTGGAAAGTTATTTTGCCGTGTAACGGATCTATCTGAGGCTCGGATCGTTGAACGTGTCACCTTGCCGGATATCGCCGGTCTGGTAACCTTTGCGGAACCAGTATGTCCGTTGGGCAGCCGTTCCGTGCGTGAATGAATCAGGGACGGTGTAACCCATCGCCTCCTTTTGCAGGGTATCATCACCAACGGCGGTCGTGGCGCTGATGGCCGACTCCAAGTCTCCCGGCTCGAGTTGAATTATTCCCAGTTTGCTGGCCTGATTGGCCCACAACCCGGCGAAAAAATCGGCCTGCAGTTCCATCTTGACCATGATCTTGTTGTATTCAGCTTCACTGATACGGCCCCGGTATTGGTTTACCTGATCGACAATACCCAGCAGTTTCTGCACGTGATGCCCCACTTCATGAGCCGTGACATAAGCCATTGCCATGTCGCCCCTGGCACCGTAATCGCGTGTCAACTGGTGAAAGAAGTTGAGGTCGATATACACTTTTTCATCGCCGGGACAGTAAAAAGGCCCCACCTGAGCCGTTGCGCCGCCACAGGCAGAAGTGGTCTGGTCGGTAAAATTCACAAGAACCGGGTTACGGTAACTTTCACCCATCTGAGTCCTGAAAATTTCCGTCCACACATCGTTGGCGCTGTTAAAAACACCAAGCGTGAATACTTTCAGGTCTTCGTTTTCGTTCATGCGCGAAAGATCCACCACCTCTTCCGATGTTTGTCCGGGCACCACACTGTTTACCATATCGATGGCCTGAAAAGGGTTCTTCCCCAACAACAGGGCGATTATGGCAACAATGATCATCCCAACACCGCCGAATGCAGCTCCCCGCTTCACTCCTCTACCCCGACGGTCTTCGTAGTTGGATTCGCTATCGTTTCTGTTTATCCATTTCATACGATTAAAACTTTTATTTTCAAATGTATCGTATGGAACTCGCTTTTAATCATAGTCTTGTGTGAGAACAATTAGCATGCTCGTTTCATACGATAATTCTTTTTACGTGCCGGTTTGCTCCGAACGTATTTTTGGTTTTGATTATACTTTTAATTCAAACGCAAATCTACATTTTTTGTTCGGGATAAAGTACTAAATCACAACTCCCTGATTTTCACGTTACGGAACCAGATGGCATATCCGTGATCTTGCAACCCGATGTAACCCTCTCTGGAAACGCCTTCCCGGAATCCGGGAAAACTTTTGAACTTGCTGTTTTCCACCATTCTGTCCCAATCTTTTGTCCACAAGGTGTATTCAACTACTTTCACCCCGTTTTGCGTATGGGTAACCCGGCCGTTATCCACCCGAATAACAATCGTGTTCCATTCCCCGTAAGGGTTCACGGTCTTTGGATCCGCAGGCAGCATATCGTAAAGCGATCCGGCGAGGTGACTGTCTATTTTGTTGTCGCTAGCATTCTCGTTATCCAGAATTTGGACTTCGGGCGCCGAGCTGTAAATGGCCCTCCCTTTTTCTTCGCGGACGTTGTAGAAAATACCGGAATTGGCTTCTTTTTCGGCTTTCCAGTCAATGGAGAGCTCAAAGTTCCTGAATTTTTTGGCGAAGTAAATCAGATCGCCCCCTACCCCTTGTCCCGGCCGTGCATTCGGGGCCGTAAACACTTTCATGGCACCGTCTTCGATGGTCCAGTTGCCGGGCACACTGTTCCCGTTATACTGGCGCCATCCGGTAAAATCTTTTCCGTTGAATAAAAGTGTCCATCCTTGCTTTTCTTCTTTGTTGGTCAATTCGTTCACTTTTGCCGGGCGCGTTGCTCCGCAGGAAACAAGGAAAAGAATTGATAACAGGTAGATCCATGTAGTTTTCATTGCTTAAAATTTTTTAATGATTCGTTATTCGTGTTTTTTCTGATCTTTATTTCAAACGCTTTCACGGGATTTACTTCCAGCAAAAGCTGCACTTCCTCCCGGGTAAACCCACTGTTCAACAAGGCAGGGACAAGTTCCCGGAAAATAGCCGTATATCCCCGGACTTCGCCACCGCCGGGCTTCGCCGGATCGTACCAGCCGGCATCGTGCGACAGCAGTACTTTATGCAACAGATTTTCATTCTTCATCCCGGTTATCATCTTGATGTAATCCGGAATGTTGTCCTCGTTCAGCCCGTCCAAGCTTATCCAGGCACCCAGACGGGCTGCTTCCGCACGTTTTCCGGAATCCTTTTCAGTTTGCGCATGCACCCAGATAAAAGCGTCGGGCGACACCCCTTCTTCTTTCAGAATGGAGAGTTGCTCAAATGCCAGTGACGACGGGCCCGTATGGGATGCGATAACCAATCCTGTTTTAAGGTGGGCTTTGGCGGCAGCCGTTATCAACTTGGTATTCATTCCCGATAAGTTTGTACTATTGACCCCGATTTTGATAAACCCCGGTTTAACGGTTGTGCCGCCTATTCCGTGTTCCCATTCGTTTATCCATCTTTCGGCCAACTGGTCGGCACTTTCATCGAAAGCAAACCGGGGGATGAACTTGTTGTCCACGGCCCCGTAAAATCCGGTGTTGGTAAGAATATTAACGCCCGATAATTTCGACAGCTCCTGCAACAGAAGGACATCACGCCCCAAATAATCGGGTGTGCAATCCACAAAGGTCCGGCAACCCGACTCCTTCGCTTCCAGCAAGAAAGGCAACATTTTTTGAACGACCTCTTCTCTCTTCCACCTGTCGGCGGATAGGGAGTCAGCACCGATAAAATCAACCAGAAGATGCTCGTGCGTGAGAAATACTCCTGCGGAGCCGGATGGGATTATCCCGTTCACCGTCATCACCTGCCCGCTCCCTCCTGAAAAATTGCAAGACGAAAAGAAAAGCAGGACGAAAAGAATAACTGTTTCTCCCGGATTAAATTTCAACACCCTTATATGAATTTGATATTCGATGATTGATTCTACAAATATAAAACAAAAAAAGTGGGAATTGATCCCACTTCCTTACTTTTTTAAAAAACCGCTTATTAATGGTATGTATGCTCTTCGGCACTGGAGGATATTTCAATTTCCTGAGCGATAAAAGACTCATTTCCTGCCTCATCCGTGCAATAGATTGTAAAATGATAATGTCCTTCCCGGATGGGCTTCCCGTCAATTTCTGCGGGAATCACCATGTGGTGGTGATGAATCCTGGCTTCTCTTTTTCCCGCAATCGGCTCGTCTCCGAGTTGAATAAAATCGGCTTCCAACCAGGTTTTTTCAAAAGCAACAGCCTCTCCGGCTGCACGTATTGTCGCACTGTGGCTGTGCCCGTCAAATGCTCCGTGTATATTGATTTTATACGACTTCAGGGCAACATTGTCCGTTAAGACCGCATCGAAGTGAATATCGGAACCGGGCTTGATGCCTTCCTCTTCTTCAGGAGCAATTAATTTAATTACAGGCCTTTCGGCATCAACCGACTCTTTTTCACACGATAAGAAAACAAAGGCGCTTATCGCTAAAACTGTTGTAAAAAATACTTTTTTCATTGTTTGATTAATTTAAAAGGGTATTTTCAAAATAAACTGGATGTTTCGTCCCGGCTCGGGGATATTTAACTTCCGGTAATAACTCAAGTGATTATAAAAAGGGGTATCGAAAATATTCTGTACTTGGAAATCGGTAAAAAAGCGGAAATCACCCACCTTCCAGTTCATGCTGCAAAGCAAGTTGATCAACGACGTTCCCGGCGTTTTTTCCTCGTTGTTGGCAATACGGTTCTGTGCAAACACGGTTTGGTTCTCCAGGCTGGCCGAATACTGGATCAACGGGCCCTTTCCGTGATTGGAATAAATCAGTGCCAACACCATATCCACAGGTGGTGAAAAAGGCAACGGATAACCGTTGTCGATATTCCGGTTGTAAACATATTCCCAATTGGCTGACAGCAAAAAGTTCTCGGTAAAACGATAGGCCGCTTCCAGCTCTCCGCCTGCCAGAAACACACGGGACTGGGTATATTCGTAAATCTGTCCGGCATGTGGCAAAACCGACCATTGCCCCGTAGGGTTCAGGTAAATATAATTGGGGAAGTAGGATGCAAAATGATTGATGGAGAGGTTTAATCGCCGGTTCTTGAGGGAATAACCAAGGTCATATTGCCAACCGGTTTCGGGTTTCAGACTGTTGTTTCCTTTCTCGTGACGGAAAGCCCCGTGATGTACCCCGTTGGATGCCAACTCATTGGCCGTAGGGAAACGGAAGCTTCGTCCAATGTTTATCTTTAGTGAACTCAGGCGGTTTGGACCATAGACTGCCCCCAGCGCCCCGGAGAACGAATGAAAATTCTTTCTTAAGGCATCGGCACGCCGGGCATAATACCGGACATCATCAGCATCATATCCGCCAAGTTGCAGGAAATCGGCCAACGTGTCGTCATAGAAACCGCGAATATTCAATTTCCCGGAATCGAAACGCACCCCTCCGGTAAGCATCAGTCCCGGGGACACCTTGTACGAGGTTGCCGCATATGCTCCGGCGGTATATCTTTCAAAGTCAGGCATCAGAAAAGAATATCCTCCCACCCTGTTTCGCTGGACTTCCGCCGATATACCTGCTGTTTTTGTCCAGAGCGAATCTTTGCCGAAAGACAACCGGGAGTTGACGGACATTGTTTGCAACGAGAAACTTAATTCCAGGTCGGGATTGACTTGAGGCGGAGCTTGATTGCCGTAATGCGTATGGAACTTCGACCATTCGGCACGGTTATTTTGCTGAAAACCGATATCGAAGTGTAAAGATGAATTGTCCCGGTCGATTTCTGTC